>CAZYYP010000006.1:9351-23384 GCA_964651695.1 uncultured Gaiellales bacterium | reverse complement strand
TCGCGCCAATGCCAGCCGAAAACTCCGACACTGTCCCAGCAGGAGTGGCGGCGAGTGCGGTGCTCGCGGTCATCAGGGCGAAGAGCGTGGCCGTCAGGGCGAGCCCGGCTCGTGGCAAGAGAGACATCTGAGGTTATCCCCGTATCGAGCGACGGCGACTCCCCTCGATCGGGGGAGCTTTGCCACAACGCGCATCGCTCGCATACGAGCACCGCGGTCGCTCGCTCAGCGGCCATCGTCCCGCCAGGGGTCAGAACCCGAGCGTCTCGGCTACGAGGATCACGGTGATCCGGCCACGAGGCTCACGCTCGACCACCAGCGTCTTCGCGAGCAGACTTCCGGGATACCCGGCGCCCTGCATGCGCAGATACTCGCGCGGCAGGCTGTACTCGCGCAGACGCCGCAGCCCCTCGTCAAGGGTCGCAACCAGCTTCTGGTGACCGACCACGAGGAAGACGGCGCCCGCCGCATACGCGATCGCGCCGAGCTGGCTGCCGGAGCCCGAGCCGACGATCACGACGCCACCGTCGGTGATCGCGTGCGCGCTGCCGACCAGGTAGTCGGGCGCGGCGCCGAGCTTGCGCATCTCCCGCGCCTGCGTCTCGCGATCGAGTTGGGCGAGCTTGACGCGCAGCGAGTCATAGCGGCCGGACTCGTCGATCTCGGAGGCGATGCCCACGTCGATCACCGTCTGCGAGAGCGCCGTGTGCACCTCGGCGCCGAGCGGGATCCCATCGAGCACGATCTGCCGGGCCTCCGCACCACTCGCGGCGACCTGCGCCTTGAACCCGCGCGCCTGCAGGGCGAGCGAGACCCGCTCGAGTCGCGCGGGGTCGGCGGGACGCTCGAATTCGGCGTTCGGTGCGCCGGGATCGGGGAGGACGAAACTCACGGAGACTCCTCAGGCTCGTCGATGGAACGTTTCGCACCCACCCATCGTTAGCAAATACGAATGATTGACAGGGTCGTACACTAGAAATGTCCATGCTGACGCCGTCTCAGCCGATCGCTCCTGCTGGAGCTGCGCGCTCCACCGTGCTCATCACGCGGCTGGCGCGAGCGATGCGCCGCCAGTTCGAGCGGGCCGTTGCGCCGCTCGGGTTGCGGGCGCGCCATCTGGTGGCCCTGACGTACCTGAGCGATCACGGCCCTTCGCCGCAGCAGACCCTCATCGAGGCACTCGGCGTCGACGCATCCAATCTCGTCGCCCTGCTCAACGAACTCGAGGACGCCGAGCTGATCGTCCGCCGCCGCGACCGCACCGACCGGCGACGGGGCATCATCGAGCTCTCGGCCGAGGGCGAGCGCGTGCTCGCCCTCGTCGACCGCGCGCTCGAGGCCGTGGACGACGAGATCCTGGTGGCGCTGAGCAGCGACGAGCGTGCGACGCTCAACGACCTGCTGGCACGCGCCGGCGCAGCCGGCCCGCTCGACTGCGCACAGGAAGCCGCATGCGAGGTGGCCGAGGCGCAGGAGTGCGAGGCCGCCGTCGCCGGGGAGTTCGACCCTCCGGTCTGCTAGCCCGCCTCGCGCCCGCTACCAGCGGTCGCGGTGGACGACCTCGTCGAATGGACGCCGGTCGGGCCGTTTGAGCGGCACCAGCGGGCGATCGACGGGGTAGCCCAGCGAGAGCAGCGAGACCGCGAAGCGGTCATCCGGGAAGCCGAGCAGCGTTCGCGCGAGATCCTGGTCGGCCACGGCCGCATGGCTTGTGCCGATGCCGAGGTCGGCGGCGGCGAGCGCCATGCTCATCGTGGCCTGGCCGTGGTCGTACTGCAGCCAGCCGTTCTGGCGCGGGTCGTCGAGCACCGGGCCGAGGCAGACGATCGCCGCGGCGGCACCGGCCACATGCCCCGCGCCTCGCCACACCTTCGCGAGCTCGGGCAGCTGCGAGCGGTCGGTCACGAGGATGAAGTCCCACGGCTGCCAGTTGCGCGAGGACGGCGCGCGCCGTCCGGCCTCGAGGATCCGATCGAGATCGGCGTCGCCAATGGCCCGGGCGGTGAACTCGCGGACGTTGCGCCGCGCTCTGATCGCATCCCACGTCTCCATGCGAGTCACGATAGCGCTAGCCTTGCTCGAAACCGGGGTGCCGATTGTCTGGCTGAGACCGAGCGTTGCTCGGGACCCGCGAACCTGAACTGGGTAATGCCAGCGGAGGGAGTAACTCGTGAAGCGCTCGCTGTTCACCATCGTCCTGTGCGTCGTCGCATGGACCTGCACCGCCGTGCCATCGCAGGCGCGACCGGCGCGCGACACGGTGTCCGTCGCGCTCGACTGGACGCCCAACACCAATCACACCGGCATCTACGTCGCGCAGAAGCTCGGGTACTACAAGGCCGCCGGCATCGATCTCACGATCCTCCCGTACGCCAACACGGCGCCCGAGACGCTGATCGGCCACGGCAAGGCCGACTTCGGCTTCTCCTACTCGGCCGGCGTCGCGTTCGCGCGCGGGGCGGGCCTGGACGTGACATCGGTGTTCGCGGTGCTGCAGCACACGGCGCTCGAGATCGGCGTGCGGGCCGACCGCACCGACATCAAGACGCCCAAGGATCTCGACGGCAAGACCTACGCGGGCTTCGGCTCGCCTGACGAGAAGCCGCTTCTGCAGACCGTGATCCGCAACGCGGGCGGCACGGGAACCTTCAAGGACGTCACGCTCAACACCTCCGCCTACGACGCCGTCTACCGCGGGAAGGCCGACTTCACGCTGCCGCTCGCGACCTGGGAAGTGATCCAGGCGAGGCTCGTCGGCAAGCCGCTCAAGACCTTCAAACTGGCGCGTTACGGCGTACCGCCGGAGTACTCGGCGCTGATCGCCTCGAGTACGAAATACCTCCACGCGAATCCCGGCGTCGCGCGACGCTTCCTGGCCGCGACGACGCGCGGCTACCAGTACGCGGCGGATCACCCGCGCGCCGCAGCGAAGATCCTGATCGCCGCCAACCGGCAGGCGCTGACCCGGCCCGAGCTCGTCTACGAGAGCGCGGCGCTGATGGCCAGGAGCTACTACAAGGACGCCTCCGGGCGGGTGGGCACGCAGACGCTCGCCGCGTGGAAGGGCTACGTCGGCTTCCTCTTTGCGGCCGGTGTGCTCACGGACGCCAACGGGAACAAGATCACGCGCGCGCCCGACTACGCCGCGTACTTCACGGACGCGTACCTGCCCAAGCGCACCTGATGGCCACGCTGCGCCGCCGCGCGCCGGCCATCCTGTCGCCGTTTGCGATCGTCGTGCTCGCGGTCGCAGGCTGGCAGCTCTACGCGAAGCTCAGCGGGATCGGCAACGACGTGCTGCCGGCGCCCAGCCGGGTGCTCTCCGTCACGTGGGAGAACCGCGGCGACCTCTGGGCCAACACGCTCGCGACGCTGCGCGCGACGCTCGCGGGCTTCGCGCTCTCGCTCGGCGTCGGGGTCGTGCTCGCGGTGCTCGTCGACTCCTCGGCGCACGTGCGACGGGCGATCATGCCGCTGCTGGTCGTCTCGCAGACGCTCCCGATCGTGGCGATCGCGCCGCTCATGGTGCTGTGGTTCGGGTTCGACCTCACGCCCAAGATCCTGATCGTCGCGCTCGTCACCTTCTTCCCGATCACGGTCGCGCTCGCCGAGGGCTTCGGGGCCAGCGAGCCACAGACCGAGGCGCTGCTGCGCTCGATGGGCGCGAGTCGGGCGCGCGTGTTTCGCTCGGTGCGCTTCCCGACCGCCCTGCCGTTCTTCTTCGCCGGCCTGCGCATCGCGATCACCTACGCGGTCGTGGCCGCGATCTTCGCCGAGTACGCCGGGGCGAGCGAGGGCCTGGGCATCTACATGGAGAACGCCAAGAACTCCTTCCGCACCGACCTCGTGCTCGCCGCGGTGCTCGTGAGCGCAGTGCTGACGCTCGCCCTCTTCGCGCTCACCTACGTCGTCGAGCGGCTGGCGATTCCGTGGTACCGCCTCTCGCGCCACGGCGGACGGGAGTGAGCGGCGCCGTGGCGAAGCTCGAAGTGCGCGGCCTGGACAAACGGTTCGGCGACCTCGAGGTCCTGCGCGACCTCTCGCTCGAGGCGCGTAGCGGCGAGTTCGTCGCGGTCCTCGGGCCGAGCGGCTGCGGCAAGTCGACCGCCTTCTCGATCCTCACGGGTGGAACGCCCGCGAACGCCGGCGAGGTGCGGGTGGATGGCGAGCTCGGCGATGGCCGCAGCGGCCGCTTCGCCTACATGCCGCAGTCCGACGCTCTGCTGCCGTGGCGGCGCGTGCTCGACAACGCGACGCTCGGTCTCGAGGTACGCGGGATGCGCCGGCGCGAGGCACGCGAGCGTGTCCGTCCCCTGCTCGCGACCTTCGGTCTCGACGGCTTCGAGACCGCATATCCGTTCGAGCTCTCGGGCGGCATGCGGCAGCGCGCCGCGCTCCTGCGCACCGTCGTGCAGGAGTGCGACGTGCTGCTGCTCGACGAGCCGTTCGGCGCGCTCGACGCGCTCACGCGCACAGAGATGCAGCGCTGGCTCGAGTCGGTCTGGGAGCGCTTCCGCTGGACCGTGCTGCTGATCACCCACGACGTGCGCGAGGCCGTCTATCTGGCCGACCGCATCTACGTGCTGTCGCCACGACCCGGCACGGTGGTGGCCGAGCTCGCAGTGCCCCTCCCCCGCCCGCGTACCCTCGCGACGCTCACCGACCCGCTCTTCGCCGAGCTCGAGGCGCACCTACTCGGGCAACTGCTCAGTCCGGTCGCACCGTCGCCAGGAACGCCAGCACCGCCGCGTTGAACGGCTCGGGGTGCTCCCACATGCAGCCGTGCCCGCCGGCGACCTCGACCCATTGCGAGTGCGGCAGCTCGTCGTGCAGGCGGCGCGAGAGCTTCGGATAGATGAGGATGTCCTCCTCGCCGACGAGCGTCATCGAGGGGCACGTGACCGCGCCGAGACGCCCACGGGTGTCGTGGGTCTCGATCGACGAGAGCTGGGCGAGGTAGGAGTCGAGCGGCTGCGGGTTGGCGGCCATCACGCGCTCGAACTCGCGCAGCTCGTCCTCGCGCTGCTCGAAGAAGTCGGTCGTGAAGCCCCACAGGATGACCTCGCGCTGCGTGAAGCCCACCCCGAGCGTCGGGACGAGATCGCGCCAGCACTGGAACATCCGCAGGCAGAACGGCCCTGGATGGGAGTAGGTGCAGCAGAACGACGCCGAGAGCAGGCGCTCGGCGTGCGCGATCGCATACTCCTGTGCGATCATCCCGCCCATCGACACCCCGAGGAGGTGGAAGCGCTCGATGCCGAGGCCGTCGACGAGACCCGCGAGATCCTCGGCCATCTGGGCCGTGGTGTACGGACCGGGCGGGGTCGGCGAGGCCCCGACGCCGCGGTTGTCGTAGCTGACGACGCGGTAGCGCTCCGACAGCGCCGGGGTCTGCGCCTCCCATGACTCCTTGTCGTCGGCGAGCCCGTTCACGAGGACGAGCGTCTCGGGATGGTCGCCGTCGATCTGGTAGGCCAGGTCGAGGCCGTTGGCGCGAATGGTCGGCATGGCGCTCCTCTCGTCTCTCATTCGTCGATAGCTGCCTATGCTGGCACTCCCATGCAGATCACGTCCACCGGCGACCACAGGGGATCTCTCACTCATGACTGAACTGCGAGGCGTGTACGCGGCGGCGGTGACGCCGTTGCTGGACGGCGGAACACGCCTCGATGAGCCCGGCATCGGGCACGTCGCAGACTTCCTCGTCGCAGGCGGAGTCGACGGAGCGCTCGTGTGCGGCACCGCGGGCGAGGGCATGGTGCTGAGCATCCCCGAGCGCGAGCGCGCGCTCGAGACCTACCTCGCCGCGGCGGGTTCGCGGCTCGCGATCATGGCGCACTGCGGCGCCCAGACGACCGCGGACACGACGCGTCTCTCGGCGCACGCCGCCGAGGCCGGCGCGGTCGGCGTCTCGGTGATCGCCCCGCCGTACTTCATCCTCGACGATCGCGCCCTGCTCGAGCACCTCGCGGCGGCCGCCGGGGCCTGCGCGCCGCTGCCGTTCTACATCTACGCGTTCACGGCACGGAGTGGCTATCCCATCCCGCTGGCGGTGATCGAGCGGCTGCGCGAGCGCGTCTCGAACCTGGCCGGGCTCAAGGTGTCGGAGGCGCCCTGGGAGCGCTTCGAGCCCTACCTGATCGACGGCCTCGACATCTTCGTGGGTCCCGAGGCGCTGATCGCCCAGGGCCTCGCCCGCGGCGCGATCGGCGCGATCTCCGCGCTTGCCTCGGCGTTCCCCGAGCTGACGGTCGCGGCCGTCCGCGAGGCGACGCCCGAGGCCACCGAGCGCGCCAAGGCCGCGCGCATGACACTCGAGCGCTTCCCCATGCCGGCAGCGCTCAAGACGGTGTGCGCCCATCGCGGCGTGGCCATTCAGGGCGACGTGCGCGCTCCCCTGCGGCCGCTCGATCGCGACGAGCGCGCCGATCTCGAGCGCTCCGTGGACGCCCTGCTCGAAACGGCGGCGGCGTGAGCGCAGGCTCCGGCGGCTCGGCCGCTGCAGCCGTCTCGCAGCGCGTCAACGGGGCGCTGCGCAAGGGCATCCTCGCTGCCGCCCGCAGTGAGCGCATGGGCAGGATCGTCGGCAAGCACGGCATGCGCCTCGGCGCGCAGCGCTTCGTCGCCGGCGAGACGTTTCGCGAGGCGGCCGAGGTGCTCGCGCGCCTCAACGCGAGCGGCCTCGCAGCCAACACGACGCTGCTCGGCGAGGACGTGCTCTCGGCCGCCGAGGCCGAGTCGGTCACCGCGCAGTACGAGCAGATCCTCGACGACATCGCCGCACGCGGCCTGCGCGTCAACATCGCGCTCAAGCTCACGCACCTCGGTCTGCTGCTCGACGAGGAACTGGCGTATGCGAACGTCACCCGGCTGGTCGACCGGGCCGCGACGCTCGGCACCTTCATCCGCCTCGACATGGAGCACTCGGGCCTCGTCGACCAGACGCTCGGCATCTACCGGCGCCTGCGGGCGGACGGGCGCGACGCGGTCGGCACCGTGCTGCAGTCGTACCTCTACCGCACGCCGGCCGATCTCGAGTCGCTGCTGCCGCTGCAGCCGAACCTCCGCCTCGTCAAGGGCGCGTACCTCGAGTCGCCCGACGTCGCCTACCCGCGCAAGGCCGACGTCGACGCCGCCTACATGCGCCTCGTCGAGCGCATGTTCGCGGGCGGGGCGTACACCGCCGTCGCCACGCACGACGAGCGGCTGATCGAGAGAACGATCGCGCTGGCCGAGCGCATGGGCGTCGCGCGCGATGGCTTCGAGTTCCAGATGCTCTACGGGGTGCGCTCGGCACTCCAGCTCGCGCTCGTGGCGCGCGGCTTCAAGGTGCTCGTCGCGACCCCGTTCGGCCCCCAGTGGTACCCGTACCTGATGCGCCGGCTCGGAGAGCGGCCGGCCAACATGCTCTTCGTCGCCCGCAATCTCGTGCGGCGATAGAGACGACCCCGGAGGAGTGGCGATGCCCACGCGCGCGCTGATCGTGATCGACGTCCAGAACGAGTACTTCGACGGAGCGCTGCCGATCAGCGACCCGCCCGTGGAGACGAGCCTCGCCAACATCGGCCGGGCCATGGACGCCGCCACCGAGGCGGGCGTGCCGGTCATCGTCGTGCGCCACGGCGACACCGACCCGGCGGGCGGGATCTTCCTCGAGGGCACCCACGAATGGGAGCTGCACCCCGAGATCGAGAAGCGCCCGCGCGACTTCCTGATCGAGAAGACGCTGCCGGGGTCGTTCACGGGCACGCAACTCGAGAGCGTGCTCGCCGACGCCGGCGTCGACACGGTCGTGATCACGGGTTACATGACGCACATGTGCGTCGACACGACCTCGCGCCAGGCAGCGCACCGCGGCCTCGCAGTCGAGATCCTCAACGATGCGACCGGCACGCTGGCGCTCTCCAACAGCGGCGGCAGCGCCGGCGGCGAGGAGTTGCACCGCTCGACCCTCGTCGCCCAGGGTCAGTTCTTCGCCGACGTGCTCAGCACCGACGACTGGCTGGCCCGTATCGGCGACTGATCCGCGTCCCCCGGCAGCGGCGGGCGCGCCTGCCGGCCCGGCGGGGCGTGCGTGCTTGAACTTCTCGCAGCTGGGTAGAACGCGCCGTGCCCATGCACGCGCCGACACTCACCTGCAGCCTCAGTAGCTTCCTCACGAGCGAGGCGCTCGCGCTGCATCCGCTACCGACGCCCGCGAGCTGAGGAGACGACGCACGTGAGTGTCACCTCCGAAGCCACCGCCATCGGAGCGGACTCCCCACGGAAGCCCGTGGACGGCATCCTCGGCGCGATCGGCGATACGCCGCTGGTCGCGCTTCGCCGGTTCCTGCTGCGGCCGGACATCGACGTCTGGGCGAAGCTCGAAGCGGCCAACCCGGGCGGGAGCGCCAAGGACCGCCCGGCGGCGCGCATGATCGAGGACGCCCTCGAGAGCGGCCTGATCGATCTCGGCACGACCGTCGTCGAGTCGACGTCCGGCAATACGGGCATCGGGCTGGCTCAGGCCTGCCGCTACCACGGGATCCGCCTGATCTGCATCGTCGATGCCCGCGCGCACGCGAGGGGCGTGCGCGCCATGCGCGCGCTCGGGGCCGATGTGCGCGTCGTCACGGAGCCCGACCCGGAGACCGGCGATCTGCTCGTGGCACGGCTCGCGCTCGTGCAGCGGCTGCTGGCGCAGACTCCGAACTCGTTCTGGCCCGACCAGTACGCCAACGAGTCCAATCCGGCCGCCCACGCGGCCGGTACGATGCGCGAGATCGACGAGGCGCTCGGCGGTCAACTCGACTACCTCTTCGTCGCGACGAGCACGACCGGCACGCTGCGCGGCTGCGGCGACTACCTCCGGGAGCACGGGCGCGCGACGCGCCTCGTGGCGGTGGACTCGACCGGGAGCGCGCTCTTCGGCGGTGTGCGCGGCACCCGCCGCCTGCCCGGGTTCGGTGCAGGCGTCGAGACCGCCCTCTCCGCTGAGGCCGACTTCGACGACCTCGTGCGCGTGTCCGACCTCGAGTGCGTCGTCGGCTGCCGGCGGCTCGCCGAGCGTGAGGCGATTCTCGCCGGGGCATCCTCGGGCGGTGTCGCGTTCGCGCTCGAGGCGCTCGCGGAGCGCATGGAGCCGGGAGGCCGTTGCGCGGCGATCTTCGCCGATGGCGGGACGGGGTACCTCGAGACCGTCTACGACGATGCGTGGGTCGAGCGCGAGCTCGGCTGCGCCCCGTCGCGACTCGCGGCGCTCGTCGAGGCGGAGGAAGTCCCATCCTGCGCCTAGCGATCGCAGGTCTCGGCCCCAAGGGGCTGTTCGCGCTCGAGCGCCTGCTCGACCACGCGACCGGGCTCGATCCTGCTGCGCCCCTGCAGGTCGACCTCTTCGAGCCGCACCCGGCACCCGGTGCCGGGCCGGTCTACGACCCCGATCAGCCCGCCTACCTGCGCATGAACTTCGCCGCCGACCAGCTCGACATGTGGTGGCCGTCGAGCCGCGCGGTGCCCCCGGCGCTGCGTCGCTCCTTCGTCGCGTGGCGCGACGCCGACGACGCCGGGAGCGATCTCTACCCACCGCGCGCCCAGGCCGGCCGCTATCTCGGCGACGGCTTCGCGACCCTGCTGCGCTGCGCCCCGCCGAACGTCGAGGTGCGTCTGCACCGCTTGGCGGTCGAGTCGGTGCGACCCTTCGAAGGCCGCTGGGAGGTCGTTGCCGGAGGCACCCCCGCCACCTATGACGAGGTGCTCGTCGCCGTCGGCCACGAGACCGCCTCCACCACGCTGGATGTGCCCGGCGCGCGCCCGGGCTTCCCGCTCATCCCGGCGGTCTTCCCGGTCGAGCGGATGCTCTCCCCCGATGCCGTGCCCCCGGGCTCGTTCGTCGCGATCCGCGGCTTCGCGCTGACGTTCATCGACGCCGCGCTCGCGCTCACCGAAGGCCGTGGCGGAACCTTCGAGCCGCTCGATCACCCCTACCGCCTCCGCTACGTACCCGGCCCGCACGACGCCGGCGTGATCTTCCCGTTCACGCGCAGCGGGCAGCCGATGCTCGCCAAGCCGGGCGCGGCGATCGTCGCGCGCGTCCCGGCGCTCGCCGGCATCGCCGAGGCGGGCCGTGCTCGCATCTCGCACCTCGAACCCCCGGTGCGACTGCACGACGACCTGCTCCCGATCCTCGCCGACGTCGCCTGCGCGAGCCTCACGGCCACCGGTGGCGACCTGGCGGAAGACGACCTGGCACCGGCGCAGGCGATCGAGCGCTCGCTCGCCGTCGGCGCCGGCCTCGCGCCGCCCGGCCACTCGTGGGCACTCGGCCATGCGTGGCGAGCGCTCTACCCCGCGCTCGTCGAGCACCTCGGTGGCGACGGGCTGCGCCCGGCCGACTGGCCGGGGTTCCTGCGCCTCGCCGGCGAGCTGGAGCGCCTCGCGTTCGGGCCGCCGCCGGTCAATGCGGCGAAGCTGCTCGCGCTGATCGCCGCCGGACGGGTCGACCTGTCCCACCTGCGCGGCGGGGCGCTCGTGAGCGCGGGCGGCGGCGTCGCCCTGCGGTCGCCGGCGGGCAAGCAGGCGATCGGTGTCGCAGTCGACGCGGTGCTGCCCGGCCCTGGCGCGCTCGGCCACGGCGGGCTGCTCGCCGAGCTCGTCGCCGACGGGCACGCGCGCATCGCGCCCGGGCGCCGCGGGCTCGACGTCACCGGCGATGCGAGCTGCCGCGCACTCGACGGCTCAATCTCGGCCGGGCTGGCGGCGATCGGCCGTCCTACCGAGGATTCCGTGATCGGCAACGACACGCTCAGCCGCACGCTGCACCCGCACGCCGACCGCTGGGCCGCACGGGTCGCGGAGCGGTGCCGCGCGACTGCGGCGCAGCGGCCGCGCGAGCCCGCGGCGGTATGAGCGACGACGTCGTGCGCGCACGCTGCGAGGGGGTCGTGGCGCTCCCCGCGCGGCTCGAGCCCTGGCAGCGCTCGCTCTGCGCCCGGCCCGAGCGGCTGGCCGAGTTGCTCGAACGCCACGGATCGCCCCTCAACCTCATCGACCCCGCGCCGCTCGCCCGCAACGCGGCAGAGCTCCGGCGTGCCGCAGACGACGTGGGCGTCGACCTCGGGATCTTCTTCGCGCGCAAGGCGAACAAGGTACTCGCGCTGGTCGACGAGGCGCAGCGTTGCGGGCTCGGCATCGATGTGGCCAGCGAGCGCGAGCTCCGACAGGCACTCGATCGCGGGGTACCCGGGGCAGACCTCGTGGTGACCGCGGCCGTCAAGCCGCGGGCGCTGCTCGAGCTGTGCGCGACCGCCGGCGCGACGGTCGCGATCGATAACGAGGACGAGTTGGACCTGCTGAGCGACGTGGCGGCGGGCGCCGCGCGTACCGTCCCGGTGGCCCTGCGCCTGGCTCCCGATCTCGCTGGACGGGTGCCGACCCGCTTCGGGCTCGCGCCGGACGAGCTGCTGCGCCTGGTCGATCGCGCCTGGGACGGGGCGGCTGCGCCGCCGCTCACGATCGCCGGCGTGCACTTCCATCTCGACGGCTACGACGCCGGCGAGCGGGCAACGGCGCTGGGCGAGGCCGTCGGGGTTGTCGAGGCGTTGCGGGAGCGCGGCCACCGGCCGGCGTTCATCGACATCGGTGGCGGCATCCCGATGAGCTATCTCGACGACGAGGCGCCCTGGCTGCGGTTCTGGCGCGATCACCGCGAAGCGCTGCTCGGCCACCGCGAGCCGCTCACGTTCGAGGGGCACGGCCTCGGCCTGAGTGCGAACGCCGGGGAGATCTGCGGCCGGCCGAACCTCTACCCGTACTTCCAGGCGCCCGTCCGCGGCGACTGGCTGGCGCAGGTGCTCGCAACCGAGGTGAGCACGCGCGCCGGCCGGCAGACGGTCGCCGAGGCGGTGCGCGCCCGCGGGCTGCAACTGCGCTGCGAGCCGGGCCGCTCGCTCGTCGACGGCTGCGGACTCACGGCCGCTCGCGTCGAGTTCCGCAAGCAGCGCCGCGACGGCTCCTGGCTGATCGGAGTCGCGATGAACCGCACGCAGTGCCGCTCGACGTCCGACGACTTCCTCGTCGACCCGCTGCTCCTGCACCCGCCGCGAGCGCGTTCCGGGAGGCGCCCCACCGGTCCGATCGAGGGCTATCTCGTGGGCGCCTACTGCATCGAGCGCGAGCTGCTCACGTGGCGTCGGCTGCGCTTTCCCCAGGGCGTCGAGGTCGGCGACATCGTCGTCTTCCCGAACACCGCGGGCTACCTCATGCACATCCTCGAGAGCGCCTCGCACCAGATCCCGCTCGCGCGCAACCTCGTCGTGCCTGCGGCAGGGGAGCCGTTCCTCGATCCGGTCGACGGCGAGCCGTCAGGACTGCGGAATGCGGACGCCGCGCGTGATGATCTTCACGGCGCCGTCCGAGTTGTGGAGCCGCACTCGTAGACGCGCCGGCCCGGCCTGGGCGTCGGGCGGGATCAGGAGCTTGAGCCGGCGCAACCCGCTCACGTCGCCCGTCACCCGGCGGGCGATGACCGGCCCCTGACGGGTGAGCGAGAGCCCGACGGTCACGACTTCCGCGGCATCGAAATCGGCATACAGCCAGCGCGAGCCGTTGCGCCCGTGGCGCGCGCGAACGCGCACGAGCGCGGCCTGCACCTGGGGAGCCGTGCGCACGGCGGGGCCGGGACCCTGTGGGCGGGCGGGGCGCTCGGCCAATGACGGGTCGTGGGCGAGCACGGCCTGCACCCACTGGTAGCGGCGGTCGACGGAATCCCTGCCGCCACCATCGACGAAGAGGGATCGATAGATCCGCTCGTCGATCCGCCCGAGCGAAACCACGACGCACTTGCAGTACGGATGCGCGCGGCCGGCGTCGGCCACGGCGGCGCTTGCGAACAGCTTGTTCGAAGCGTGCGCGATACACGCTGCGCACGCCGAGCAGCCGCAGCCGGCGTGGTCGGTGCCCCCGCTGGTGTCGAGACCCCAGACCTGAACCGTCTCGGCTGCTGCGGCCTGCATCGCGTACGCGCCGAGCCCGCCGACGGCGGAGGCGAATCCGGCGCCGAGGAAGCGGACGCGCGAGAAGGTGCGCTGCGGTCCGTCTCGGCCGGGGGAGCCGCAGCATGCATTGCCTCGTTGCACGAGATCATTCCCCCGGGCGTGTTCACCACGATCGGAGGACGTGCCGTGCCCGCCAAGGCGAACTCGTCCCGACGGGTCAGGTCCCGGTCGCGATTCGCCAGGGCGCGGCCTCGCTGCATCGGGGCAAGGCCCTGATGCAGCGAGACGAAACCCTGACTGGTCGTGACCGGGCCCTGACGGGTCGGGACGAAGCCCTGACTGGTCGTGCACGTCCTCCCGTGGCAGACCGTTTCCGGGTTCATGACCAGGCGCTCGCGATGCGCTGCGGCTTCCTCGGCCGAACCAGATGTGCCAGTCTCCCTTCACTGGGTTGACCATCGACGGCGAAAACCGCTACAACCAACACTCTTCCGGGGCATCTCCCTGCACCGATCGGGGGTGAGGCGTATCTCGTTTGGGGGATACGCGGATGGAGCACCTGAGCCCAGTGAGCCCGCCCGCACGCTGCCGACAGTTGGAGAACCGAATGCCTGACGCGCCGAACAAGCCGATCCTGCTCTGCTACGACGGGTCGGACGATGCGTTCCGCGCGATCGAGCTCGCGGGCTCGCTGTTTCCGGGAGCGACCGCGGTCGTGCTCTCGGTCTGGGAGAAGTACGGCGTGCTCTCGGGCATTCCGCGGGTCGACGACGCCCTCATGCAGGAGGCGACGGAGCAGATGGCGGCCGATGGAACCGAGCGCGCGCAGTCGGCGGGCTTCGACGCGACCTCGCTTGCCGTGGAGGCCGAGCACGGCGTCGCCTCGGCGATCATCGACGCCGCCGAGTTGCACGACGTCACGCTGATCGTGATGGGTACGCGTGGCAACACGGGCATCCGCTCGCTGCTGCTCGGCTCCGTCTCGCACGAGGTCGCCCACCACGCGCACCGGCCGCTGCTGCTCGTGCCATCGGGCGCGCTGGCCAAGGCGCGTGCCGGGGC
>CAZYYP010000006.1:0-9251 GCA_964651695.1 uncultured Gaiellales bacterium | reverse complement strand
CGCATCGGCGGCGACGAGTTCGCACTGCTGCTCTCCCACACCGGCGAGGCCGAGGCGGCCCAGGTCAGGGCGCGCCTGGAGCGAGCCGTGCACCAGCACGCCCTGGTCGCGGAGTGGCCCTCGGGCGCGAGCATCGGGGTGGCCTCGAGCGATGAGGACGGCGTGAGCATGGATGCGCTCATGCGCCATGCCGACATACGACTCTACGCGGCCAAGCGTGCGGCCCACGCCCGCCTCGACGCTCGTTCGCTGCGCGAAGCGGGCTGACGCCGGCCCTGGCGTCAGATCACGCGCAGGATCAGCACAACGAGCAGGACGATCACGAGCAGGCCGATGAGGCTGTATCCGGTGCCGAGGGCGGCGAGGATGAGCGCAGCGGGCACGGTGACTCCTTCGTTCGAACGGTTGGGGGCTAGATCGTGGGAGGCTCTCCCGGCGGCAACGGCCCCGGGATGGGCGGGGGAGGGTCGCCGGGCTCGCCCGGTGGCACGGGGTCGGGCGGAGGCAGCGGCCCCGTCGGGGGCCGGGGCACCGGCGGCTCGGGAAGCGAGGAGGTCATGGCGCGTGCTACCCGGGTTGCCGAGATCGACACCTCATCCGTCGAGACCGTTTCGAATCGCGGCCGGCGCGGGACACCCGTGCATGGAACCCCTCGTGCACGCACCTCGCCCGCCGACGAACGAAGTCCCGAACCCCGAACCCCCGCCCCACCCGGATCCGACCGATCCGCCGCCGACGTAAGGGCCGAAGGCGCTAGCGTGCGCGGTGCATGAACGGCTGGCTCTACCTCCTGCGCCCCGTGCGCCCCGCGATGGTCGAGGCACCGACGGGCAGCGAGGGAGTCGCGCTCGGCGAGCACTTCCGGTACCTCGAGCGCCTCCGCGACGAGGGGCGTCTGATCGTGGCGGGCCCGTCGGTCGTCGCGGACGACACCTTTGGCCTCGTCGTGCTCGCGATCGAGGACGAGACCGAGGCGCGCAGCGCGATGGAGGCAGACCCCGCCGTCGCTGCAGGCGTCATGACGGCGCAGTTGCGGCCACTGCGGTTGTCCGTCGTACGCAGCTGACGGTGACCGTCCGCGACTGCGATACTCACCCTCCACGGAGGCGATGATGGAGGCGTGCGATGAGTTCCCCGCTCGATGAACTGCTTGGTGGCCTGCTTGGCGGATCCGGGGCGCAGGGGGCACTCGGCAGCCTCCTCGGAGGCTCTCGCGGTGGCGGGAGCCCGCTCAACGCGCTCCTCCCCGTCGTCACGGGCATGCTCGCAGGCGGCGGCCTCTCCAAGATCGTCAGCGGCATGCAGTCCGCCGGCCTCGAGGACAAGGCCAAGTCGTGGATCGCGAAGGGCGAGAACAAGCCGATCAGCGCCGACGAGGTCAAGCAGGTCGTTCCGGCGGAGAAGATCGCCGAGGTCGCGCAGAAGGCCGGCGTGTCGCACGACGACGCGGCCGGGCTGATCGCGCAGGCGCTTCCCGCCGTGGTCAGCCACGTCACGCCCGACGGCCACGTGCCCGCCGACGGCGCGCTCGATCAGGCGCTCGGCAAGCTGGAGACCGCCGCGTCGACCTGAGCCGGGCCCGTGCGGGCCGACCGGCACGACGTCCTGAAGTGAGCACCGCGTGTGCGGCCGAGGCGGACGACGCATCCGGGCCGGGACAAGGACCACGCCGACCCGCTTCGGCGGCACCATCGCGTACGCGCACGTCGCCGTGCGGTGAGGCACCTGTCGCGACCGGTGGCGAGCGCAGAAACCGGCGCGGTCATCTGCTGCGTAGGCAGGGCATGAGCAACCGCACGCTCCTCCTCATGCTCCTCCTGCTCACCGGCCTGGCCCTCCTGCTCGTCGCGTGCGGCGGCGGGGGAAAAGGCGGGTATTGACACATTCCGGCCGATCTGACGTGCCGGCGGGCGACAGAACGGGCATCGTGCTCAAGGTTCACCCCGAGCTACCGATCCCAGATTGATGCACTCTCACCCCATCACCACGGCGCTGCGCGTTCTCGCCGTGGCGTCGGTGGTCGCCGCCACGGCGCTGTGGGCGCCCGGCGCGGGTGCGATGGTCGGGGGCACCGACCAGCTCAGCGCCGCCTTCGCGGCGCCGCTCGCGTACATCGAGATCGACGAGGGCAAGGACGTCGGCTCGTGCACCGGCACGCTGATCTCGCCGACGGTCGTGATGACGGCCGCGCACTGCGTCTACAACGAGGACGAGAAGACCGGGAAGCTCATCGGCATCGCGCGTCCGCGGGACATCTCGGTGCGCGTCGGCTCGCTCGACGTCTCGAACCCCGCTCTCGGCGTGGCTGCAGGCGTCGTCGCCGTCCTGCCGCAGCCGTACTACCGCTGGGACGGGACGCGCCACTTCCACGACATCGCGCTGCTCGCCCTCGACCGCAGCATGACGCAGACACCCGCGAAGCTGGCCGAGCAGACCCCCGGCACGGGGAAGTCGCTCCTGATCAGCGGCTACGGCGTCACGTCCACCTACGACGAGTCGCCTCCCTCGCTGCTGCGCGCCGGCCTGATCGACGCTGCGGCCCCGTCCTCGTGCCACCTCGTGTCCGAGAGCTTCGACCCCTCGTGGCTGTTCTGCGGAGCCGCGGCCGGCGATCCCTCGATTCCCGGCGGCACGGCCTGCTTCGGCGACTCCGGCGGCCCGGCGTTCGCGTACGAGAACACCGTCGACAACCTCGTCGTCGAGGGTGTCATCAGCTACGGCTCGCGTGGCGTGTGCGAGCACTCGCGGACCTATCTCGTGCTCGTCTCGAGCGAGCGGGGCTTCATCGATCGCGCGCTCGCCACACCCGCGAGCGACTGGAGCGCCCTGCGGGACGACCCACCGACGGCGGCCATCCGGGCCGTTCACCGGCACCTCGGTCAGACGGGGAATCTCATCCTGCGCGTCAACGACGATCGCAGCAAGCACTCGCGCGTCGACATCTCGTTCTTCGACCACGCCGGCGTCCGTGTCTCGCACGCGTTTCGCGGCATCCCGACGGATCGTTACGTGGCGTTCAGCCTCGGTCCGCGCTCGACGCCCTTCAACGGCCGCGTCTGCATTCAGGCGGCCGACGGCACCAGCAAGCTCTCGAACCTCGTCTGCGCAACCGACGTCGTCAGATAGCCGGCGCGCCGCGAAGGGTCACAGCGCCTCGTCGAGCGACGTGAAGGTCGGCATGAGTGCGTGCAGACCCGCGAGCTGAGCCGTGCGCGCCACCGTGCCGGTCGGCGGGATGACGAGCGCGAAGTGGCGCTCCTGCTCGCGCAGCGAGGTGGAAGACGCGAGCAGGACGGCGATGACGGTCGAGTCGATGAACGCGCACTCGCCGAGGTCGACCACGACTCCGGCCTCACCCGCTCCGGCGCGCTCGAGGGCCGCCGAGAGCTCGGGCTTGACCGAGAGATCGAACTCGCCGCTCAACGCGACGATCGCGACGCCGCGCTCGCTCCGGCGAACGTCGATTCCGGGTCGAGACCCCGGCGTATCCGTCGGCATTTCGGGCCCCCTCGATGGCTTGGGTGGCGCCGCTTACGTGCGGCGTCTGGGTCGCGACTCCACGGGGGTCAAGGGGGAGTCGCGGCCGAGAGCGTAGCCGTTGGACCGCCGAGCGCCAACCCTGCTGAAATCCGCCCGTCGCGCAGCACCGCGATGCGGTCGACGAGAAGTGGATCGACGGGCCGGTGGGTGATGAGCAGCACGCCGAGCCCCGCTGCCCGAGCCGCCGCGAGGAGATCGCGCACGAGCGCGGCGGCGGTCTCGTCGTCGAGGTGCGCATCGGGCTCGTCGAGCACGAGCAGCCGCACGTCGGCGAGCAGTGCGCGTGCGAGCGCGAGGCGCTGGCGCTCGCCGCCCGAGACACGCGAGCCGTTCTCGCCCACGTGGGTGCCGAGGCCATCGGGCAGCGACGAGACCCACTCCCAGGCGCGTGCGCGCCGCAGCGCGCCGGCCAGCTGCTCGTCGCTCGCGTCCGGTCGCGCGATCCGGAGGTTCTCGCGGATCGACGTCGGGAAGAGGTGCGCATCCTGCCCGGCGAGACCGATGACGCGCCGGACGTCGGCCTGCGCGTACTCGCGCAGGTCCCTCCCGTCGAGCAGGATCGCCCCGCCGTCGGGGTCGCGAAAGCGCACGAGGAGGTCGGCGATCGTCGTCTTCCCCGCTCCGCTCGCGCCCACCAGCGCCGTCAGCGAGCCGCGCGGGAGGTCGAGGTCGGCACCGCGGAGCACGCTCGGCCCCGCCGGGTCATAGCGCATGCACACGTTGCGCAGCTGCACGTCGCCCGGGCCCGTGACAGCCCGCGGCTCGGACGGATCCCGCACCGGCGCTTCGCGATCGGTGAGGTCGAGCACGCGCCGCGCGGCGGCGGACGTGGCGATCAGCTGCTCCGCGGCCCCCGGCAGCGGCCGCACCGCCTCGAAGGCGGCGAGCGCGAGCAGGGCGAGCATGCCGAGCTCGACGCCGGGAAGCACGCCGTTGCGCACAGCCGGCGCGGCGACGACGAGCACGGCGACCGCGGCGAGCGATGCGAGCGCGGTCACGGCCGCTTCGCTTGCGGCGGCCACGAGCGCCGTGCGCCGGCGTGCGCGGGCCAGCGCGCGGTCGGCCGTCTCGATGCGGGCCACAGCCGTCTCGGCGGCGCCGTAGGCCACGAGCTCGGGGGCCGCGGCGAGCGCCTCGAGCAGCTCGGCCGTGAGGGCTGCGCGCGCCGGCGACTCGCGCCGCAGCGCCTGTCGCGTGACCGCCGTGCCGGCGATCGGGACGACCACGGCGGCTGCGATCAGCACGATGGCGAGCACGAGGCCGGCGGCGGGGAGCGCGATGGCTCCGACCACAACGGCCAGCGTGCCGGTGAGCAGCGCGATGGCGACGGGGCCGAGCGCCCGCAGGTACAGCCCCTGCAGGGCGTCGACATCGCCGACGAAGCGTCCCAGCAGGTCGCCCGTGCGCACGCCGGGCAGCCCTGCCGGGACGAGCGGCTCGAGCCGCGCGAAGAGGCGCACGCGCAGCGTTGCGAGCGCGCGCAGAGCGGCATCGTGCGAGACCAGGCGCTCGAGGTAGCGCAGCACGCCGCGCGAGACGCCGAAGAAACGGACGCCGACGATGGCGACACCGAGCGTGAGGATCGGCGGCCGCTCGGCCGCCCGCGAGATCAGGTAGCCAGACGTCGCCATCAGGCCGATGCCGGCGGCGACGGCGAGCGAGCCGAGCAGGACGCCCAGCGCGAGCCACCAGGCGTGCGGGCGAGCGAGCCGCGTCACCCGTGCGATCGGGCTCGCGTTCATGCGCGCGCCTCGAGCGGTGTCACGACTCGCCCGCCGGCGAGGTGGACGACGCGGTCGGCGAGGCGATGGGCGAGGTCGAGATCGTGCGTGATCAGCAGGACCGTCGGGCTGCGCGGGAGCTGCTCGAGGGCATCCGCGACACGGCCGGCGCTCTCGGCATCGAGGTTCGTCGTGGGCTCGTCGAGGATCAGGAGCGATGCGTCGCGCAGCAGGGCGCGCGCAAGCGCGATGCGGCGGATCTGCCCGGCCGAGAGGTTCGCGGCACCATCGCCGACGCGGGTGGCATAGCCGTCGGGGAGCGCCGCGACGAACTCCTCGGCACCCGCCTGGCGGGCGGCGTCGGCGACCTCCGCGATCGTCGCCGCCGGAGCGCCGAGCCGGATCGCGTCGGCGATCGTGCCGGCCGCGAGGTGCGGCCGCTGGGGCACCCAGGCGACGCGCCGGCGCCAGGCGTCACCATCGACGTCGGCGAGATCGGTGGCGCCCACGAGCACCCGCCCGCGATCCGGGTGGTCGAAGCGCAGCAGCAGCCGGGCGACCGTGCTCTTGCCGGCCCCGCTCGGCCCGACCAGCGCGACGCGTTCGCCCGGCGCGAGCGCGAGCGTCGCGTCCTCGAGTACGGGGGCGTCGCGCTCCGCGTACGCGAAGGTGACGCCTTCTACCCGGACCGGCACGTCGCGCGGGTCGAGGCACGCGCTGGCGTGAACGGGCGCGAGCGCTTCGGCGCCCTCCAGCGACGCGAAGATGCGACCGGCGGCGGCGACTCCGTCGGCGCTCGCGTGGAACTGCGCGGCGGCGCTGCGCAGTGGCGCGTACAGCTCCGGCGCGAGCACGAGGATCGTCAGCGCGGGCGCGAGCGCGATCCCGCCCCCGTCGAGCCGGATGCCGATCTCGACGGCGACGACGGCCACGCCGAGCGTCGCGGCGAGCTCCAGCACGAGGGCCGAGAGGAACGCGATGCGCAGCGTGCCCATCGTCTCGCGGCGGTACCGCTCGCCGCTCTCGGCGAGACGCTCGACCTGGGCCGCGCCCCGGTTGAAGGCCCGCAGCGTGGTGAGGCCGCGCACGACGTCGAGGAAATGGGTCGAGAGACCCGCGAGCGCGGCGTAGCGCGAGCGCGCCCGCGCCTGGGTCGCGCGCCCGACGAGGATGCCGAAGATCGGGATCAGCGGCACGGTCGCCGCCATCACGATCGCGGAGAGGACGTCCAGCGTGCCGACTCGCACGAGGATCACGACAGGCACCACCGCGCCGAGCACGAGCTGCGGCACGTAGCGCGCGAAGTACGGGTCGAGCGAATCGACGCCCGAGACCGCGGCCGTGACGACCTCGCCGCTCCCGGTCGCTGCGTGACCGGGCCGATCGCCGAGGGCGTGACGGACGAGGCGCCGCCGCAATGCGCTCGCCGTCGAGCTCGCGGTCAGGTGACCGCCGGCCTCGAACCCCCAGGCGAGGAGCCCGCGCGCCAGCGCGGCGGCCGCGAGCAGGATCAGCGGCCACTCGACGGCGGCGAGACCGCGGTGGCCGAGGAACACGTCCTCGACGATGCGGCCGAGCAGCGTCGCCTGCACGACGATCGTCAGCGCGGTCGCGAGCGCGAGCGGCAGCGAGGCGGCGACGAAGATGCGGGCAGCGGGCGAGACGCCGAGCAGCCGCTTGTCGACCGGGCCCACCGGCGACCGTCAGTCGCCGCTCGGCGCGCGGGCGCCGTCCCCGGCGAGCAGCTCGATCGGGCTCTTGAGCGGCGCCATCTCGTCGCGCCCGACGCGGTGGCGGAAGACGTAGTACGTCCAGCCCTGGTAGAGCAGGACGACGGGCGTCAGCGCCAGCGCCACGATGCTCATGACGACGAGCGTGTAGTGCGTCGAGCTCGTCGACCAGATCGTCAGGTCGAACGCCTTCGCCGTCGACGAGACGAGCACGCGCGGGTAGAGGTCGCGGAAGAGCGCGATGGTGAGACAGGCGATCGCGAGTGCCGTCGCCGTGAATGCGAGTCCCTCGCGCCTGGCGCGCACGAGGAAGGCTGCCACCACCACGAGCGCGAGGGCGGCCACGGCGATCACGCCCGGCACGGCGCCGCGCGCGTGATCGGAGACGGCGCTCAGGTACGTCCATGCGAGGAACGCGACGACGAGCGCCACGGCGACGAGCGACAGGCGGCGCGCTGCCGCATGGGCGCGCTCCCGCATCTCATCGCGCGTCTTGAGGCTGAGGTAGACCGCGCCGTGCAGCGTGAAGAGCGCGAGCGTGGTGAGGCCGCCGAGCAGCGCGTAGGGGTTGAGGAGCGTCAGGAACGTGCCCGTGTAGTCGCCGTGGGCATTGATCGGCACGCCGTGCAGGATGTTCGCGAACGCGACGCCCCAGAGCAGCGCCGGGACAGCCGAGCCGACGAAGATCGCGCGATCCCACCATGCGTGCCAGCGCTCGGAGTCGTGCTTGCCGCGATACTCGAAGGCGACGCCGCGGATGATCAGCGTGACGAGGATCAGGAAGAGCGCGAGGTAGAAGCCCGAGAAAAGCGTCGCGTACCACGCGGGGAAGGCGGCGAACGTCGCGCCGCCGGCCGTGAGGAGCCAGACCTCGTTGCCATCCCAGACCGGTCCGATGGTGTTGATGATGACGCGCTTGTCGGTGTCGTCCTTGGCGAGGAACGGCAACAGCGTGCCGACGCCGAAATCGAACCCCTCGAGCACGAAGTAGCCGATCCAGAGGATCGCAATCAGCGCGAACCAGAAGACTTCGAGGTGCCAGTAGCCGGAGTGCATCCAGGGCTCCTCAGTACGCCATCGAGAGCTCGTTGGCGGGCGGCGGCGACCCGGGCTCGGGTTCGGCCGGGGCGGGCGGCGGCACACTCCGCGCGTAACGGAACATGAGCCAGCCGTCGACCGCGGCGAGCACGCCGTAGAGCAGCGTGAAGCCGGCGAGCGTGATGCCGACCTCCCACGCCGAGACGCTCGGCGAGACGGCGTCCGAGGTCTTCAGGAGGCCCTGCACGATCCACGGCTGGCGGCCCATCTCGGTGAAGATCCAGCCGCTGGCGTTCGCGAGCAGCGGCAGGGCGATCGAGAAGCTCGCGAGGCGGAGGTAGCGCCGCGACGTCTCGAGCTTGCCGCGCCGCATCAGCACGACGCCGAGCGCGGTGATCGCGGCAAGCAGGAACCCGATGCCGGTCATGATCCGGAACGTCCAGTAGGTGACGCCGACGACCGGGGCGTACTCGCCCGGGCCGTACTTCGCCCGGTATTCGCGGTTGAGGTCGTTGATGCCCTGCACCTTGCCGTTCCAGGTGTTGCTGGAGAGGATCGAGAGGCCGTGCGGGAGCGAGATGTCGAACGACGAGCGCTTCGGGTTGTGCTCGAACGGCGCGACGGCGAAGAGCGAGAAGGGCGCCCCGCTGCTGGTCTTGTACAGCGCCTCCGCGGCGGCCATCTTCATCGGCTGCTGCTTGGTCATGAGCTGCGCCTGCGCGTGCCCGACCAGGGTCGTGAGGATGGTGGCGACGAAGACCGTCGGGAGCGCGAACCGGATGGCGCGCGAGAACATCGGCACGTCCGAGCCACGCGCGAGATGCCACGCCGATACCCCGACGACGATCATCCCGCCGGTCATGACCGCCGCGCCGATCGTGTGCGGGAACGCGTACAGCAGCGTCGAGTTGGAGAGGATCTTCCCGATCGAGGTCATCTCCGCGCGCCCGCTCACGTGGTTGATCGTGTACCCCACCGGGTGCTGCATCCACGAGTTGGCGGCGAGGATGAAGAAGGCACTGAGCGTCGAGCCGAACGCCACGGCATAGATGATCGCGAGGTGCAGGCGGGCCGACAGCCTGCCCCAGCCGAAGATCCAGAGGCCGAGGAACGTCGACTCGAGGAAGAACGCCGCGAGCGCCTCCATTGCGAGCGGCGCGCCGAAGATGTCGCCGACGTAGCGCGAGTAGGCGCTCCAGTTCATGCCGAACTGGAACTCCTG
>CAZYYP010000005.1:0-41053 GCA_964651695.1 uncultured Gaiellales bacterium | reverse complement strand
CGATGTCGGGCGGCTGCACGTCGACGAGCAGGCCCCACTCGAAGCGCGAGCGCAGGCGGTCTGCGAGCTCGGGGATCTCGCGCGGCGCGCGGTCGGAGGTCAGGACGAGCTGCCGGCCGCTCGCGTGCAGCGTGTTGAAGGTGTGGAAGAACTCCTCCTGGATGCCTTCCTTGCCCGCGAGGAAGTGCACGTCGTCGATCAGGAGCACGTCGAAGTCCTCGCGGTAGCGCCGTTTGAACGCGTCGAGGCGCTTCTCCTTGATGCCGGCGATGAACTCGTTGGTGAACGCCTCGCAGGTCACGTAGCGAGCGCGCATGCCGGGCGCGTGCATCAACACGTAGTGCGCGATCGCCTGTAGCAGATGCGTCTTGCCGAGACCGGTGTCGCCGTAGATGACGAGCGGGTTGTAGGCCTGTCCGGGGGCCTCGGCGACCGCGAGCGCGGCGGCGTGTGCGAAGCGGTTGGAGCTGCCGATCACGAACGAGCCGAAGGTGTACTTCGAGCGCAGCGACTCTGCGGTCTCTGCGCGCCGGGAGCGCTTGGAGGCCTTCGGCCGGGTGGCGGCGCGCTCGCGCTCGACCTCCCGCTCGGCCCGGGGCGCCGTCTCGCCCTCGGCGACGAGGAACCGCACCGACACACCGGGATCGGCGGCGGTCGCAGCCTTGCGCACGAGTTCGGCGAAGTGACCTTCGATCCACGAGCGCGTGAACTCGTTCGGGACGCCGACCTCGAGGACGTCGCCGTCCAGCGCGAGCGCGCGGGTGGTGGAGAACCACGCGCCGAAGACCATCGGCGAGAGGTCGTCTCGGATGCGGTCGGCGACTGCGGTCCACAGCACGTCGGGGTGGGAGGGTTCTACAGGCATGGCTACGCGCGTCCACGTCGCAAGCGGGTATCG
Organism: uncultured Gaiellales bacterium; assembly: GCA_964651695.1. Lineage (GTDB taxonomy): Bacteria > Actinomycetota > Thermoleophilia > Gaiellales > JALYLC01 > JALYLC01. The sequence continues at coordinate 40,155 of CAZYYP010000005.1, read as the reverse complement.
ATCGACGCTGTGCGGACGGGGCGAGGGGAGCCGATGCTAGCGGCTCGCAGTACGGCCGGGACTCCGTACAGGGAGGGAAAAACCCGCTCGTAGCGGACACTCCCGCGATATCCACACCCCTCTCCACACCGTTCCCCGAGGCGGTTTGCGGCGCAAGTCCGCTCCCCGTGCCGGATCGCGCGAGACCACCGGCTGCGCCCCGCGCGTGTTGTCCACAGCGGGTCGTATACGCGACCTTCGCTCCGCGCGGCGGCTACACTGCCCCTTCTCCCGTCCCGCCGAGACTGACGAGCCCACGTGAAGCGCACCTACCAGCCCAACAAGCGCAAGCGCGCAAAGAAGCACGGCTTCCGCAAGCGCATGAGCACGCGCGCGGGACGCGCCATCCTCAAGCGCCGGCGCCAGCGCGGCCGCAAGCACCTTTCGGCCTAGGATCGTGGCGGATACCGCTACGCGCAGCCGGCGCCTCTCGCGCTCTGCCGATTTCGACGCGGTCTACCGCCGTGGCCGCTCGGCCTCGTCGCGGCACCTCGTCGTGTACGCCTTCGCGCGTGATCCCGGAGCAGCCCCGGCCGAGCCGCGCGTCGGCCTGACGGTCTCGCGCAAGGTCGGCGGCGCCGTCGAGCGAAATCGCGTCAAACGCCTCCTGCGCGAAGCCGCGGCGCGCGTGGCACCGAGCCTCGCGCCCGATGTCGACCTCGTGATCGTCGCGCGCCCGGGCCTCGCCGAAGCGCTCGCCGACAGTCACCTCGACTGGCTCGAGAGCGAGCTCCGGGAACTCGCGGAGCGCGCCGGCCGGAGCGCCGCGTGAGGCGCATCGCACTGTGGCTGTTGCTCGGGCCGATCTACGCGTGGCGCTTCGTCATCCACGCGCTCGTGCCCGGCGGCCCCGCCACCTGTCGTTTCGAGCCGAGTTGCTCCCGCTATGCCGAACAGGCGATCCGCATCCACGGTCCGCTGCGGGGCTCGCTCATGGCGCTGCGGCGACTCAGCCACTGCCATCCGTTCTCGCGCCATGATCCCGTCGACCCGGTGACGCCGCGATGACGCCGGTCTTCGGCAGCATTCTCGCTCCGCTCGAGGATGCCCTGCACGGGTTGCTTTTCGGCATCCAGCACGCCACGGGACTGCCGTGGGCCTGGTCGATCATCGTGCTGACCGTGATCGTCCGCCTGGCGATCCTCCCCCTCGCGGTCGTCCAGATGCGCTCGATGCGCGGGATGCAGAAGATCGCGCCGGAGCTGGCGAAGCTGAAGCAGAAGCACAAGGGCGACTCGCAGAAGCTGCAGGCCGAGATGATGGCGCTCTACAAGGAGCACGGCGTCAACCCGATCGGCAGCTGCCTGCCGCTGCTCTTCCAGCTCCCCGTCTTCATGGGGCTGTTCTTCGTGCTGCGTGGCTTCTCGCGCCACCCTCCGGCGGGCGACCTCACCTTCCTCGGTGGCTTCATACCGAACATCGCGGTGCACGTGGACAACGCAGGCTGGGCCGGGTGGGTGCTGATCGCGTGCTATGTCGGCAGCCAGCTCGGCTCGACGCTGCTGATGCCCACGGGCGCTGATCCGCAGCAGCAGATGATGCGCCGCCTCTTCTTCGTCATGCCGTTCATCTTCGTCTTCTTCGTCATCCGCTTCCCTGTCGGACTGATGCTCTACTGGATCTCGACGAACCTCTGGACCGTGGGGCAGCAGGTGACGCTGCGCAAGCTGATGGGGCCACCGCCCAATCAGCCGCCGCCGAAAGAGAAGCGCGCGCCCCGCATCCCCAAGCCGACCGGAGGCAAGGGGCTGCAGGGAGCCGGGCGCTCGCGGCGTCGCTGATGAATGCCGGCGAGCTGCGCTCGTTCGAGGCCGAGGGGACGGGCGACGACGTCGCCGCAGCACGCCAGGAGGCGCTGCGCGCGCTCACGGAGCTCGCCGGGGCGCTCGACGAGGAAGCGGTCGAGTTCGTCACCGTGAGCGAGGGCGAGCGCGGGCTCATGGGCGTCGGCCGTCAGCCGGCCCGTGTCCTTGCGCGGGCGCAGGTGGCGGCGGTGGCGCTGGGGCCGATCGGCGAGCGCGTGCGCGAGGTCGTCGAGCGCATCGCTGCGGCGATCGATCCGGAGTTGACCGTCACCGTTGCCGAACACGGAACACGCGTGGTCGCAGTGGCGAGCGGAGGCGACACGGCACGCCTGATCGGCCGCCACGGCCAGACGATCGACGCGGTGCAGCACCTCGCGGCGGCAGCTGCGCTGCCGGGCAGCGACGGCGAGTGGGAGATCATGGTCGACACGGCCGGGTATCGCGCGCGCCGTGAGCGGCGGCTGCGGGCGCTGGCGGTCAAGGCTGCGACCCGTGCGGTGCGCGAGGGACGACCCCAGTCGCTCGAGCCGATGTCGAGCGCCGAGCGGCGCATCGTCCATACCATCCTGCTCGATCACGACGGCGTGGAAACCGCGAGCGAAGGCCGCGACCCCGCACGCTTCGTCGTCGTCCGGCCGCGCGCCTAGGCCGTTTCACGTGAAACAGCCCCTGCGCGTTTCACGTGAAACAGCTCAGACGGTTGCGCGCGCGACGATTGCCGGGCACGCACGCCTTTCCGATGCCGATCTCGACCGCCTCGCGCTGCTGGTGGCGCTCGTGTGCACGACACCTGTCGGGGTGACCGCGCTCCGAGAGCCCGCCGAAGCGGCCGCACGCCACGTCCTGGATGCCATCGCGGGGCTTCCCGCGGTCGACGCCGCGCCGGCGGGCGCCCTGGCAGACGTGGGTAGTGGCGGTGGTCTGCCTGGCCTCGTGCTGGCCGTCCTGCGTCCCGCGCGGCCCGTGCACCTGATCGAGGCGACGGCTCGCAAGGCCGGATTCATCGCTGCGACGGCCACGGAGCTCGGAATCGACGTGGACGTGCACGCGCAGCGCTCGGAGCACGTCGGCCGCGGACCGCTTCGCGACACCTTCGCATGCGTCGTCGCACGCGCTCTGGCACCTCCGCCCGTGGCGGCCGAGCTCTGTCTCCCGCTCTGCCGGCCGGGTGGCCGGGTCGTCCTCTGGTCGCGCGAGGACGCGGGCGACGATCTCGCGTTCGCGGCGGCCGAGCTGGCGGGAGCCCTGGTCGCAGCGGAATGCCCCGGTGTGCTGGTGATCGGGAAGCTGGCGCCGACGCCCGACCGGTATCCACGGCGACCGGGAATGGCCGCCAAACGGCCGTTGCGCGCGGCGGGATCCGACCGACCGCGCCGGTAGAGTGCGGCCGATGTCGCGGATCTACGCAGTGGCGAACCAGAAGGGCGGCGTCGGCAAGACGACGACCGCGATCAACGTCGCCGCCTGTCTCGCAGAGGCGGGAACGCCGGTGCTGGTCGTCGATCTCGATCCCCAGGCAAACGCTTCGAGCGGGCTCGGCGTGCGCGCCGGCTCGGCGACGTGGTCGACCTACGACCTCCTGCACGGGGTCGCGCTCGCCGACATCATCGTTCCGACCCGTATCCCGGGCCTCGACCTGGCGCCGTCGCACCCCGATCTCGCAGCGGCAGCGCTCGAGTTGCCAGGTCGCGAGAACCGCGACGCGCTGATCGGCAGCGCCATCGCCTCGCTCGGGGATGCATATCCGTACGTGATCCTGGACTGCCCTCCCTCCCTCGGCCTGCTCACGATCAACGCCCTGGCGGCGGCGAACCGCCTGATCGTGCCGGTGCAGTGCGAGTACTACGCGCTCGAGGGCCTCGCGCAGTTGCTCGAGAGCGTCGAGCGCATCCGCGGGGCGATCAATCCGGGCCTTGCCCTGACCGGCCTGCTGCTGACGATGTTCGATCGCCGCACGCGCCTCTCCGGCGACGTCGAGCGCGAGGTGCGGACGCATTTCGGCCCCAAGGTCTTCTCCTCGGTCGTCCCGCGCTCGGTGCGGCTGGCCGAAGCACCGAGCCACGGCCTGCCGATCACGCAGTACGACCCGAACTCGCGCAGCGCCGACGCGTACTACCGGCTTGCGCTCGAGGTCGTCGAGCGTGGATAGCGCACCGCCCCGCCGCGGGCTCGGACAGGGCCTCGCGCTGCTGCTGGGTGAGCCGCAGGGCGGCACGAACGGCTCTCTTCGCGAGATCCCGATCCACAAGATCACGCCCAACCCGCGCCAGCCCCGCGCGCGCATCGACGAGGAGCGCTTCGCCGAGCTCGTCGAGAGCGTCCGTCACGACGGCGTCGTGCAGCCGCTGCTCGTCCGCGAGATCGGGGACGGCTGGGAGCTGATCGCCGGCGAGCGCCGTTGGCGGGCTGCACAGGCCGCCGGGCTCGCCTCCGTGCCCGCGCTCGTCCGCGAGGCCGACGACCGCACCTCACTCGCGCTCTCGCTCGTCGAGAACATCGTGCGCGCCGACCTCGACCCGGTCGAGCAGGCACGCGGTTACGCCCGTTTGCAGGATGAATTCGGCCTGTCGCACGCCGAGGTGGCGATCGCGGTCGGGCGCAGCCGCACCACGGTGGCGAATGCCACGCGCCTCCTCGGCCTGCCCGACGAGGTGCTCGAGATGATCGAGAATGGCGATCTGAGCGAGGGTCACGGACGCGCACTGCTGCAGATCGAGGGCCAGGAGGAGCGCCGCGCGGTGGCGCGCTCCGTGGTCGCGGGCCGGCTCAGTGTGCGTCAGACGGAATCGCTCGCACGCACGCAGGGCCGGAGCGCTCCGCGACGCGCGGCGACGGCGCCCGACTGGTACGACGCCGACCTCGCGAACGACGCCGTGGACGGCCTCTACCGCGCCCTCGGCGTCGCCGCGCGCGTCGCGCCGGACCGGAGCGGCTGCCGTGTCGAATTGCGCCTGCGCTCGGCCGAGCAACTGGCGGGCCTGGTCGCGCGCCTCGCCGCGCTCGAAGCATTGCCCTGACCGCGGCTGCGAGCGTCCCCGCGAGGGGTGGGGCGGGCCTGCGCGCCCTGGTATCCTCCGCCCTCGTCCGGGCGATTAGCTCAGTTGGTTAGAGCGCCTCTCTGATAAGGAGGAGGTCCGTGGTTCGAATCCACGATCGCCCATGATCGCCGCGGGCGGGGAGACCGGTCAGCCGCGGGTCGCGTGCCGCAGGACGATCACGCTGCCGTCGTCGTAGAGCGGCGTGCCGTACCTCCCGACATCGGTTCCCGCGACGTCAGCTGCGTCCAGCACGACCGTGTCGTAGCCGAGCGCCGCCGAGCGCCAGTGCGCGCCCGTCTGGGCGCGATAACGGGCAAGTCGCGCGAACTGCCGCGCGGAGAGCAACTCGAAGCGAACGTCGTAGGCGATGCGGCCGCGTGATCCGGGGAGCTCCCAGAGCAGCCAGTCGGCGGTGTGGTCGTCGGCGATCACGCGCGCGCCCGGGGACTCGAGTTGCCGGGCGACGACCGGGAGGGCCCCCGTCGGCCAGTCCTGCTCGAACCACCCGGCCGGGCGGGTTGCAGTGACGAGCGTCGCGAGCACGACCGTCGCCAGCCCGGCGACCTTCGCGATCGTTCGGTAGTGCGTCTGCCTGCGGCGCGGCCGGTGCGGCAGATCGCGCTCGAGCAGCACCGGCAGGATGATGGTCGCCGCGAGCGCGAACCACACGATGCTGCGGAGCGAGGCCAGCGCACCGGCTGCAAGCATGGCGAGCGCCAGCAACTCGAAGCGCGTCAGTCGCCGGGCATGGCGGGCGACGAGCACGACCGCAACGAGGGCGAGGCCGTAGAAGACCGCGGTGCGAGCCGAGGGCGAGCTCGCCTGCCACTCGGAGAGGTAGCTGCGGAAGAGCGGGCTGTCGAGCATCTGCCGGTAGTAGGCGATCAGCGACGTGCCGTACGGAGATGCGAGCACGAGCACCGGCGACGCGAGCAGGAGCAGCGCCTCGCTCGTGCGGGCCGGACGGCCGGTGCGGACGCGAGCGCGCCGCTCGCCGAGGATGGTGAGGCCTCGCAGCGCGACGAGCAGGGCCGCGACGACCACCGTGCCGTGCAGGTTGGCCCAGAGGACGAGGATCGGCAGGGCGAGGAGCACGCGGCGGCCGGGCCTCCGGCTGTCGGACACGAGCAGCCACAGGAGGCCCGCGAACAGCACCGGGGCAAAGGACTGCGCGCGCAGCTGCAGTCCCCACGGCGCGACGAAGAGACACGCCGTCGCCACAAGCGCGACACTCCTCGGCGTCGCGCCGCGCGCCCGCGCGGCCGCGAGGCTCAGCGCGAAGCCCGCGATCATGAGCGCGCCGTGGATGAGCAGGACGAGCCGCAGCCCGCCGAGGCGCTCGCCACCGTAGAACCCGATCTGCGCGAGCCACTGCTGGTCGACCCAGTGATCGCCGTGATCCCAGATCGTGAGGCGATTGCTGTGTGGCAGTCCGTGCTGGACGATGTCGCGCCCGGTCGCGAGGGTGAGCCAGCTGTCCTGCACGAGCATGTGCGGCAGCGCGAACGCCATCAGTAGGACGTAGAACCCGAGCAGCGCGACGAGGGGCGCCTCGCGCTCGAGGAGCCCGGCGCCGGGAATGGCGCGCAACCGCGCGGTTCCGGGCCACGCGGTTGCCGTTGCCGTTCCCATTGACATGCCTGTTCCCCGTATCGACGCCTCGTGCGAGTGATGGACATGCCCCGGCCGGGGGATCCGTTGCCGCGTCGCCGGCGACCGTAGTCGCGTCCACGACGCGCGGCGCGGTAGGCTCTGCCGTGATCCGCGAGGCCGGGCCGTCCCGGTGCGGGCCATGCGGGGCGCGTAGCTCAGGGGACAGAGCGCTGGCCTTCTAAGCCAATGGTCGCAGGTTCGAATCCTGCCGCGCCCGTCTGTGCCGGGGTACACTCAGGCCGTGCAGGAGATGACCGTCTACGGGGTCTCGTACGACAGCGTGGGCAGGCAGCCGATCGTTCTCCTGCGCACATCGGACGGCCGGCGGGTGCTGCCGATCTGGATCGGCTCGGGTGAGGCCAACGCCATCCTGGCGAAGCTCAAGGGCAGCGATCCGCCACGACCCATGACGCACGATCTGCTGCAGTCGCTCGTCGACCTCGTGGGGGCCTCGGTGCTGCGGGTCGCGGTCACCGAGCTGCGCGACAACACCTACTACGCGACGATCACGCTGCGCATCAGCGGCGAGGACGTCGACATCGACTCGCGACCGAGCGATGCTATAGCACTGGCAGTGAGGGCCGACGCCCCGATCTTCGCGGCCGAGGAAGTGATCGAGGAGTCCGCCGTCGAGGCCGAGCGCCCGCCCAGCGAGCAGCAGGTGGTCGAGGACTTCCGCCGGTTCCTCGACGAGCTCTCGCCGGACGACTTCCTGCGCGACGAATAGCTCCTGCGGGGCTCGCTACGGGTGCGAGGAAGGCGCCTGCTGCTCGTCGAGCAAGCGCGCGGCCTCGCGCGTCATCAGCGCCAGCAGGGCGGCCCAGACCCCGCGCAGCTCGCTGTCGCTGATCGGCCCCGGATTGGCGGCGACGAGCCGATCCAGCAGACGCGCCTCGCGCTCGGGATCGACCATCGGGTAGCCACTGGCACGTTTGTGGGCGTGCAGCTCGCGCACGACCTCGAGGCGCTCGTTGAGCAGCGCGGCGAGTTGGGCATCGAGCGCGGAGATGCGCTCGCGTGCTGCCTGGACGGTCGGATCGCTGCCCTGCTCGCTCACGGGGCGGCAGGGTAGAGCATCGAGCTGCCCTCAGTGCATCAGCGCGGCGGTGAGCGCAATACCGTTGTACAGGCAATGAACCAGCACGCCAGGGATCGTGCTCCCGACGCGCTCGTAGACGAGCGCGAGCGCCAGCCCCAGAAGGAAGAGCGCCGGGAGGCCGCGCGGCAGCAGGTGAGCGGCCGCGAACAGGAGCGCGGTCAGTGCGGCCGTCCCGAACGCGCCGAAGCGCTGCCGGAAGCCGGCGGTGAGCAGCCCGCGGAACATCATCTCCTCGACGAACGGCCCCACGAGCGCGATTGCCACGAAGGCGAGGATCGCCCCGGCCACGGGCGCGACACCGGGGGGCCGCGCTGCGTCGGGCGTCAGTCCCTGCTCGCGAGCGGCGTGGAAGATCGGCTCGAGGGCGGCACTCACCGCCAGCGCGGCGACCACGGTCGCGAGCGCGAGTCCGAGCGCGCGCGGCCACGAATCCGGGCGCACGAGCCCGAGCGCGCGGCGCGGGTCACCCGTTCCCCAGGCTGCCCACAGCACCGCAGCGCCGATCGCGACATAGGAGAGGATCGTCAGCACCATCGACGTCGGCGAGTAGATGATGTCGTGGGTGCTCGGCACCAGGGCGTGTTGCAGGAGCCCGAGCACGACCGAGCTCAGGAGGATCACCCCGGCGACGACCAGCAGGTTCCGGCCGGGGACGCGCAGCGCGGGATCGCGCGCGACGGGCGGCGTCACGACGCCATTCCCAGCCGCCGGGCGAGCGCCGAGAGGTCGCGCACGGAGTCAGGCGCCCGGCCGGTGCGGTCCACGAGCACGGCCGAGAGCCCTGCCGCCCGCGCCCCGGCGATGTCGGTGACGGGGTCGTCGCCGACGTGCACGCAGCGCGAGGGATCGACGCCGAGCCGGTCGAGTGCGACCCGGAATGGCTTCGGGTCGGGCTTCGCCACCCCTACGGACGCGGCCGTGACCTCGATCTCGAAGCGACCGGAGAAGCCGAGGCGCGCGAGGACATCGTGCAGCGAGACGTCCCAGTTCGCGACGACCGCGAGCCGCAGGCCGGCCTCGGCGAGCCCGTCGAGCGCAGGCAGCGCGTCAGCGAAGGCGTGGAAGACGATGGCGTCGGTGAGCGACGGGAGCAGGTCGGCGCCCGAGACGTCGAGCGCGAGCGCATCGGCCAGCAGCGACGCGCACTCCAGGCGCAGCGCCGCCAGCGAGCCCGCATCGTGGGCGCGGACGCAATGTGTGCGGTAGTGGCGCATCTCGGCCTGCATGCCCGCCTCACAGCGAGCGAGCTCGACGTCGATTCCGAGACGGCGCTCGAGAGATCGCCGCAGACGGGGCGCGGGCGGCTCGACGGCGACGAGCGTGCCCATCACGTCGAGCGTGACGGCCTCGACCACCGTCACCGCTTGACGACGGTGGGGTGGAGCGAGTGCGCAATCGAGCGCAGCAGCGAGTAGGCCGTGGTGTCGGCGCGCGCAGCCGCCGGATCGACGACGAAGACGCGGCCGGCGGCGACTGCACGCAGCGACCGCAGCCCGGGTTGCGCCCGCAGCCGTGCGAGTGTGACACCGCTCGTCGCGGTCGCGATGTACGCATCGGGATCGAGGCGGTGGAGCGACTTCGCGTTGACCGTCGCGATGCCGTCGGCCGGGCCTACGAGGCGCCCCCCGGCGAGCGTGATCAGGCGCGCGAGCAACGTCGTGCGCTGGATGCTGGCCCCGAAGCCCGCATCGACGTAGACGGTCAGCGGCGTGACGCCGGCGAGCCGGCTGGTGATGTCCTCGCGCGCCGTGCGCAGCGCGAGTGCGAGCGTCCTTCCGGCCTCCGGGTGGTCGGTGAGGACGCCGAGTGCGACCGCGCCGCGCTCGATGTCCTCGAGGCGGCCGCCGGGCATGACGAAGACGGGCATGGAGAGCTTGCGGATGAAGGTCGCGTTGCGCTGCTCCTCTGCGGGGGTGAAGCCGGGGCCGACGACGACGAGATCGGGGTTCGCCGCGCGGATGCGCGCGACGGTCACGCCCTCGGGTGCGATCCGGGCGTGCACGCCGAGCCGCGCCAGGATCCGCTCGGGTCCGCCGGACACGACGAGCACGAGGCGCGGGGGCGCGTCGAGCGTGATCGTGCGGTTCGGGTTCGAGCCGTCGCGGACGCTTGCCGGATAGGTCGTAGCGAGCTTGCCCGACGTCGGCTCGGGCTTGGCCCCGCAGGCCGCGGCAGTGAGCGCGCAGAGCACCAGCGCGAGCATGCGGACGACGGGACCGGAGCGGCGACGCACGACAGGAGTCTAGGCGGCGCCCTGCGCGTGCCTTGCGAATGACCGGGGGCGGGCCGCGCAGAGCGCCCTAGACTGAAGGCTGTGCGCTCGCCGGATGGATCAGCCGTGGATCGCATCGTCCAGCACCTCCCGGGCGACGAGGCCTCGCGCAGGACACGGGCCCGGACGCTCCTGCGGCTCGGGATGGCGATCGCGGTCGTCTTCGTCGCGGGCATGGTGCTGTGGCAGTTTCAGGCCACCAAGGACTACGCGAGCGCCGTCTTCGCGTCGACCGCCGTCGTCGCGGTCGTCATCGGGCTTGCGGCGCAGGGCACGCTCTCGAACGTGGTCGCCGGCATCGTGCTCGCGTTCAGCCAGCCCATTCGCCTCGGGGATCGCGTCAGTATCGACGGGCTCGAGGGCGTCGTCGAGGAGCTCGGGCTGTCCTATTCGCGCCTGCGCAGCGATGACGGCACATCGATCGAGTTTCCGAACGCCCTGCTGGCCCAGAAGGCGATCGTGAGCAGCACGCTGCGCGGCGGCGGCGAGGTCGTGCGCGTCCGCGCGAGCGTCGCCGTGGCCGATTGGGAGCGCGCCGCCTCCACGCTGCGCGAGCGCGCCGCCGAGGCCGGTCTGCGCGAGGTCGACGTGGTCGTCTCCGACGTGGGGCCCGCTGCCGTCGCAGTCGAGGTGCGCGGGCGCTGCGCCTCTGCCGCGCAGGCTGCGGCCGCCGAACGGGAGCTGCGCGCTGCGGCGGCCGCCCTGACGGGGGTCGAGCATGCCTGACCGGCGACGTCCCGATCCGCGTCTCCGGCGTGCTCGCCTCGACCAGGGCGCGCTGCCCGGCGACGCGCGCAAGCGCAGGCGTGCGCGCCAGCGCAGCGACGCCCGGCGCACCCGGGCCGGGATCGCGCTCTTCGTCGTCGTCGGCCTGCTCGGATTCGGGCTCCTCGCCGGCCTCGCGGCGACAGCGGCCTTCATCGACCACCTCCCGAAGCTCTCGAGCCTCCCGCCGGTGGAGCTGGGTGAGAACTCGAGCGTCTTCGACCGCGACTGCACCCGCAAGCCCTGCCAGGATGTCGCCCTCGGGGTGATCGCGCGGCAGGAGAATCGCGTCAGCGTGCGCTGGAAGGACATCGCGCCGACGATGCGCAGCGCCACCGTCGCGATCGAGGACAAACGCTACTGGCAGCACGGTGCGCTCGACTGGCGCGGGATCGCGCGCGCGGCGCTCAACAACCTGCACGCCGGGGGGATCCGCCAGGGCGGATCGACGATCTCGCAGCAGCTCGCGAAGAACCTCTACCTGCAGAAGGAGGCGAGCAGCCGGACGATCAGCCGCAAACTCGACGAGGCCTGGATCGCGGTGCAGCTGGAGGACAAGTACACGAAGGCCGAGATCCTCACGGCGTACCTCAACACCGTCTTCTACGGCGAGAGCGCCTACGGGGTCGAGGCCGCGGCGCACACGTTCTTCGACCGCACGGCCAAGCAGCTGACGCTCGCGCAGTCGGCGCTGATCGCGGGCCTGCCGCAGGCGCCGAGCGCTTACAACCCCTTCCATCATCCCGCGGCGGCCCAGAGGCGGCGCAGCGAGGTGCTGGCCGCGCTGCGCGAGCTGCGCTGGATCAGCGCCGCCGCCTACCAGAAGGCGATGGACGCGCCGCTCGGGCTGAAGCGCGGCAGCTACGGCACTCCGGTCACGTCGCCGTTCATCTTCGACCAGGTGCGTCAGGAGCTGGACGCCCGGCTGCCCGCCAAGCTGGCCGCCCGCGGGGGTCTGCGCGTGTACTCGACGGTCGACCAGCGCTTGCAGTTCGCAGCGCGGCGCGCGATCAAGGACGTGCTCAAGACCCCCGGGGATCCGCAGGCCGCGCTCGTCTCGATCAACGTCCACAACGGCAACGTGCTGGCGCTCGGGACGTCCGACTACGGCTCCGCGAAGAACCAGTTCAACCTCGCCACCGCGGGCCACCGCTCGCCGGGCTCGACGTTCAAGCTCTTCGCGCTCGTGGACGCGCTGCGCCAGGGCGCCGACCCCTCGCGCGTCGTCTACCCCTCCGGCCACGTCTCCTTCCCCCAGAACGACCCCGTCTGCCCGCAGGCGGGGGGCTGGGCGCCGAACAACGCCGAGCCTGGCGGGTACGGCTACATGAACCTCGATTCGGCGACCGTCCACTCGGTCAACGTCGTCTACGCGCAGCTGATGCACGATCTCGGCCCGGCGAGCGTCGCGAGCACCGCCCATCTGCTCGGGATCCGCTCCACGCTGCCGCTCGTGTGCTCCATGGTGCTCGGAGCGGATGACGTGACGCCGCTCGAGCTGACGAGCGCGTACGCGACCATCGCCGCGGACGGCGTCTACCACCGGCCGCGCACGATCCGGCGCGTCGAGGACGCGCAGGGCAAGCTCGTGGCCAGCAACGCCTTCAAGGTGAAGTCGAAGCGCGTCGTCAGCGACGGCGTCGCCTACGAGGCGACGCAGATCCTCAAGGGCGTGATGACGTCCGGCACCGGCACCGGCGCGCGTCTCGACGACGGCCGGCCGGAGGCGGGCAAGACCGGCACGGCGGAGAACTTCGGCAACGCCTGGTTCTGCGGCTACACGCCCGACATCGCCACCTGTGTGTGGGTCGGCTACCGCTCCTCGAACAAGCCGCTCCTGAACATCGAGGGCAACAGCGAGGTCTTCGGCGGCACGATTCCGGCGGAGATCTGGAAGGACTTCATGACGACGGCGACGCGGCGGCTGCCGCCGCACGACTGGCCGGCTCCGAAGCACCCGATGGTCTACACCGCCTTCAAGACGAACACGACGTTCGGCTACAACCCGGCACCGCCGGCCGCTCCGACGGTGCCGAGCAAGAAGAAGAACCCCAAGAAGCAGCAGGTCGTGCCGCAGTCGGGACCGGTCATCGTCGCTCCGCAGAACGGCTGAGCCGGCCCGCCGGCCTCACGGACTGGGCGGAGTCACGGGCACGCTGACGGTGCCGGGCGAGAGCGCGGGACCCGGCGGGCCCACGCGCTGGCCGGCGACATAGACGCCCGAGCCCGCCGCAACGGCGAGCAGGGCGAGTGCGGCAGCGAGCCGGAGACGCCGTCGCCTCCGGCCGTGCGGGGCCTCGGGCGGCTCCGAGGTGTCCGGCACGGCCGCCGCGATCCCGGCGAGCGCCGCGGCGACCGCGCGCGCCGAGCCCGGGCGGGCCGACGGATCGCGGGCGAGCAGACTGCCGAGCACCTCGGCCGCGTCCGCCGCGGGACCGTCCTCGCCGCTCACGACGATGCCCGCGTGGCCTTCGCGACCGGTCAGGAGCCCGAGCAGCACCACGCCGAGGCCGTGCAGGTCGCCGGACGGCCCTGCCTCGCCGCCCGGCAGTCGTACGATCGGGCCGCCGTCGGGGCGCATCTCCACCGCGCCCGGCAGGAGCGCGCCATGCGCAGCGCCGGCCTCGTGCACCGGTGCGAGCGCGAGCGCGAGCTCGGCGCAGAAGTCGAGCGCGCGCCGTGCCTGCCATGGGGCGGGCGGCAGGGCCGTCGAGGGGCGCGGGGCGTAGGTCACGCGCCGCGCCGGGGCGTTCGCATCCCACCAGGCGGGACCCGCGATGGCCGGGTGCATCGCGAGCGAGACCACGGTGCGGCACGCGGCGTCGAGCTGCGGGCCCGCCAGGCCGGGTGCCGCTGTCGATGCGGCGGGGCCGTCGTCCACGCGTCCGTTTATAGCATGGGCCCGTGAGCACGTCCCCGCCACGCCCGTTACCGCCTGACGACGCCCGGGCGCTGCTGCTCGCGCGCCTCTCGCCGCTCCCGGCCGAGACGGTTCCGCTCACGAGCGCGCTCGCGGGGCGGGTGCTCGCGACCGATGTGCACGCCGCACACGACCTGCCGCCGTTCGACAACTCGGCCATGGACGGCTTCGCCGTGCGCGCACAGGACGCCGGCGACGAGCTCCCGATCGCCGGCCAGTCCTTCGCGGGCGACGATCCCGTGCGGCTGGAGCCGGGGACTGCGATGACGATCGCCACCGGCGCGCCGCTGCCCGGCGGGGCCGACACGATCGTCCCGATCGAGCACGCGCACGTCCAGGGCGAGCGGGTGTCCTTCGACGGCCCGGTGCGGATCGGCGACCACGTGCGCCGGCGCGGGACGGACGTCCCGAGCGGCTCCGTCGTGGTCGCGGCGGGAAGCGTCCTGCGACCGCTCGGGCTCGCGGCGATCGCGACCGGCGGCGTGGCCGAGCTGCGCTGCCACCGCCGTCCGCGCGTCTCCGTGGTCGTCACCGGCGACGAGCTCGTCGCACCGGGCGAGCCGCTGCGGCCCGGCCAGATCCACGAGTCCAACAGCGTGCTGATCGCGGCGCGCTGCGAGCAGGCGGGGGCGGACGTCATCGCGGTCGAGCGCGTCACCGACGACGCCGCCGCCACGCGCGCGGCCTTGGCGCGTGCGCTCGAGATCTCCGACGTGGTCGTCACGTCGGGCGGCGTGTCGGTCGGCACGCGCGACCACGTGAAGCCGGCGCTCGAGGCGCTCGGCGTCGAGCAGCTGTTCTGGCGGATCGCGGCCCAGCCGGGCCGGCCAACCTGGTGCGGCCTGCGCGACGATCGCGTCGTCGTCGGCCTCCCGGGCAACCCGCTCTCGGTCATGGTCGGCCTCGAGCTCCTGCTCGTGCCGGCGCTGCGCCGCCTCGGAGGCGCCGCCGACGCCGGGCCCGCGACGTTCCGCCTGCCGCTCACCGAGGCCCTGCGGCAGGATCCTCACCGGCAGCGGGTGCGCCCCGTGCGCATCGTCGACGGGCACGCCGAGCCCCTGGGCGCCGATCTCTCACACCAGCTCGGCCGGGCGGCGATCGCCGACGCCCTGGCGCTGGTACCGATCGGCGAGGGCGACGTGCGCGCGGGATCCCCGATCGACCTGATCGACCTCCGCTAGGGAACCACCCTCTAGGCGGCGGTCGCGGCGACGGGCACCGTCGAGGCCGCGGGCAGGTTGACGCCCCGGGCCGCACCGGCGAGCTTCACGTTCACGAGGCGGGCGAACACGACCCAGCGGTGCGAGGCGCTGTAGAGCGGGTGGCAGGCCGAGAGCACGAGCTCGTCGAAGCCGACCTTGTTCATGATCGACCAGTCGCCGTTGTCGACGATCTGGTGGCGCAGCACGCGGTAGGTGAAGGTGCCGTAGGGCATCGTCAGGACGATCGAGTCGCCGTTCTGGATGTCGTCGATGTGGCGGAAGGGCGCGGCGAACGTGGTGCGGTGACCCGCGATTCCCGTCGTCTGCCCGAGGCCGGGGAAGGAGCCCTGCTCGTAGCGGCCAGGGCCCTTGCTCAGGCTGCCCCAGTAGTCCGTGTTCTCGACGACGATGGTCGAGAGGCCGATGCGCTTGATCTCGATGCGGCCGAGCGGGCGGCCGGTGTGGCCGGTCTCGAGGGCCGCGTAGCGCCGCGCCAGGGCGCGCGCCGTGCGCAGCACCCTGGTCGTGGTGGCCGAAGCGGTGAGTTCCGTGGCGCCGTGCGTTCCGTGCACCGTCGACTGCCCGAGCGCCCTCTGCGCGTCCTTCTGCCAGGTGACGAAGGTCTGGCTGAGCTGCGAGCTCATCTCGTGCTGCTCGTAGGCGGTGTAGATGCTCGTCACCGGGTCGCGCCAGAACACGGTCATGGCGGCGTAGACGACGAGCAGGACGCCGGTGACGGCGAAGGTGGTTCCGAGGCGACGGGCGAGGGATCTCATCTCCGCACCAACCTACGCCTGCGGCGGGGACGCGCTATCCCCCGTACGGGGGCCGACCCCCGCAGCCACGACGAGCCACAGCATCTCGATCGTCGCGGCGGCCAAGACGGCGAGCGCGAGGCTGGACGCGAGTGGGATCCCGCCGTCGCCGACGAGCCGGACGAACCAGGCGGGAGCGTCGACGCCGAAGCCGCCCGCGCCCGCGAGCAGCGCGACGACGGCGGCCGGGCCGAGCCACCCGGCGATCACCACGAGTGCGCGCGCAGCGGCCCCCAGGCGGGCCATGACGGGCAGCAGCAGCCAGAGGTGCAGCGCCGGGATCACGAACACGAGCAGGTAGGCGTTGCCTGCGAAGGCGAGCGCGGCGGCCACGAAGAGCGCCACGTGCGCTCCGAGATAGCGCCCTGCGCCGGCCCGGTCGGCGTCGGCCGCGACGCGCCGTGCGGCGAACGCGCCGAAGGCGCCGCCGAGCGCGAGCGGGAACGCGACCTGCCACAGCGCGACACCTCCGCCGTCGCCCGCGAAGGGCGGCGAGTGGGCGTCGGGCAAGAGGCCCGTCGCTCCCTGCACGCGGATCGCCAGCACGCCGACGGCGAGTCCGGCGGAGCGCCAGAGCACGCGGCGGAGCGTCGTCGACGGGCGCGCCCCGCGTGCGCGGGCACGCGCTGCGGCGTCGATCAAGGCGAAGGCCGGTGGCACGAGGAGCGCCACGAGGAAGAGCTCGAGCGTCCAGCCGCGCAGCACGCGGTCGCTCGAGACGAGATAGGTCGATCCGAGGCCGGCCGGTCTCGGCCCGGTGTCGAACGCGAGCGCCGCGAGTTGCACGGCGGTGCCGACGCGGCCGAGGAGATCGGCCGAGAGCTGGTCGGGCGTGTCGGAGGCCGAGCTCTCGCCGGCCAGCGAGCCGTCGAGGCCGATGACCGCTGCGCCGCCGCCGACCAGCGCGGCCTGATCGCCGTGGGCCGCCGGGGCCACCAGCGCGGCGACCTGCTGGCCGAGTGAGGGCAGGCGCACCTGCCCGGCCTGCTCGTCGCGCAGCGCCTGCTCGACTGTCCGCAGCCAGCCCGCGGCGGGCAGGCGGTGTCCCTCGCCCGAGATCCGCAGCACGAGCGGGCCACCCGGCCGCCCGACCGCGCGCAGCGAGACCCCCGCGTCCAGCCGCAGGCCGCCGGGAGGGTGCCGGGCGAGCTCGCGCGCGCCGGCCGACTCGGCGGTCGTGCCGTCGACCGAGGCGAACACGAGCGAGGTCTCGGTGACGCTGCCCACGAGCGTGCGCGCGAGCTCCACCAGCGCGCCCGTGCCCGAGCCGTTGTCGTCGGCGCCCGGCCCCGGCGGGAGGTCGTCGCGCCCGGCCACGAAGACGAGCGCGTCGCGTGAGCGGCCCGTGCCGCTGACGACGCCGAGCACGTTGACCATCGGCACGGTGCGCCCGTTGGCGTCGGGCGCCCGGAAGCGCTGGAAGCTCACCTCGGCGCCCGCTGCGCGCAGCCGCTCGGCGACCCAGTCGGCCGCTCCCGTGTCGCCCGCGCTGCCCGGCGAGCGGTCGGCGAAGCGCCCGACGAGCTCCTTCGTGGCCGCGAGCGCCTGTGCGCCGTCGAAGGTCGGGGGGAGCGAGCTGCGCGGCAGCGTCGGCGCGGTGCGCGCACCCACCAGCAGCACGAACGCCGGGACGAGCACGATCAGCCACCCCGTCCGGTAGGGGCCGGGGCGGAGCAACGCGGCCGCCCGCGGCCCTCGCCCGGCAGTGCGGCGCGCGCTCGCGAGGCGCGCCCGGCGCTCGCGAGGTGCACCCTCCGGGAACATCGGTTTCGAGTATGCACGACCACCGCCGGCTGCGCCGCCGTGGGCCGCGGCTAGACTGGGGTCGTGAGTGCGAGCCGGGGGACGATCCTCGTCATCGACGACGAGGACGCCGTACAGCGCCTCGTGCGCTTCCCGCTCGAGCGCGAGGGGTACCGCGTCCTCGGTGCGATGACCGGCGAGGACGGCCTGCGCCTGGTCGAGGCAGAGCATCCCGACCTCGTCCTGCTGGATCTCATGCTGCCCGGGATGGACGGCATCGAGGTGTGCCGGCGGATCCGCGTGCTCTCCGCGACGCTCCCGATCATCATGCTCACGGCGCGCGACGATGAGGTCGACAAGGTGCTCGGCCTCGAGATCGGGGCCGACGACTACGTCACCAAGCCGTTCTCGCTCGCCGAGCTGCGCTCGCGCGTGCGCGCCGTCCTGCGGCGCGCCCAGCGACCCGCCGGCGCGGCGGGGGTCGAGGACGTGCTCGAGGCCGCCGGTGTCCGCCTCGACGTGGCCCGGCGCACCGCCGAGCGCGACGGCGAGCCCGTGCAACTCACGTACGTCGAGTTCGAGATCCTGCGCAGTCTGATGCGCTCCCCGGGCCGGGTGCTCTCGCGCCGGTTGTTGCTCGAGAGCGTCTGGGACTCCGCCGACTACCGCGAGCAGCGCACCATCGACGTGCACATCCGCCATCTGCGCGAGAAGCTCGAGCGCGACCCGTCGGCGCCGGAGCTGATCCGGACGGTGCGCGGCGTCGGGTACCGCTTCGGCGCATGATCCGCACCGCGCTGCAGCGCCCCGGGCGTCTGCGCATGCGGCTCACGGTGGTGGCCGCCGCGTCGGCGGCGTTCGTGCTCGTCGTGCTCGCTGCGCTCGTCCTGCCCTCGCTTCAGCACAACCTCGAGCAGTCCAGGGTGTCGTCGCTGCGCGCGAGTGTGGAGACGATCGGTCCGGCGCAGCTCCTGCGTCCGTTCTCGCAGGACGATGTGACCCCCGGCGTTCTGCAGGGGATCGCGGCCACCCTCGGCGCCGGGCGCATCATCGTCTTCGCCACTGACGGCGTCACGCTCAAGCGCACCGCCGACTCGTCCCCCAACGACGCCGTCGGTTCACCGCTCGCGCTTGTCCGGACGAGCGCGATGCTGCACCAGGACTCCTCGGCAGTGAAGCACCTTCCTGGAGGCCGCACGGCCCTGCTGACGTTCTCCGTCTCGAATCAGGGCGTGAACGGCGTGGTGCTCGTCGAGGCGCCGCTGCGCGACGTCCAGGAGCAGGTCTCGGCCGTCGAGCGCCGCCTCGCGCTCGGCGCCTTGCTCGCATTCGTCGTCGCGCTCGTGGCCGGCGCCCTGGCCGCCGAGCCGCTTGCCCGGCGCCTCGCGCGCCTGCGGGCCGCCGCCGACCGCATCGCACGAGGCTCCTTCTCCGAGCCGATCGTGGACCGCAAGCAGGACGAGATCGGCGAGCTCGCGCGCTCGCTCGAGGAGATGCGCACGCGCCTGGACGCCCTCGAGCGTGCGCGCTCGGCCTTCATCGCGAACGCGTCGCACGAGCTGCGGACGCCGCTCACGGCGCTCGGGGGCTACCTCGAGCTCCTGACCGAAGGCGGGCTCACGGAGGCGGAGCGGAGCGAGTTCCTCGAGACCATGGGCGAGCAGGTCCAGCGCCTCACCAAGCTCGCGACGGATCTGCTCGACCTCTCGCGCCTGGACGCTGGCGGGCTCACTGTCGCACACGAGGAGATCGAGCTCTCCGAGCTCGCATCCGACAGCGCGCGCGAGATGCAGGCGCTGGCGGCCCGGCGCGGCTCGTCCGTCGTCGCCGCCGCCGACGGGCCTGCGCTCGCGCTGGGGGACGAGGGGCGCGTCCTCCAGGTCCTGCGCGTGCTGGTGGACAACGCGCTGCGCCACACCCCGCCCGGATCGAGCGTGACGCTGAGCACCGAGACGACACCGTGGGGCGCGAGCGTGATCGTGGCCGACGACGGGCCCGGCATCCCGCCCGAGCTGCTCGAGCGCGTGTTCGAGCGCTTCTACCGCGGGCCTGGCGCAGCCGCGCGCGGCACGGGTCTCGGGCTCGCCATCGCGCGCGAGCTGGCCGAGCGGATGGACGGGCGGCTGCTCGTGACGAGCAACGCCGGCGGCACCCGCTTCGCGCTCGAGCTGCCGGGCCCGTCCGCAGAGCACGCAGGCGCCTACAGTGAGACTCCGTGACCACGCGCGCCGTCTTTGCAGGCGCCCTCGTCGCGCTCGTCGCGGGTCTGGCCGGCGGTGCGCTGGCCCTCGCGCTGCGGGGTGACGGCGGCGGCCGCTCCGTCACCACCACCATCGTGCGCGCCGGCGGCGGGGCGGGCGGATTCGATCCGGTCGCGCTCTACGCAGGCGCCCGCAACGGCGTCGTCACGATCGAGTCGACCTTCGGCATCGACCAGGAGACCGCCGGCAGCGGCTTCGTGGTCGACGCGCGGCGGGGGTTGATCGTGACCGCGTCGCACGTCGTCACCCAGGTCGATCAGACGGGTTCGAACGTCACGCAGTCGCCGGCCGTCCGCATCGTGCTCGACGATGGGACGCGCGCCGACGCCACGGTGCTCGGCTACGACCTCTTCGAGGACACGGCGCTGCTCAAGGTCGAACCGGCGCACCTCGGCCTGCGCGCGCTTTCCCTCGGCCGCGCCCGCGCGCTCCGCGTCGGCGCCTCGGTGGCCGTGATCGGCAGCCCGTTCGAGAATCGCGCCTCGCTCTCCACCGGCGTCGTCTCGCAGCTCGACCGCCAGATCACGGCGCCGGGCGTGTGCTTCCGCACGACCGGCGTGATCCAGACCGATGCCGCGGTCAACCCGGGCAACTCGGGCGGGCCACTGCTGAACGCGCGCGGCCAGGTCGTCGGCATGGTCACCGCGGTCAACCCCGACGCCCGCGGAGGGGTGGCCTACGCCGTGCCGATCGAGGCGGTCCGGCGCTCCTACCTGGCGCTGGCCGCGGGCCGGCACATCCGCTACGCCTGGCTCGGAGTGGCGGCGGTCACGGTCACGCCCGCGCTGGCCGCCTCGCTCGGCCTCGCGGTCCAGCACGGAGCCCTCGTCGAGAGCCTCACCAAGGGCGGGGCCGCCGCGCGCGCCGGCCTGCAGACCGGGAGCGAGACGCTCGAGGTCGCCGGCAAGGCCTATGCGCGCGACGCCGACGTCATCGTGGCCGTCGGGAAGACGCCTGTCGCAGGCTTCCGCGACCTCGATCGCGCCGTTGCCGCGTACCGCGCAGGTGACCGCATCGATCTGCATGTCGTGCGCAGCGGCCACGGCCGGGTCGTGCACGCAGAGCTGCTGCCGCGTCCGGCCGGCTCCGCCAACTGCGGCTGACGGGAGTGCGCGCGCCCGGACCCGGGATACCATTGCTGGCCGATGCGGCCACCGGGCCGCCGGAAGGAGGACGTGTGCCGAGCGAGCAGCGCGACGGGAGAGGTGGATGGCAGATCCCATCCTGATCGTCGCCGCGCTGAACGGCAGCCGCGATCGCAAGGTCGCGAAGAAGCTGCCGTACACGCCCGCCGAGATCGCCAAGGAGGCCAAGCGCGCGGTCGACGCCGGCGCCGGGGTCGTGCACGTGCACGCGCGCCGGGACGACGGCGGTATCGCCTTCGACCTCACGTTCGACGAGATCGTCTCCGCCATCCGCGCGCTGGTCGACGTCCCGATCTCGATCACGACGCAGCGCACGCGCCAGACGTCGCTCGGCACCGTGACCGCGCTCTTCGACGTCCTGCGCGAGCTCCCCGAGCTCGCGACCGTGAACGTCCAGCCGCCCGCGCCCGATCTCCCGGCCCACCGCGAGGAGGCGCGCCAGATCCTCGAGTCCTGCGAGCGCGCCGGCGTCGCACCCGAGCCGGGCATCAACGCGCTCGAGGCGATCGCGGACGTCGAGGCGCTCTACGAGGACGGCCTGCTGGCCCAGGCGCCCTGGCTGCATCTCGAGCTCGGGGCCGCGGCCGGCAGCTCCGAACAGGGGCTCGCCGGCACGCCGCGCAACCTGCTGCGCCTCGTCGATGCGCTCGCCGGCACGCTCGGCCAGCTGCGCTGGATCGCCCACGGCGAGGGCGTCGCGACCGCGGCGGTCTGCGCGACGGCGGCGGCGCTCGGCGGCCATATCCGCGTCGGTCTCGAGGACTCCGCGCTGCTCCCGGACGGGACGCCCGCGAGCTCGAACGCCGAACTCGTCGAGCTGGCCGTCGCGCTCGCCGACTCCCTGGGCCGCGAGCCCATGGAGCCGGACGACGCGCGCCGCCTGCTGCGGGGCTGAGCACATGAGCGAGGTGCGCATGATCGACGTCGGCGGAAAGCCCGTCACCCGCCGGCGCGCACGCGCCGGAGCGCGCGTGCGCCTCGCCCCCGCGGTCGTCGCCCACATTCGCGCCGGCACGCTGCCCAAGGGCGACGTGCTCGGCGTCGCGCGCGTCGCTGCGATCACCGGCTCAAAGCAGACGCCCGGCCTGCTGCCGCTCTGCCACCCACTCGCGCTCACGCACGTGTCGGCGTCGCTCGAGCTGGACGACGAGGGCGTCGCGATCGAGGTCGTGTGCGAGACGACCGGGCAGACCGGCGTCGAGATGGAGGCCATGACCGCGTGCGCCGTCGCGGCGCTCTGCGTCTACGACATGACGAAGGGGATCGACGCCACCGGCCAGATCGAGTCGGTCGTCCTGCTCGAGAAGGAGGGCGGCAAGTCGGGGCACTGGGTGCGGCCATGAGGATCGCCGTGCTCACGGTCTCCGACGGCGTGCATCACGGCGTGCGCGAGGATCGCTCGGGGGAGGTGCTCGCCGAGCGGGCGGCCGGCGCCGGTCACGAGGTCGTGTGGCGCGGCGTCCTGCCGG
Organism: uncultured Gaiellales bacterium; assembly: GCA_964651695.1. GTDB lineage: Bacteria > Actinomycetota > Thermoleophilia > Gaiellales > JALYLC01 > JALYLC01. The sequence goes on along the minus strand of CAZYYP010000005.1, from coordinate 17,929 downwards.
ACGAGCGCGATCAGATCGCGGCGCGCCTCGCGCAATTGTGCGACGAGGACGTGGCCGACGTCGTGCTCTCGACCGGCGGCACCGGCTTCGCCCCGCGCGACGTCACGCCCGAGGCGGCGCGCGCGACGCTCGATCGGCTGAGCCCCGGCATCGACGAGGCGCTGCGCGCCGACGCGTTGCGCCACACGCCGCACGGCGCGCTCTCGCGCGGAGTCTCGGGCACGCGTGGCCGCACCGTCGTGATCACGCTGCCCGGGAGCCCGCGGGCCTGCGAGGAGGGCTGGGCGGTGCTCGAGCCCGTGCTCGAGCACGCGGTCAGGCTGCTGCGCTCCGAGCCGACGACGCACCACGGCGCATGAGCGCGGTCGCGCTCGCGCAGCGCTTCGCGAACCTCGTGCGCATCGAGCACACGGTGTTCGCGCTGCCCTACGCGTACGTCGGGGCGATCCTGGCCGTCGGCGGCTGGCCGGGCATCTCGGCGCTCGGCTGGATCACGGTCGCGATGGTCGGCGCGCGCTCGTTCGCGATGGCGGTCAACCGTCTCGTGGATGCAGCCATCGACGCGCGCAACCCGCGCACCGCCGGCCGGGAACTGCCGGCGGGCCGGCTCAAGCGCTCGCAGGTCGTGCTCTTCGCGGTGGCGTCGCTCGCGGTCTTCGTCGCCGGCGTCTCGCAGCTTGCGCCGATCACGCGCTGGCTCGCGCCGCTCGTCGTGATCCCGATGGTGATCTACCCCTATCTGAAGCGCTTCACGCCGCTCTGCCACCTCTGGCTCGGCGTCGTCGACGGCCTCGCGCCCGTCGGCGGCTGGGTCGCCGTCACGGGGCGCTTCGACATCGCCGCATGGCTTCTCGGAGCGGCCGTGGCCTGCTGGATCGCGGGCTTCGACATCATCTACGCGACGATGGACATCGAGGTCGATCGCGCACAGGGCCTGCATTCGATGCCCGCCGACTACGGCATCGCCCGCGCCCTCCACGTGTCGCGGGCGCTGCACGCGCTCAGCGTCGTCGCGCTCGCCGCGGTCGGCTTCTCGCTCGGGCTGGGGCCGGTCTACGCGATCGGCGTCGTGGCCGTGGCCGCGCTCCTGGCCTATGAGCAGAATCTCGTCTCGCCGGGTGACCTCTCGCGCGTCGACATGGCATTCCTGAGCGTCAACGGCCTCATCGCCCTGCTCTATCTCGCGACGGTGTCGCTCGACGTCGCCCTCTCGTGACCGCGCCGCGGCTCGAGCTCCGCGGCGTCGGGCACGCCTACGGTGGACGCGTCGTGCTCGCGGGGGTCGACTACACGCTCGCGCCCGGACGCGCGCTCGGGCTGCTCGGACCGAACGGCAGCGGCAAGTCGACGCTGCTCCGCTGCATCGCGGGGCTCCTGCGACCACGCGCGGGAAGCGTGCTCGTCGACGGCGGCGAGAGCTGCGAGCTGCCGCCTGCCGAGCGGGCGCGCGTCGCCTACGCGGGGCACCGTCCCCTGCTCTGGGGCGGGCTGAGCGCCCGCGAGAACCTGGCCCTCTGCGCCGGCCTCTACGGCCTCGCCGCGGACGCCGCGGACGAGGCGCTCGCGACGGCCGATCTGACCGCGCTTGCGGGACGCCCCGCGGCACTCCTCTCGCAGGGGCAGCGGCAACGTCTCGCCCTCGCCCGCGCGCTCCTGCCGTCGCCGGCACTGCTGGTGCTCGACGAGCCCCACAGCGGCCTCGACGAGGCGAGCGTGACGCGGCTCGACTCGATCCTCGCCGGCGCACGCGGCCGCGTGACGATCGTGCTGGCGACCCACGAGCACGAGCGCGCCGAGCGGCTGTGCGACGAGCTGCTGCACCTGGAGGTGCTGCCGTGAGCGCCCATGCCGTGTCCTTCGGCCGCGCCGTGGGCCTGCTCGTCCGCACCGACCTCGTGCTCGAGCGGCGGGCGCCCCAGCTTGCGCTCGCGATGGGGCTCTTCGCCGCGGTGGCGCAGGTGGTTCTGCACTATGGCGCCGACATCGCGCGTCCGCCCGTCTCGGTCACGGTCGGCTCGCTCTGGGTGACGCTGCTGCTGGCCACGCTCCTCGCAGTCGCCCGCGTCTTCAATGCCGAGCGCGACGAGGGGCTGCTCGACGCGCTCGTGCTCGCGCCCATCCCGCGCACCGCGATCTGGGCGGCGAAGACGCTCTCGATCACGGCGTTGCTGTTGCTCATGGAGCTCGTGGCCGTCCCGCTGTCGTACCTCTTCCTGCCCGCCGATGCGCCCGTGCCGAGTCTCGGCGTGCTCCTCTGCGCGCTGCTCGCGGGCGACCTCGGCCTGGCGGCGCTCGGCGCGCTGGTGGCGGCAGTCGCCTCCGCGGTGCGCGGCCGCGAGGTCATGGTGCCGCTGCTCTACCTGCCCGCCGCCGTGCCGCTCCTGATCGCCGCGCTCGCGTGCAGCGTGCATGCCGACGACGGGCAGAGCGTCGTGCGCCCCCTGGCGCTGGTGCTGACCTACGATGCCATCGTCGGCCTGCTCGCGTACGCCGTATGCGAGCACGCGCTGACGGATTGATTCCGTGGGAACCCAAGACCGCCTCCTGCGCCCGCTGGTGCTCGCTGCCGGGGGCCTGCTCGTCGTCTCCACACTGCTCATCGCACTGTGGGTCCCCGGCGATCGCGCGGAGGGCTACCGCCAGCGGATCTTCTACCTGCACGTGCCGGTGGCACTGACCGCGTACCTGTTCCTCGCGATCGGCGCGTTCTACGCCGCCCGCTACCTCATGCGCCGTGACCCGATGGACGACGTGCGCTCGTACGTGGCGATCCACCAGGGCGTGATCCTCGGCACGCTCGTGCTGATCACCGGGCCGATCTGGGCCAAGGTCTCCTGGGGCATCTGGTGGGACTGGAGCGACAAGCAGCTCAACACGTTCCTGCTCGTCTTCCTCTTCTACTGCGCGTACTTCATGCTCCGCTACGCGGTCGACGAGGGCTCGCGGCGGGAGCGCTTCTCGTCCATCTACGCACTGCTCGGCATCGGCATGGTGCCGCTCTCGCTCGGCGCGGTGCACCTCGCAGGCACGCTGCACCACCCCACGGTGTTCCACGACAACGGTCCGGCGATGGAGCACTCGATGTTCTTCACCTTCCTCGTCTCGTGGGCGGCGTTCATCTGCCTCGGCTGCGCGCTCTGGCGGCTCGAGCTGCGCGGCAAGCTGCTCGCCCAGGGCGTGCAGCGCCTCGAGCGCAGGATTCGCGGCGAGGCCGTGCTGCCGTGATCGTCGCGGCGATCAGCAACTCGGACGCCCAGGCCGTGGGCGCGGTGGTGGCCGCGATCTGGGGTGTCACCCTGGCCTACGTGTGGATCCTCGCCGGCAAGCTGCGACGGCTCGAGCAGCAGCTGGCAGCGGCGCAGGCGGCGCTCGACCGCGCGCAGGGTCCCGACCAGGCGTGACGTTGCTGCGGCTGGGGACTCGCGGCTCGCGTCTCGCGCACGCGCAAGCAGCGCTCGCAGCGGAGGCGCTGCGCGACGCGGGCCTCGGCCCCGTGGCGATCGTGCCGATCTCGACCGCGGGCGACCGCGACCGGCGCAGCGCGTTCAGCGAGCTCGGCGGACGCGGCGTCTTCTCGAAGGAGCTCGAAGACGCCCTCGTCGAGGGGCGCATCGACGTCGCGGTGCACTCGGCGAAGGACCTGACCACCGACGAGACCCCGGGGCTCGCGCTGGCGGCCGTGCTTGCGCGCGGGGACGCCCGCGATGCCTGGTGCGGGCCGCATGGCAGCCTCGCGGCGATCCCGCAGGGCGCTCGGGTCGGCACGGCCTCGATGCGACGCGGCGCGCAGTTGCGCGCACTGCGCCCCGACCTGCGCGTCGAGAGCATGCGCGGCAACGTGGACACCCGTCTGCGCAAGCGGCTCGAGCGCGGGCTCGATGGTGTGGTGCTCGCCGCCTGCGGGCTCGACCGGCTGGGCCTGGCGCACGAGATCGGGTTTCGCGTCGAGGCCGAGCAGATGCTCCCGGAGACGGGTCAGGGCTTCCTGGCGCTGCAGTCGCGCGCCGGGGACGCGGCGTCCCTCGCGGTCGTCGGCGACGCCGAGGCCGGGCGCATCCTGCAGGCCGAGCGCGCGTGCGCGGCGCTGCTCGGGGGCGGGTGCCTCGCGCCGGTGGCCACGCACGCGGTGCAGGCCGGCGACGGGCGCCTGTGGCTGCGCACGTGGCTCGCCCTGCCCGACGGCTCCGTCGTCGTCGAGGCCGATGCGCGTGGCGACGATCCGGCGGCGCTCGCCGCGGAGGTCGCCGCCGCCGCGCTCGCGCGCGGGGGCGAGGCGATCGTCGCGGCGGTGCGCGCGTGACCGTCTACCTCGTCGGTGCGGGCCCGGGCGATCCCGGCCTGATCACCGTGCGGGGGCAGGATCTCCTGCGCCGGGCCGACGTGATCGTCTTCGATCGCCTCGCGGGCGATGCGCTGCTCGATCTCGCCCGCCCCGGCTGTCTGCTGATCGACGCCGGCAAGCAGCCCGGCGAGGTGGCCCTGACACAGGACGAGACGACCGAGACCCTGATCGAGCACGGCCGCCGGGGCGCGCTCGTCGTGCGGCTCAAGGGTGGTGACCCGTTCGTCTTCGGCCGTGGCGGCGAGGAGGCCCACGCGCTGCGCCAGGCCGGCATCGACTACGAGATCGTGCCCGGCGTGACCTCGGCGATCGCGGTGCCCGCGTACGCCGGCGTGCCCGTGACGCACCGCGACCTGGCGGCGCAGGTGACGATCGTGACCGCGCATGAGCGGCCGGGAAAACCGCGTGCCGATGTCGACTGGGCGGCGCTCGCGGGCCTCCCGGGGACGCTCGTCGTGCTCATGGGCGTCGGCCGTCTCGCCGCGGTGGCGGAGGTGCTCGTGGCAGCCGGGAAGCCGGCGGAGACGCCGGTCTGCGTGACCCAGTCGGGGACGACCGCCGCGCAGCGGAGCGTCGTCGGCACGCTCGCGACCATCGCCGCCGACGTCGAGGCGGCGGGAATCCGCTCGCCTGCGGTCACCGTGATCGGCGCGGTCGCCGGTCTGCGCGACGACCTCGCCTGGGCCGAGCGGCGACCTCTGCACGGGCGCCGCATCGTGGTCACGCGCGCCCGCACGCAAGCCAGCGCCCTCGTGGCCCGGCTGCGCGACCTCGGAGCCGAGGTGGACGAGTGTGCCGTCATCCGCATCGAGCCGATCGCCGGCCCGGCGATCGACCTCGCCGGGTACGGACTCGTCTGCGTGACCTCGCCGAACGCCCCCCGTCTGCTCGTGGAACGCGCCGGGGGCGATGCGCGCGCGCTCGCGGGCGCCAAGGTCGCGGCCATCGGCCCCGGCACCGCGGCCGCGCTGCGCGAGGTGGGGATCGTCGCCGACGTCGTGGCGGAGCGCTCGGTCGCCGAAGGCCTGCTCGAGGTGCTGCCGTCCGGCCTGCGCGGCGTGCGCGCGCTCGTGGCGCGTGCCGAGGAGGCCCGCGACACGCTGCCCGACGGACTGCGCGCGGCCGGCGCGCAGGTGGATGTCGTGCCGCTCTATCGCACGCTCGCCGCGCTGCCCCGGCACCCGGAGCGCATGCTCGCTGCCGACGCCGTGGCGTTCACCTCGTCGTCCACTGTGAAGCGCTTCGCCGACGCGCTCGCGGGGCACGAGCTGGCGGGCGTCCGGGGCGTCTCGATCGGCCCCGTCACGAGTGCCGCGGCGCGCGAGCGCGGGGTGGGGCTGGTCGCCGAATCAGCGCGGCACGATCTCGACGGACTCCTCGAGACGCTGCTGCGACTCCTCTCGGATTCTCCCGGAGCCTGAGCGCCGGTTCTGCCTGGTCAACCCAAAGTCACTCCGCTTGCATGGGAGGTGACGGGCGACGCCGGGAGAACGTTGGGAGTATGGGCAGACGCGGATGGACGGGGTGGTGGCTCTCGCGCGGCGCGCGCATGCTCCTGATCGCCACAGGCGCCCTCGCCGTCGGCGCTGTCGCCGGCTACGCCGTGAGTCGCGACGACCTGCAGGTGGTGCACGCCTGTTACCGCGTCGCGGCGGACGGGACGCCGCCCGCGCGCGGAGCCGTCCTGCGCGTCGTGAGCGGCGCGACCGATTGCCGCGCGAACGAGCGCTCGCTCGTCTGGAACCTGCGCGGCCCCTCCGGGCCCGCGGGTGCAGTGGGAGCGACCGGCCCCGCGGGGCCGGCAGGCCCGGCCGGTCCTCCTGGGCCATCCGCCCCGTCCGCGTCCGCCTGCGATCTCGAGACCCGCATCGCCGCCGCCGTGCCCGGCTTCCAGATCTCGGGGAGCTGCGCGCCTCCGCCGCTCTGCAACGACGACGGCTTCGAGCCCAACGACACGATCGCGCAGGCGACTCCGGTGGATCTCGTCTCGACCACGTCGGGTGTCGCCTGCGCCGGCAACGACGACGTGTTCGCGGCCGCCGCCGCCGGGGCGATCGTGACCGCATCGCTGACCTTCGACACCACGGCCGTGCTCGAGGTCGCGCTGCTGGACGCGTCCGGGAACGTGCTCGCCAGTGCCGCGGGCAGCAGCCCGCAGAGCGTCAGTACGCCGGGGCCCGTCGCGGGCACCGTCTACGTCCGGGTGCGCGCGATCGGCAACGCGCAGGGCGCGTACACGCTGTCGCTCTGAGCGCGCGGCGTGCGGGCGCGGGAACCAGGACGGCGCGGCTCCCGTCAGAGCCTCTACCGACCTGGAGGTAGACCGTGTCCCGCTCCCACCGCACCCGTTCCCTGGCCATCGCGACGCTCGCCGTCGCGCTCGTGATCGCACTCGCGCTCTCGCTGCGTGGCGGCTCAGGCCCCGCGACGGCCTTCGCCGCCGCCAGCGCGGCGCCCGGTGATGCGATCACCCCGGCGCAGCGGATTCTCGTGTTCACCGGGTCGGGCGATGTCAAGCTGCAGCCGGACACCGCAGTCGTCAACGTCTCGGTGCACGGCAGCGGCGACTCGAGCGATGCCGCCCAGGCGGTCGCCTCGGGCAAGATGACGGCGGTTCTGCAGGCGCTGCGCTCGCTCACCGCGGTCAAGCTCACCGACGCCGACCTCGTGACCCAGGGCGTCAGCACCGGGCGCGACTGGGAGCACGAGAACCGCTTCGTGAGCGACCAGTCGCTCGCCGTCACCATCCACGATCCCGCACAGTCGGGCGCGGTGATCGCCGCGGCGACCGCCGCGGGCGCCGACTCCGTGGACGGCCCGTCGTTCTCGCTCGACCAGCAGACGGCCGGCTACCGCGACGCGCTGCGCGCTGCGCTCGCCGATGCCCGCTCGAAGGCCGACGCCGCCGCGGCTGCGATGGGCGTCACGATCCTCGGCACGACGACGGTCAGCGAGAACTCGGGCGGCGGCGGACCGATCATGTACGCGGCCGACGCCGCGGGCAAGGCGGCCTCCTCCGCTCCGCCCGTGCAGATCGGCCCCGTGGACGTCTCGGCCCAGGTGACCGTGACGTTCGTCTACTCCCCGCCGACGGGCCCCTGAGCGCCCGGCGGGCGACTGACGAGCCACTCACCGCCCCGTGGTAGCCTGGTGCGGCCCGCGGCGAGGTAGCTCAGCTGGTAGAGCACTCGGCTGAAAACCGGGGTGTCGGCGGTTCAAGTCCGTCCCTCGCCATTCGTGTCCGCCGCCGACCCGCACGCTCTGCTCGACCTCGCCGTGCGGGCCGCGCAGGCGGCCGGCGGGCTGCTCGTCGAGCGGTTTCACGGAGCGGCCTCCGGCGTCGAGTACAAGAGCTCCGGGACCGACCCCGTCTCCGATGCGGATCGCGACGCCGAGTCGTTGATCACCGGGATGCTGCGCGACGAGCGGCCCGGCGACGGCCTGGTCGGCGAGGAGGGAGCCGGCGCCACGGGCACGAGCGGCCTCGAGTGGCTGATCGACCCCCTCGACGGCACGGTCAACTTCCTCTACGGCATTCCGCACTGGGCGGTCTCGCTCGCCTGTTGCGAGGCGGGGAGCGTGATCGCCGCCGTCGTCTACGACCCGGTGCGCGGGGAGATGTTCAGCGCGGCGCGCGGCCACGGCTGCCGGCTCGGCGAGACCGTCCTGCGTGTGGGCGAGCCGCCGCCGCTCGAGCGCGCGCTCGTCGGCACCGGCTTCTCCTACCTCGTCGAGGAGCGCCGCCTGCAGTCGGCCATCGTCGCGCGCGTGCTGCCCCTGGCACGCGACATCCGGCGCGCCGGATCGGCGGCGCTCGACCTGGCCTGGGTCGCCGCCGGCCGTCTCGACGCGTTCTACGAGCACGGCCTCGCCGAGTGGGATCACGCCGCGGGCGACCTGCTGGTGCGCGAGGCCGGCGGCGTCGTCCTGCCGCTGCCGGCCGCGGGCGGTCTGCGCCCGGGTGTGCTGGCCGGGGCGCCCGCGCTGGCCGCCGAGCTGGCGCCGCACCTGCTGGATACGATCGCCGCGTGACCGGCCCCCGTAGCATCGCCGTGCTCGGCGCCGCGCTCGACCTCGGGCAGGGTCGCCGTGGAGTCGACATGGGACCCTCGGCGATCCGCTACGCGGGCCTCGTGGGCCGGCTCGCCGAGCTCGGCCTGGGCGTCCACGATCTCGGAGGGGTGGCGGAAGATCCCATCGAGGCGCTCGACGCCGGCGACGAGCACGCCAAGTACCTCGAGCAGATCCTCGCGGTCTGCGAGGAGATCGCCGGCCGGGTCGAGCAATCCTCCCGGGCCGGGGAGCTGCCGCTCGTGCTCGGCGGCGACCACTCGCTGGCGCTCGGGGTCTTCGGCGGGCTCGCACGCGTGCACGGACCGGTCGCGACGATCTGGCTCGACGCGCACGCCGACTGCAACACGCCCGCGACGACGCCGTCGGGCAATGTCCACGGCATGGGCCTGAGCGGTGCGCTCGGGTGGGGCGGCGAGCGGTTCTCGGGCGGGCGCTGGCCCTCGCCGTCCGTCGACGAGACCCGGACCGTCCTGATCGGCATCCGCTCGCTCGACCCGGGCGAGCGCGAGCGCCTGCGCCGTTCCCAGGTCAAGACCTACACGATCACGGAGGTCGATCGTCTCGGGATGGAGGCCGTGATCCACGGCGCGCTCGAGCACGTGCAGGGCGCGGCCCACGTGCACGTCTCGGTGGACATGGACGTGATGGATCCCTTCTGGGCGCCTGGCGTCGGAACCGCCGTGCGCGGCGGGATCTCCTACCGCGAGGCGCATCTCGCGATGGAGCTGCTCGCCGAGGCCGACGGCTTCGGATCGCTCGAGGTCGTCGAGGTGAACCCGATCCTGGATCGCGAGAACATGACCGGCGAGCTCGCCGTCGAGCTGATCTGCTCGGCGCTCGGCCAGCACATCATCTAGGCGCCCGGCGAGTCCTCGCCACCGCCGCGCAGCCGCCGCAGCTCGCGCAGCCGCTCGGTGAGCCTGGCCTCGAGGCCGTGCTCGGTCGGCTCGTAGAGCCGCGTGCCGGCGAGCTCCGGCGGGAGGTGGTCGTCGGCGACGAACGCCCCGGGCCGGTCGTGCGGGTAGCGGTAGCCGACCCCGCTCCCGAGCTCGCGCGCGCCGCGGTAGTGGGAGTCGCGCAGGGCCGCCGGCGGGCGCGCCGTCGCATGGGTGCGCGCGGCCTCCAGTGCGGCTGCGAGCGACGTGGCGGCGGCGTTCGACTTCGGCGCGAGCGCGAGGTATGCCGTCGCCTGCGAGAGGGCGTAGCGGCACTCCGGTAGGCCGACGAGCTCGACGACCCGCGCGCACGACACGGCCAGCTCGAGTGCGCGCGGGTCGGCGTTGCCGATGTCCTCGCTCGCCAGCACCGCGATGCGGCGCGCGATGTAGACGGGATCCTCCCCGCCCTCGAGCATGACCGCGAGGTAGAAGAGCGCGGCGTCGGGATCGCTCGCGCGCACGCTCTTGATGTACGCCGAGATGGTGTCGTAGTGGTTGTCGCCGTCGCGGTCGTAGCGCACGGGCCGGCGCATGACCGCGGCCGTGACGTCCTCGTCCTCCACGGCCGCGGCGCCGCGCGAGAGCGCATGCTCGTGCGCCAGCTCGAGCGTCGAGAGGGCGTGGCGCGCATCGCCGGCCGCGGTCTCGGCGATCGCGGCGAGCACCGCGGAGGTCACGGGCGGATCGCCGAGCGCGGTTGCACCGCGCTCGAGCACGCCCAGCAACGCGTCCTCGGAGTGCGCCCGGAACTCGTACAGGCGGCAGCGCGAGACGAGCGCGCCGATGACCGAGTGGAACGGGTTCTCGGTCGTCGCGCCGATCAGCGTCACGAGGCCGGACTCGACGACGGGCAGGAGCGCATCCTGCTGCGCCTTGTTGAAGCGGTGGATCTCGTCGATGAAGAGCACGGTGCGCTGCCCCTGCGCGCCGAGACGCTCGCGCGCCCGGCCGATCACGGCCTGCACGTCGGCCTTGCCCGAGGAGACGGCCGAGAGCTCCTCGAAGACCGACCGCGTGCTCTGCGCGACGATGCGGGCGAGCGTCGTCTTGCCGGTTCCGGGCGGCCCGAAGAAGATCGACGAGGTCACGCGATCCTCCTCGATCGCGCGCCGCAGCGCGGCGCCCTCTCCGACCAGCTGCGGCTGACCCGCGAACTCGCCGAGCGCGCGCGGGCGCAGGCGATCCGCGAGCGGCGCATGCGCTGCGCGCCGCTCCTCTGCCGCGTCGTCGAACAGGCTCACGGGCGGACTGTAGCCTTGGAGTCATGCACGAACTGCTTGCGCGCGCGCTCGGAGACGGCCTGCTCGACGAGGTCGTGGAGCTGACGAGCGAGCTGATCCGGGCCGATACGACCAATCCTCCGGGCAACGAGACGCTCGGCGCCGAGGTGCTCGAGGCCTACCTCACACGCAACGGCGTGCAGAGCGAGCGCGTCGCGCGCGATCCGCAGCGGGCCAATCTGATCGCACGGGTGCGCGGGCGCGGGACGGGCCCGGCGCTCGCGCTCGCGGGCCACACCGACGTGGTCTACGCGGATGCTGCCGACTGGACGGTGCCGCCGTTCGCCGGCGAGGTGCGCGACGGGCACCTCTGGGGGCGCGGCGCGCTCGACATGAAGGGCCAGACGGCCGCCAGCGCCGTCGCCCTCGCCGTTCTGGCGCGCAGCGGACACGTGCCGAACGGCGACGTGCTGCTGATCGCCGAGGCCGACGAGGAGGACGGCGTCGACGGCGTGGGCATGAGCTGGCTCGTGGGCGAGCGGCCCGACCTGCGCTGCGAGTACGCCGTCACGGAGGCCAACTACCGCCTCGAGCTCGCCGATCGCCGCACGATCTACACGCTCGTCGTCGGGGAGAAGATGACGATGCCGGTGCGCGTCACCGTGCGGGGCGTCGCGGGCCACGCGTCGGTGCCGACACTCGGGGACAACGCCCTCTTCAAGCTCGCGCCCGTGCTCGAGCGGCTCGCCGCCTATTCGCCGGTGGTGCGCTCCTCGCCCGAGCTCGAGGCGCTGCTCGGCGTGGTCGCCCCGGGTGGGGGATCGCTCGAGGAGCGGATCGCCCGCGGCCGTGCGCAGCACGACGAGCTCTGGCACACGATCCCTGCGCTCGCGGGCTCGACGTTCGCGGCGACGATGGCGGGCGCCTCGCGCAAGCGCAACGTGATCCCCGCCGAGGCCTTCATCGAGGTGGACTGCCGCGTGCTCCCGGGCACGGACCCCGAGGAGCTGATGGGGGAGTTCCGGGTCGCGCTGCAGGGCCTGGACGTCGAGCTGGACCTGGCCGAGCACCCGCTCGGAGGCACGCGCTCGCCCATCGACACGCCCCTGCGCGACGCGCTCGCGGAGTGGGTCGACGAGCTCGAGCCGGGCGCGCTGCTCGTGCCGGAGCTCAGCACGGGCTTCACCGACGCGCATTTTCTCCGCGAGTCCTACGGAACGATCGCCTACGGTTTCTTTCCATTGCGCCATACGGCGCCCGAGCTGCTCAAGACGCTGCACGCGCCCGACGAGCGCATCGACGTACGCGACCTCGAGCTCGCGGTGCGCGCTTTCGTGCACTGCATCGACAGGATCGGAGCACTGACCGCATGAGTGATCATCAGACACCGGGCGAACACAAGCTGCGTCTCGGCGGCATGGCCCTGCGCAACGGCCTCGCGCTGTTCGGCCCGACGTCGTGGGCCGCCGCGGTGCGCACGCCCGACGGCGAGATCCACGTCGCGAGCGGCCGCCGACCGAGAGCCCGCTTCGCCGACCGCGTGCCGTTGATGCGCGGCGTGGTGCGCATGTCCGAGATGCTCGCCGCGCTGCCGGTGATCAGGCGGCACCTCCCGGAGGCGCGGCTCTCGTTCGAGAACGGGAGCGTCGCGGCCTCCACCGTCGCCTGCGCCGCGCTCGCCTCCGTGGTCAAGCGCCGCGGCGGGTTCCGCAGCGAGGTCGCCGCCTCGCTGATCGGCATCGTCCCGTCGTTCGTCACGCTCAGCAACCGCGAGCTCGTGCGCTACCACGGCGCGGAGCACAAGGCCGTTGCCGGCTACGAGCGGGGCGTCGAGGCGGGTGTCACCGAGAAGGAGCACGAGCGCTGCGGCACGCACCTGGTGGCGCCGCTGATGCTCGGCGCCGTGGGTGCGGCAGGGGTCGCCGCGCGGGCGCCGCGGGCGCTGCGCGGCCCCGTCGGCGCGGTCGGCTCGCTGGCGGCCATCGGCTTCGCGTTCGAGCTGTTCGCGTGGCGCGAGCGCCACCCCGGCTCGGTCGCGGCGCGCGCCCTCGCGAAGCCCGGCACCGCCATTCAGCGCGCGATCGCGACGGCCGAGCCCGGGGACGGGGAGCTCGAGGTCGCCGACCGCGCGCTCACGGCGCTGCTCGTCGCGGAGGCGGCCGCATCAGCCGCGTGAGCGCGACTCCCCGCACGCACCGGCGCCTGCCGTCGGAGATCTTCGACCTTCCGGTCGAGAAGATGCGCGAGGGCTACTACTCCGATGCCTACTTCGTCTTCACGAAGCAGGTCATGGAGCGCGACGGGTACCGCCCGCGCGTTCTGATGCAGGTCTTCCAGCGCCACCAGTCGGTGCTCGGCGGCATGGACGAGGCGATCGCCGTCCTGCGCGAGTGCAGCGGCCGCGTCGCGGCCGGCGGGGCATGGCTGCCCGGCTGGGACGAGCTCGTGGTGCACGCGCTCCACGATGGCGACGAGATCGAGCCGTGGGAGACGGTGATGACGGTCGAGGGCGACTACTCGCTCTTCTGCCACCTCGAGACCGTCTACCTCGGCACCCTGTCCCGCCGCACGCTGATCGCGCGCAACGTGCGCGAGGTCGTGCGCGCGGCGCGCGGCAAGCCGATCCTCTACTTCCCCGCGCGCCACGACCATCACCGCGTGCAGACCGGCGACGGCTACGCCGCGCACATCGCGGGAGCGATCGGCGTCTCGACCGACGCCCAGGCCTCGTGGTGGGGCGGGCGCGGGATGGGCACCGTGCCGCACGGCCTGATCGCGGCCTACGGCGGCGACACGGTGCTCGCCGCGCGCCGCTTCGTCGAGACGCTCGGGGCCGAGATGGACGTGATCGTGCTCGTCGACTTCGACAACGACTGCGTCGGCACGGCCATCGCCGTCGCCCGCGCGCTCGGGCCGCAGCTGTGGGGTGTCCGTCTCGATACCTCGGCGACGATGGTCGATCGCTCGCTGTCGCCGCAGATGGGGCGCTTCGATCCCCGCGGGGTCAATCCGCAGCTCGTGCGCAATGTGCGCGAGGCGCTCGATCGCGAGGGCTTCCCGTCCGTCCGGATCGTCGCATCGGGCGGATTCAACGTCGCCAAGATCGCGGCCTTCGAGGAGGCGGCGGTGCCCGTCGATGCCTACGGGGTCGGGTCCGCGCTGATCCGCGGCGAGAACGACTTCACGGCCGACATCGTCGTGCGCGACGGCCGGCCGGCGGCGAAGGCGGGGCGCGGCTACCTGCCGAATCCGCGCCTCGAGCGCGTGGGCTGACCCGCGGTCGAGCCCGGTTCAAGTCCGAGGCCGTTCCTGCCGACACAGGAGACGTGCTGACGGCGACGATTGCGAACGACCTGGGCGGTGCCCTCGGCCAGATCAGGTCGTTCCTGCTGCTCTGGCTGCCGCCGCTCTTGCTCGGGTTCCTCGTGTACCTGATGTGGCGCTTCATCAAGGTGATGCCGCGCACTGCGCCCGCCGAGCTGAAGCCCGAGTCGGACTCCGTCGTGCGCTGGCACGACGTGGCCGGCGTCGAGGAGGCCAAGGCCGAGCTGGCCGAGATCATCGAGTTCCTGCGCGACCCCGCGCGCTTCGAGCGCCTGGGCGCCCGCGTTCCGCGCGGCGTGCTGCTGCACGGACCGCCGGGCACGGGCAAGACGCTGCTCGCCAAGGCCGTCGCCGCCGAGTCGGGCGCGGCCTTCTTCTCGCAGCCCGCTTCGGCGTTCGTCGAGATGTTCGCCGGACTCGGCGCCTCGCGCATCCGCAAGCTCTTCGACACCGCCCGCAAGCACGCGCCCGCGATCATCTTCATCGACGAGCTCGACGCCGTCGGCGCCGCGCGCTCCAACGTCGGGTTCAACCGCGAGCAGGACCAGACGCTCAATCAGCTGCTCGTCGAGCTCGACGGATTCCGGCGCACGGATGTGGTCATCATGGCCTCGACCAACCGGCTCGACACGCTCGATCCCGCGCTCCTGCGTCCGGGCCGCTTCGACCGCCAGGTCTACGTGTCGCCGCCCGACTTCACGGCGCGCGAGCAGATCCTCGTCGTCCACGTCCGCAACAAGCCGATCGACGAGACCGTCGACCTCAAGAGCATCGCACGGGTGACCGCCGGCCTCACGGGCGCGGATCTCGAGAACATCTGCAACGAGGCAGCGATCCGGGCCACCCGCGCGGGCCGCGAGAGCATCTGCGACGTGGATTTCGACGACGCGCTCGAGCGCGTCGTGGCCGGGCTCAAGACCCACCGCACCGTCTCGGAGCCCGAGAAGCGGATGATCGCCTACCACGAGGCCGGGCACGCCGTGCTCGCGCACATCGTGGGCCGCGGGATGACGATCCACAAGGTCACGATCGTGCCGCGCGGCGGTGCCCTCGGCTACAACCTCTACACGCCGACCGACGAGCGGATCCTCTCCACCCGCGACGACCTGATCACCCGCATCGTCGTCCTGCTCGGCGGGCGGGCGGGCGAGGAGGTCGCGCTCGGCGAGGCCTCGAACGGCGCCGGAGACGACCTCGAGCGCGCCACCGCGATCGCGCGCGCGATGGTCTTCGACTGGGGCCTCGGCGAGTCGCTCACCACCCGGACGGTGCGCGCCGACAACTTCTCGCTCTCCGAGGAGACGAAGCGCCGGCGCGACGCCGAGCAGTCGCAGATCTGCGACTACGCCTACGCCGAGGCGACGCGGTTGCTCGAAGAGCACCGCGACGCACTCGAGCGCCTGGCGACGAAGCTGATCGAGCGCGAGACGCTCGACCGCGAGGACGTGGCGATGATGCTGCACGACGTGCAGCGCGTCGGGACGCTCGCGTTCAGCTGGCCGGGCGGGCCCGAGAGGCCCGCCACTCAGCCCTAGTCCAGGTCCGGTTTCTCAGCCGGCACTCGGCTCGTCATGGTCGTGGCCGTGCTCGTGACTGTGGTCGTGGGCGTCGTCGCCCGCGCTCGCGAGCTCGGCCTTCTTGGCCTCGACCGCGGCCCGGGCCTCGCGCACGGGCCCCGCCAGCGCGCTGAGCTCGGCGCTCGCTGCGAGCGTCCCGGCCTCGATCTGATCGAAGACCGCGACTCCGAGTGCGGCCGACGCCGTCTCGACCTCGCCCTCGAGCTTGCGCAGCTGCAGCTTGAGCTGCTGTGCCTGTGCGGCTTCCTTGCCCTGCTCGAGGGCGTCCGATGCCTTTTCCTTGACCTTGTCGAATAGGCCCATGGTGCCTCCCCATTGGTGGTGCCTGCGCCTGCATGATTGCACCGCTGCTGCCGCGCGGCCGGTCGCGTGGCACGATCCGGGCGTGTCCGTGCTCGGCATCCACCACGTTGGCATCGCCGTTCGCGACCTCGAGGCCGCCCGTGCCCGCTACGAGCGCCTCCTCGGCGCCCGCGTCGAGGCCCGCGAGCGCGTCGAGGAGCAGGGGGTCGAGGCGCTCGCGCTCGTGCTCGGGGAGGGTGGTCGCATCGAGTTGCTGGCGCCGCTCGCCGAGGACACCCCCGTCGGGCGGTTCCTGGCTCGCCGCGGCGAGGGCATGCACCATCTCGCCTTCGGCGTCGACGATCTGCCGGCCGAGCTGGCGCGCCTGCGCGCCGCCGGTGCGACGCTGATCGACGAGCAGCCGCGCACGGGCATCTACGGTGCGGTGGCATTCGTGCACCACGAGTCACTCGGCGGCGTGCTGAGCGAGCTGGTGCAGGCGACGACGGCAAGGGAGGCGTGATGGCAGACAGCGTCAAGTTCGAGCTCGGATTCCGCGGCGGCGGGTCGGTCGCGGGGGAGGCGAGCGCCGAGGATTGGGTGCGCGTCGAGACGGCGCTCGCCAAGGGCGTCGGCACGGTGGACATCGAGCACGACGAGCGCCGCATCTGGCTGCGCATCGACGACGTCGCCTATGCGGTGCGCGTCGTTCCCCGCCGCCGGGGCGCCGGCTTCAGTTCGTAGAACGTGACCGTGCCCCGGCCCCGGCGCCTGCTCGATCGCATCGCGATCGGGTACTCGGCGCTCGGCAATCGCGGCCTGCTCTGGATCGCCTGCGGGGTCGGCGCCGGCCTCGCCACTCGCCGGTACTGGGCGATCCCGCTGATCGCCGCGCTCGTCTGGGGCACCCTCGGGCTCAACTACGCGATCAAGCGGGTCATCCGCCGCGAGCGCCCGCGCTCGCGGGCCGGACGCGCGCCCCTCATCCGGGCGCCCGCCTCGCCGTCGTTCCCCTCGAGCCACGCCGCCATGGCGGGCGCGGGCGCGCTCGCGCTCTCGGCGTACGTACCGGTCGCCTCACCGCTGTTCGCTACCCTGGCCGTCCTGATGGCTGCCTCGCGTGTACACCTCGCCGTGCACCACGTCTCCGATGTCGTGGCGGGCCTCGCCGTGGGCGCGTGCACGGGCGCGGTCTTCGCGCTGCTGGTGGTCTGATGGCGAGTCTCGAGGTCGGCATCGTCGGCTTGCCGAACTCCGGCAAGACGTCGCTCTTCAACGCCCTCACGGGCTCGCGCGCCGAGATCACGAGCTACGCGGCCGTGCAGGCGTCCGCGAACGTCGGCATCGCGGCCGTCCCGGACGACCGCATCGAGGCGCTCGCCCAGGCCGTTGCCGCGAAGGCTCGCGTGCCGGCGACGGTGCAGTTCTCCGACGTCGCCGGCCTCGTGCGCGGCAGCGGCAACCGCGATGGCGGCCTCGGCGGCGAGTACCTCGGCCACCTGCGCGCGACGCACGCGCTCGCGCACGTCGTGCGCGTCTTCGACGACGAGGCGGTCTCGCACCCCGACGGGCGCATCGATCCCGTCCTCGACGCCGAGGCGGTGGACTTCGAGCTGCTGATCTCCGACCAGGTGCTCGTCACCCGGCGCCGCGAGCGCACGGAGCGCGCAGCGCGCGTGGGCGAGAAGAGCGCCCGCGACGAGCTCGGCGTGCTCGAGCGCCTCTCGGCCCACCTCGACCAGGGCCTGCCCGCACGCACGCTCGACGTCGAGATCCCGGAGGGCCTCGATCTGCTCACGACCAAGCCGGTGATCTACGTCGCCAACGTCTCCGAGGCGGGCGAGCCCGAGCGGGTGGCGGCGCTGACGGCCTACGCGGCCGAGCGCGGCGCGGAGGTCGTCGCGGTGGCCGCGCGCTTCGAAGCCGAGCTGGCGGAGCTCGAGGATCCCGCTGACCGCGCCGAGTTCCTCGCGGATCTCGGTCTCGAGGAGCCGGGCATGCCACGGCTCGCCCGCGCCTGCTTCCGCACGCTCGGCCTGATCACGTTCTTCACCGCCGGGCCGATGGAGGCGCGCGCGTGGCCGGTGCGCGAGGGCGCCTCGGCGGTCGAGGCCGCCGGCAAGATCCACTCCGACATCGCGCGCGGCTTCATCCGCGCCGAGGTCATCCGCT
>CAZYYP010000004.1:0-43733 GCA_964651695.1 uncultured Gaiellales bacterium | reverse complement strand
GGATCCTAGCGAGCGGCGGGCGGCAGTCCGCGCGGCTCGCCGCGCGGGCCCGCCGGATGCCCGGCGGGCCCGTGGCGTCTTCTCAGGCGGTGCCGCCGAAGAACGTCACCCAGTCGAGCGTCTGGATGCGGCCGTCGCAGAAGGTGAAGAGGTGCGCACAGCGGCCGGGCACCGTCAGAGGCGGGCTGCCGGCGTGCTCGTAGTTGAGGGCGATGTCCGGGGCGAGCCAGCGGGTCGTGTCGAGCGTCCACTGGTAGCCGTGGAACTTCGTGTAGGCCTTGCCGTAGAACGCGATGATCGCGTCGATGCCCTGGTTGACCGTGGTCACGCCGGCAGGGTTGGACTGCGTCAGCGTGCCGTCGGCCGCGTAGACGCCGGCCATGCCCGAGAAGTCACCGTTCGCGCTCGCCATGCCGGCGTTGAGCGTCGCCCAGTACGTGTCGAGCAGGGACTGGTAGCCCCGGTTGCGGCCATGGTGGCGCCCGCGCGCGAGCGCGGCCTCCGGGCTCACGACGCCGAGCGCGCCGATCGCCGAGAGCGCCCCGATGCCCTTGAGCACCTTGCGCCGGTCGAACTGCCCTGTGAGGTCGATGTCATGCACGATCGCTCTCCTTCGTCGTTGGATGAACCTCTCTGACCGAGTCGATGGGGAGTGCTGCGGACCCCTGCGCCACCCGTGTCGACGCAGGGGCACGCAGCGCGTTGCCTCCGCCCCGCGCCACGGATGGCGGGGTCCCCCCGGAGGCAATCGCCGGAAGGCGCGGCATCGGCGCGTCACTCGCCGAGTCCGGCGCTCGCGCTCATCCCCGCCTGGTTTCCGGCAGCCGGGGGCTGTTCCTGACCGGTGCTCGATCGAGCCAGGCGCCGGAGCGCTGCGGCGAGGCGCGCCGCCGCGGACGTTCGGGGTGCCTGTTCGCCGATGTCCCCCGCGCGGCGCCGCATCGATTCGAGCTCCGTGGCCTCGTAGTCGTGGCTCGCGCGTATGCGGGCGGAGCGGGCCCGGGCACTGTTGCGACCATCTTGGTGCATGCCGGCGAGCATGCTCGCACTCGCTAACGCCCCGCTAACCCCTGGATTCGATGGCTACAGGCCGAGGCTGCGCGGCGCCGCGGACCACGAGAAGCGCGTGAGGCTCGAGCGCGGCGCCAGGCCTCCGGGCCGAAGACCGTGACGCACGAGCAGCACGGGCAGCCGCGTCTGGATCGCGAGTGCGTGCCGCACGTCGCCGAGTCCGCTCTGCTTCCAGCGGTCGGAGAGGCCGGCGACGGCGAGCGCCGCCCCCTCGCAGGCGCCGAGGACCCCCTCGGGTCCCGGGGGGACGAGCAGCGGCTCGGCCGCCACCCCGAATGCAAGCTGGATGGCGAGCGACGCACTCGCGAGCTGTCTGCTGGCGTCACGGCCACCCGGCTGGCCGGCCGAGCCGACGAGCCGTAGCGGCCGGTCCTCCGCCGCGGCGATCCACGCGCCGATCTCGATCGCGGCCCAGTCGTGTTCTCCACCGCCGAACGGCACGAGGACGAACGTCCCGTCAGGTGCGGCAGGACCGCCGGCGACCAGCGCAACGTCGCACGGCGCAGACGCGAGCACGCTCTCGACCGTGCCATCGGCCAGCAGGTCCGGTGGAGCGTCGATGAGCAGCAGATCGACGTCCTGCTCGCACGCGATGCGCACGAGGTCGCTCGCCGGCTCCTCGCTCGTGAAGGCGGCGGCTCGCGCGCTCAGACCGCGCGCGAGCAGCGCCTCGCGGAGCTCGTGCAACAGCGCGCTGGTTCGTCCCATCTCCGCGCGATCCGCGACGGCTCGCGCGATCACGAGCGCGCGCCGCGGCCGGGTGGCGAGCGGCTCGGCCACCGCGAGCAGCGCCGCGAGCGCCCCGTTGTCGGACGCGCCCACGAGGATCGAGCGCGAGGGCGCGCGATCCGGCAGGTCGAGTGCCGGCTCCTGGCGCAGGATCGCGCCTTCGAGCTCACGCAGCTCGGGGCCCGGCTCGATCCCGATCTCGTCGACGAGGACGCGGCGGCCCTCATGGTAAGCCGCGAGGGCATCCGCCTGGCGGCCTGCGCGGTACAGCGCGAGCATGAGTTGCGATCGCAACCGCTCGCGCAACGGGTGCTCGGCGACGAGCGCTCGTAGCTCGGCAATCAGCACCGCCTGGCGCCCGAGCGCCAGATCGGCCTCCAGGCGCTTCTCGAGCGCCCCGAGGTGAAGCTCCTCCAGGCGCGCGATAGCGGCCTGCGCGAACCCCGCGTACGCGAAGTCGGCGAGCGGCGGGCCGCGCCAGAGACCGAGCGCGTCGCGCAACCCGGCTGCCGCCGCGGCAGGGTCGTCCGCCGCCAGGTTGCGGTCGGCGGCTTCGACGAGCAGCTCGAAGCGGTGCAGATCGAACTGCTCGCGCTCGAGCTGGATGAGATATCCCGGCGGCTGCGTGACGATGCGCGATCCGGCTTCGCCGAGTGCCTTCCGCAACTGGGAGACACGGACCTGCAGCGCCGTGCTGCCCGATGCCGGTGGCTCCTCGCCCCACAGCAGGTCGATCAGCCGGTCACCGGAGACGACGCGATTGACATGCAGCAGCAGGATTGCGAGCAGCGCCCGCTGGATCGTCCCGGGCGGCGTCAGCGAGCGATCGCCGTCGATCACCTCGAGCGGGCCGAGTATCCGGAATTCGAGCAAGCGACGTCCTCGCGTACGCCGGCGGAGTTAGGGCGGCGTTAGCCGCCCGGCGCATTCTCGCCCGTATGCGGAAGCCGCGAGCGGCCACCGAGAGCATGCGCACACCAAGCTCTCCCGCGTCGGGCATCCGCGACCGGCGTAGGATCGCCCAGGACACGCAGACACGAGGTCTGGACTCGCATGGAGCCACGATCGGGAGAGGCGGCGCCGGTTCCTGCCGATGCGCGCATCGGCACCCGTCTGGCCGGCTACCGCGTCGAGGCGCTGCTCGGTCGCGGCGGCATGAGCGTCGTGTACCGGGCAGAGGACCTGCGGCTGCAGCGCCCGGTGGCGCTCAAGGTCCTGGCGCCGGAGCTCGCGACGGACGCGCACTTCCGCGAGCGGTTCCTGCGCGAATCGCAGCTCGCGGCGTCGATCGATCACCCGAACATCATTCCGATCTACGAAGCCGACGAGGCGGATGGCTGCCTCTTCATCGCGATGCGCTATGTCGAGGGCACCGATCTCAAGGCGCTGCTACACGCCGAGGGCCTCCTGGAGGTGCGCCGCTCGCTCGACATCGCCGCGCAGGTCGCCGATGCTCTCGACGCGGCACACGAGCACGGACTCGTCCACCGTGACGTCAAGCCGTCCAACATTCTCGTGGACCCGCGCGGCCATTGCTATCTCGCCGACTTCGGACTCACCACGAGCGCGATCGACCGCTCCAGCCTCGCGGCGCAGCACGAAGTCGTCGGCACGGTCGACTACGTCGCGCCCGAGCAGTTGCGCAGCGAACCGGTCGACGGGCGGGCGGACGTCTACTCGCTCGGGTGCCTGCTCTTCGAGTGCCTGACCGGCGAGGTGCCCTTTCCGCACGACTCGGAAGTCGCGGTCATCTACGCGCAGCTCGAGGAGCCGCCCCCGAGGGCCAGCGAGCGTCGTGCGAGCCTGCCTGCCGAGCTCGACCAGCCGCTCACGCGTGCAATGGCGAAGCTGTCCGAGGAGCGGTACTCGTCGTGCGCGATGCTCGTCGAGGCCGTGCGGGACGGTCTCGGCCTGCCGCATGCGGCCGGGGCACAGACGCGCCGCGGGCGCTACCCACTCGTCGCTGTAGCGGCGGGAATCGCCGTGCTCATCGCGGCGGCGGGCACGTGGGCGCTGACCCGCCCCGGGGCGGTCGTCGCGCCGGCCGGCAGCGACGTCCTGATCGGGATCGACCCTGCCGGCAACACCGTCGGCACGGCGACCCAGGTCGGGCACGGCGCATCGGCAGTCGCCCTCGCCGGCAGCGTCGCGTGGGTCGCGAACTACGGCGATGACAGCGTGACGAGGGTCGACACCGCGTCGGGTGACACCCGCACGATCGCGGTCAAGGGCTCGCCGGTGGATATCGCCGTCCACGGGAGCGTCGTCGACGTCGTGAACGCCCCGCCAAACGTCAGCGTCGTCACGATCGATGCGGCAACCGATGCCGTGGGAGCGGCGGTGCCGCTTGCGGGCGATTCCCACTACGCGCCGCTGATCGCCGCCGGCGGCGGTCGCTTCTGGCTGGCGGACGCCGAGGCGCAGACGCTGTCGGCCGCGAGCGCAGGAGGGACGTTCCTGGGCCTCGGACGGACGATTGCGATCCCGGCCGACACGGCGAGCCTGTTGACCGAGTACGTCTCGTTCGACGGTCTGGCGGTGGACGAGCAGGCGGTGTGGGTCGCCGGCGATGCGTATGGCCGCACGGTATGGAAGGTCGATCCCGCGGGCGGCCGCGTGACCCCGATCGCTCTCCCGTTCATCCCCGCAGGCATTGCGGCCGGGGCGGGCGGGGTCTGGGTGACGTCCCTGCTCGACGACAAGGTGGTGCGGATCGATCCCGTGTCGAATCGCGTGCTCGCGACCATTCCGGTCGGGCGGGGCGCGTCCGCGATCGCCGTCGGCCTGGGTTCCGTGTGGGTCGCCGACTCGCTCGCCGACGCCGTTTCACGTATCGACCCGCGCACCGGCGCCGTGACGACGATCCCGGTCGGCGCAGCGCCGACGGACATCGCGATCGGTGCCGGACGCGCCTGGATCACCGGGAGGAAGCTGTGAAGCGTCCCGGCGTGCGGGGTATCACCATCGTCGCTGTCTGCCTGGCGCTCACCGCGGGGGGCGCGCAGAGCCGCGTGACGGACTCCGCGCCTCCGATCAAGATCGGGCTGCTCGCCGACTGCTCGGGCTTCTACGGCGCCTTTGGCGATTTCGCGTTCGCGGGAGCCGAGCTCGCGCTCATCCAGCAGCGGGCGCGTACCGCCGGGCCGAGTCCGAGAGACGGCGTCTCGGGCGCCGCGCTCCTCGGTCACCCGATTCGCATCTTCCTCGGGTGCGCCGACGGCTCGCCCGCCTCGGCCCTCGAGCAGGCGCGGCGGCTCGTCGAGACGGTCGGAGTCGGCATCCTGATCGGCCCGCTCAACGGCGACGAGGAACTCGCGCTGCAGGGGTACGCCAGGCGCCGGCCGGCGATCGCCTTCGTGAACGGGAGCGCCGCGTTGCAGTTGCGGCACCCGGCCCCGAACTTCTTCAGCTTCCACGCGGACGGCGCGCAGTGGGACGCCGGTCTCGGGAGTTACGCGTTCCACACGCTCGGCTGGCGCCGCGTCGTCACGATCACCGACGTTCACGATGCCTTCAACTGGGCGCAGACGGCGGGCTTCGATGCCGAGTTCTGCTCGCTCGGCGGCACGATCACGAAACGCATCGGCGTTCCGTCAGGGACGCAGGATCTGTCGAGCGTGGCCACCGCGGTTCCGCGCCGGGGCGTGGACGGCCTCTTCGTGGCCAGCGCCTCCAACGTGACGGGTGCGTTGATGGCCGCCGACCCCGCGCTCTCCCGCCACCTCGCGACGAGACTCCTGACGGGAATCTTCGCGCTCCCGGGCACGGTGCACGGTGCGCGGATCCATGGCTTCGTCTATGCAGACACGAGCAGTCCCGCCGGAGGACGGTACGGCAGCTACGTCAAGGCGCTGCGCACGGCGTTCCCGCATCTCGACATGGGATTCGAGGCGGTCTTCGATCAGGACTACTACGGCGCGATGCTCGCCGCCCTCGCCGCCCTGCGCGTCGCCCATGGCGACCTTGCACACGGCGAGCGCGCCTTCCTCGGCGCGCTCGCCCGCGTGCATCTCGTGACGCCGCAGGGCCCGGTCAGACTCGACGCCGATCACCAGGCCATCGTGACGATCTCCCTCCGGAAGGTCACGGGCGCCACGGTCTACGCTACGCGCCTCCTGCGTTCCATCCCGAACGTCCACGCGGCGTTCGGCGGGTACTTCAACGATCACGATCCTCCGCCGACTCCGGCGTCGCCCGCCTGCACGCGCGGCCACGTGCCGCCCTGGGCAGTCGCCCCGAAGCCGTGAGGCCGTACCCGGGCTCAGGTCGTCGCGGCGACGGGATCCGGGCGGACGACGACGGTGTCGGCCACCGCGATGATCTCGTCGAGAGGCAGGTTTGCGCGCTTGGCGTGCTCGCGGATCGCGTCTTCGCTCGAGGCCTGGTAGATGCAGACCGTCCCGACCTCGCTACCGCCCTCCGCGAGGACATAGCTCCGGATCCAGCGGATGTCGTCGGACATCTCCTCGTCGCCGACCTGCAGCGAGCGCGCCGCGGCCGCCTGGAGATCCTCGGGCGTGCGCCAGCCGTGGCGCCGGAGAATCACGTAGGTGTTCATCGTCGGCTCTTTCTGTCGTGTGTTGCCTACCGGGGATCTTCATGACGCGGGAACGGCCGTCGTTCTTCCGGCGCGCGCGACCTGAAGAGCCTACGCGCTCCGGTCGGCCCGTCTCGTCTCGCACCGTACGGCGGGACGGCGGCCCTGACATCGGCAGCGGTGCCGGTCTCTTGGTGCGCTCCGCGCGGATCCGGTCTGGCGAGCGGCGACTGCACCGTACGATCCCGCCATGATCGGCATCATCGGAGGCTCCGGGCTCTACGAGCTCTTCGAGACCGAGCGCACGGTCGAGCCGGAGACGCCGTACGGGCCGGCGTCGGCTCCGGTCTCGCTTGCGACCGTCGGCGGCGTGCCGACGGCGTTCCTGCCGCGCCACGGGCTGAAGCACGAATTCCCGCCGCACCGCGTGCCGTACCGCGCGAATCTGTGGGCGCTGCACTCGGTCGGCGTCACGCGCATCGTCGCGCCGTGCGCCTCCGGCTCGTTGCGCGCCGACCTGCCGCCCGGGACGTTCGTCGTCTGCGATCAGTTCGTCGACCGGACGACGTCTCGCGACCACACCTTCTTCGATGGGCCCGATGTCCGCCACGTGTCCGCCGCGGATCCGTACTGCGGCGACCTGCGGGCGACGCTGCTGGCGGCCGGGCACGAGCACGGCCTCCCCATGCGCGACGGGGGCACCGTCGTCGTGATCGAAGGCCCGCGCTTCTCGACGCGGGCCGAGAGCGCCTGGTTCCAGGCCATGGGCTGGGATGTCGTCAACATGACCGCCTACCCGGAGGGCTGGCTCGCGCGCGAGCTCGGGCTCTGTTACGCGAACGTCTCGCTCGTGACCGACTACGACGTCGGCGTCGCGGGCGACGCCGGGAGCGAGGCGGTGACCGCAACGGCCGTGCTGGAGACGTTCGCGGCCAACATCGAGCGGCTCCGGGCGCTGCTCGCGACCGCGGTTGCGCGCATCGGCGACGCGCCGCCGGATGATCCGTGCAGGCAGGCGCTGGACCGTGCGGCGATCTGACGACGGTGCCGCGGGTGCACGCGCTTGACGCACCGCGTGAAACTCGTGACCCACGTTGCCTCCGCGGCTGCTACCGTATTGGGTGCATGCGAGCGAGTACCGAGGTTGCGCCTTTCCGCGCTTTCTCTGCACGTTCATGAATTGGCAGAGGAGGTGTTACATAAATGGCAACCGGAACCGTCAAGTGGTTCAACGATGCGAAGGGGTATGGCTTCATCACCCCTGACGCAGGCGGTAAGGACCTGTTCGTCCACCACAGCGCGATCGCCGGCGACGGCTTCAAGTCGCTCGCCGAGGGTGCGAAGGTCGAGTTCGAAGGCGCCGAGGGCGCAAAGGGCCCCGAGGCAAAGAACGTGACTCTGATCTAGAGCGTCGGACACTCGAGCGGAGGCGCGACTCGCGCCTCCGCTCAGCCCGTATCACCGGCCGCGCTTCCCGTCTCCCCACGGCCCTGGCAGCCAGGTCAGCACCATGTTGACCGCCCAGACCACGATGCTGCCGGCCACGAGCGCACCGAATCCGTCGAAGTGGATGCCCCCGACGATCTCGTCGGTGATCCAGAGCATCAGCACGTTGACGAGGAAGAGCGCGATGCCGATCGTGAGAATGATCAGCGGCAGCGCCAGGAGCTTGACGACGGGCTTCACGACGGCGTTGACGACGCCGAAGACGGCGGCGGCAACGAGCAGCGAGCTCCAGCCGGCGAGCGTTGCGTTGCCCACCGCGGCCACCGCGACGTAGAGCGCGACCGCGTTTCCCGCCCAGGTGACGACGGCCCGCTTCATCTCGGCGAAGCTAGCACGGACCGCGCGCCGTTGTGAGTCGACGCCGGTGGCTTCTACGATCCCCGAGTGACCATCTCGGCTCACGACTCGCTGGTCTTCTTTGCGCTCCTGGTCGCCGGCACCGCGCTGCTCGTGCTCGCGCCGGTGCTGCGCATCCCCTATCCGATCCTGCTCGTGCTCGGCGGACTCGGCATCGGATTCATCCCGGGCCTCCCGCATCTGGCGCTGCGGCCCGACATCGTGCTGGTCGGATTCCTGCCGCCCCTGCTCTACTCGGGCGCGTTCTTCACCTCGCTGCGCGACCTGCGCACGAACGCGCGCGCGATCTCGCTGCTCGCCGTCGGCCTCGTGCTCGCGACGATGCTCACGGTCGCCGCCGTCTGCCACGCCGCGATCGGCGGGGTGTCCTGGCCGGTGTGCTTCGTGATCGGCGCGATCGTCGCCCCCACCGACGCGGTCGCCGCGACCGCCATCGGCTCCCGCCTCGGGCTCCCGCGCCGGCTCGTCACGCTGATCGAGGGCGAGAGCCTGATCAACGACGCCACGGCGCTCGTGGCCTACGGATTCGCGGTCGGGGCGGTCGTGACCGGGAGCTTCTCGCTCTGGCACGCGACCTGGCGGTTCGGCGTCGACGTGGTCGGCGGCGTCGCGATCGGGCTCGTCGTCGGCTACCTGCTGCGCCAGTTCCGGCGCCGCATCAACCACTCTCCGACCGAGATCGCGATCGCCCTGCTCTCGGGCTACTTCGCCTACCTGCCGGCGCAAGCGGCCGGGTTCTCCGCGGTGCTCGCCGTCGTCACAGTCGGCGTCTACGTCGGCTGGTACACGCCCGAGCTGACGACCGTGCAGACACGGCTCCAGGGCGACGCCGTCTGGGAGATCCTGACGTTCCTGCTCAACGCGCTGCTGTTCGGCCTCGTGGGCCTGCAGTTGCGCCCCATCCTGGACTCGATCCACGGCCACTCGACCGGTGCGCTGCTCGCCGACGGCGCGATCGTGAGCGTGGCGGTGATCCTCACGCGCCTGTTCTGGATCTATCCCGCGACCTATCTTCCGCGCTGGGCCTCGAAGCGCATCCGCGCGCACGATCCCTACCCACCGTGGCAGTACCCGGCGCTGATCGGGTGGGCCGGTCTGCGCGGAGCGGTGTCGCTCGCCGCGGCCCTGGCGCTGCCGCTCACGACCGACGCCGGCGACTCCTTCCCCCAGCGGTCGTTCGTGATCTATCTCGCGTTCTGCGTGATCCTCGCGACGCTCGTGTTCCAGGGCCTGTCGCTGCCTGCCGTGATCCGCCTCCTGCGCCTCGAGGACGACGGGGTGTCCGAGAAGGAGGAGACGAAGGCGCGCATCCACGCCGCCGAGGCCGCGCTCGGGCGTCTCGAGGAGCTCACGGCCGAGGACTGGGTGCGCGAGGACACCGCCGAGCGCATGCGCGGCGCGTACCGCTTCCGCGCCAGCCGGTTCGCGGCGCGCTTCGACGACGGCGACGACGGGCAGATCGAGGAACGGTCGCAGAACTACCAGCGCCTGCGGCGCGAGCTGCTCGATGCCGAGCGGCGCGCGGTGCAGGAGCTGCGCCGGCAGGGGCGCATCGACGATGCCGTCATGAACCGCGTCCAGCGCGATCTCGACCTCGAGGACGCCCGGCTCGACGTCTGAGAACTGGTTCAAGAGTCGCGGGATGTTCGGGGTCTCGGATCGTCCTCCGGTCAGGTCGCCGGGAAGGGGATCGTGCTCGTGAGCGGCCAGCCGGCCGGCGCATTGGCCCCCTCGGCGACCGCGGTGCAGTCGAGCGGTGCGCGCAGGGCGTCGAAGGCCGCGTGGAAGACCGGCTTGGGCTGCCCGGTGGCGTCGAGCCAGCCGAATCGCACCCACGGGTT
Source organism: uncultured Gaiellales bacterium (assembly GCA_964651695.1). Classification (GTDB taxonomy): domain Bacteria; phylum Actinomycetota; class Thermoleophilia; order Gaiellales; family JALYLC01; genus JALYLC01. The sequence goes on along the minus strand of CAZYYP010000004.1, from coordinate 33,692 downwards.
GGGCGCGACGCCAACGGGCACCGGATGGTCGTGGAAGCCCCAGAAGACGAAACCGGCGAGGCCGGGGGTGCAGCGAGCCACGTCGATCGCCTGCGCCGTCCACGCCGCCTGCTGGTCGTCGCCGGCGTCGTCGGAGGACCAGCCGAACTCCGACACGATCACCGGCACGCCGGCCAGGCGCGAGAGCGCGGGCACGTCGAGCAGGTCGATGCGGTTGAGCGGGTCGCGCACCGAAAGCGGCGCGCGACGCAACGGGTACGGATGGACGCCGAAGAGGTCCATCGGCACGCCGTCGGCGTGGAGCCTGGCGGCCCATGCCGCGGGATCGCGCCCCGCGTCGCGGTAGCGCGCGAGGTTCCCGGCCGCAACCTGCGCCGCGGGGTCCGCCGCGTGCACGCCCGCGTAGACGGCCCGCGCCATCGGCTCGTACGCCTCGACCGTGTTGGGCACCGCGAACATGCGCGTGTTCGGCTCGTTCCAGTCGTAGAACAGGCGCACCTTCGGGTAGCGGAGCGCGACGGCGTAGGCGAAGTCGCCGAGATCCTGTGCGTTGAGCGGCCAGGCGTTGGGGGCGAGACCGCCGTTGGCCCACGCGGGCACCCGCCAGAACGCCAACTGCACCGCGAGCCCCGCCCGGGTCGAGCGCGCGACGTCGGCATCGAGCTGCGCCCAGTCGTAGGCCGGGTCGGCCGGATCGCGCGGCTTCGCCGGACGCTGCGTGGCGATCGCCGACCAGTCGACGTAGATGCGGGCGGCGGACAGGCCGGCGGCATGGGCCACGATCAGCTCGGAGGGGAAGGCCCGCTGCGCGGCGTCGTCGCTGATCGCGAACGCGACCCCGCCGGGGTTTGCGGTCGTCGCGTCGCGCAGGGCCGGGGGCCCCGAGCCCGGGCTCACGCCCAGCAGTGCCAGCAGCGAGAGCAGGATGTGGGAGAGGGCATCCATGCAGCGAGGGTGGGGAGTCCCGCAAAGGCGGCCGCAGCGGTAGCCGCTCCGTCACGGGGCGACCGGTCACCGGACGATAGCCGCGAGCGCCGGCTTCACCAAGGAAGCCGCGCAGGGCCCGGCCGGTGCCGCGGCGCACGGCACCGGCCGGGCCCTGTTCTCTACGGCGCTGCGGTGATCGCGCCGTACAGGCCGTGACCCTCGTCACCCGGCCCGGCGGCGAAGTAGAGCGACGTGGTCGGCCCGGCGAGTGCGCCGTTGCCGAAGCCGATGCCCCACAGGCCTTCGATCGCGAGTGGCTTGTTGTCGGCCGTCAGGAGCCGGCCGGACTGCTTCCAGCGGCCGTGCTTGTTCTGGCGGAAGACGTTGATGTGGCCGTCGCCGAAGTTGCCGACGAGCAGTGCGCCCGAGGCCTTGCCGAAGCCCGTGGCGGGCGCCCAGGCGAGACCCCACGGGGCGTTCAGCTTGCCGTGGGTCGCGACGCGGCCCATCAGCACGCCGGCGGGGGAGTACTCGTCGACGACGCCGAGGCCGTTCCCGTCCAACTCGTCGCCGCTTCCGGCCTGCTGCTTACCGTACGTCACGAAGATGTTCCCGCCGAGGTTCTGGATCCCGAACGGGGCGTAGCCCCTGGGCAGCCGCGGGTCGCTGAACGCGCCGGGCAGCTTGAGGAGCTTCCAGTTACCGTCGAACACGTCCACGCGGCCATTGTGGAAGTCGGTCGCATACAGCCAGTCGCCGGCGATCGCGAGGCCCTTGTAGGAGGCCCCCCATTTCGAGCTGTCCGCGCCGGTCACGGTCGAGGCCGCGCCTGGCGGCCAGCCCTGGATCGTCCCGGCCTCGGTGGCGAAGATGAATTTCGCCGGCACCATGGTCGTGCCGTTCGAGACCAGCAGCTTCGTGCCACCGTAGTAGACCGTGCCGGTCGGAGCGGTCGGAACCGCGACGACGAGCGGCGCGGCCGCTGGGAAGCGCATGCCCGCCCCGTCGTAGAGCGTCGTCGAATCGGTGCCGTTGTCCGCGACCCACCAGGGTGTCAGCGGGCCGGCCGAGATGCCCCAGCCGTTGACCAGATTCGGGTCCAGCGTCGGTGCGACGCCCGGCTGGTCCGACACGAGCGGCGTCACGGTGTATGCGTCACCGGGGTGATGACGGCTGGCTCCCGCAGCGGTGCCGGTGGTGACGAGGGCAACCGCGAGTGCGGCCGCCGTGAGCGCGATCCACCTGGAGCGCTTCATCGGTCCTCCCTGGTCGAGTACGGGCATTTCCTGCCCGTGGTCCCCTACGCGCGCCCGCCGAGCAGCGGATTGCCCGTCGTGGGGGGGTCGACAGAAACCCCTTCAGCGACTAGGCCGTGGGTATGCGTCCCGAGATCCTCCTCCTGATCGTCCCCGTGGCCCTCGCGCTGCGGTACATGCAGCGCCGCCGCACCCCCGTGCGGAGCGACGCGGCCGAGGTGCTGCGCTGGTGGGGCGCCGCACGCGGCATGACCGATCCTGCCCAGCAGGCGTCGCCGGAGGCACCCCCGGCGGAGAGCGGCTTCGACCCGCTCGACGTGGCGCTCGGCAGGCAGATGGGGGCGCCCCGGATCGATGCGGAGCGGCTCTCGGCTGTCGTGCCCACGCATGCCATCACGCTGCAGGGTTCGGCGCTCTTCCACACCGGCGACCGCCGGCGCGTGCACGCCGCGGTGGAGGGGAAGCTCGACGACCACGTTCGCGGCACGGTGCTCACGATGACCTGCGATCAGCGCGAGGAGCGCAGCGAGGACTGGCGCTGGGTGTGCGATCTCACCGTCGTCGCGATGGAGGGCGTGACGCCGCGCGGACCTGGATTGCTGCTCCGGCGCAGGCCGTCGGGCGGCGGCGCGCGGGTCGCGCAGCCCGAGGGCTCCGTGCCGCTGACGCTCGAATCCGAGGAGCTCGATCAGCTCTACGACGTCCGCATCGCCGCCGGTTGCGACGAGCTGGCCGCGCGCGAGGCGCTCACTCCCGCGATCATCGCGTGGCTCTGCGAGCGCTCCGCCGAGGCGCTCGTCGTCGAGACGGGCGGAGCGAGCATGCGGGTCGCAACCTCCGGCATCCTCGCCACGGACGACGAGCTGGACGCCTTCACGGCGGACGCCTGCTGGCTGGCGCGCGCGTTCGTGGAGGCGGCACCCGCCGCCGTGCAGGCCGCGTAGCAACCGCGGCCGGAGCGCAAGCTCCACCCGCAGGACACGGAACGTCTAGCCTCGTGCGATGCCCGCTCGCGTGCGCGACGACCTCCCGTTCCGTGTCAGCGTCGTCGAGACGGAGTGGATCGCCCTCTCCGACGGCACGCGGCTGGCGGCGCGCCTCTGGCTCCCGGATGGCGCCGGGCCCGTCCCGGCCATTCTCGAGTACCTGCCCTATCGCCTGAGCGACGGCACGCAGTCGGGCGACCATCAGCAGATGGCGTGGTTCGCGGGGCACGGCTACGTGGGCGTCCGCGTGGACATCCGCGGCACGGGCAACTCGGGCGGCATCATCGAGGACGAGTACTCCGAGCAGGAGCTGCTCGACGGGCTCGAGGTCATCGCCTGGCTCGCCGATCAGCCGTGGTGCGACGGCAAGGTCGGCATGGTCGGCACCTCGTGGAGCGGCTTCAACGGGCTCCAGCTCGCGGCGCGCACGCCGCCGGCGCTCGGCGCCGTGGTGAGCTGTTACGCGAGTGACGACCGCTACGCCGACGACGTGCACTACCGCGGCGGGCTCGTGATCCCGATGGACATGCCGCAGTGGGCCAACTGCATGCTCTCGTGGAACGCGCTGCCGCCCGATCCCGCGATGGTCGGCGACGGGTGGCGCGCGCAGTGGCGCGAGCGCCTCGAGCGCACGCCGAACTTCCTCGAGCCGTGGCTCGCCCACCAGGTGCGCGACGACTACTGGCGTCACGGGTCGGCGTGCGAGGCCTACGGAGGCATCCGCTGCCCTGTGATGGCGATCGCCGGCTGGACGGACGGCTACACCGACGCGGCCTTCCGCCTGCTCGAGCACCTCGATGTGCCGCGGCGCGCGCTCGTCGGGCCGTGGGGTCATAACGACCCCGTGCACGGCGTCCCGGCGCCGGCCGTTGGCTCGCTCGGCGAGTGCGTGCGCTTCTACGACCGCTGGCTGAAGGGCATCGAGAACGGGATCGACGACGAGCCGATGCTGATCGCCTGGCTGCAGGATTCCGTGCCGCCCCGCGCGCGCTACGACGAGCGGCCCGGCCGCTGGGTCGCCGAGGCGAGCTGGCCGCCGGCGAAGCCGCGCGAGCTCCGTCTCCAGCTGACCGCCGGCGGTGGCCTGGAGCGCAACCCGGGCGCCCGCGAGGTGCTGAACGTGCGCGGTGCGCAGACGACCGGGCTGGACGGCGGTGCCTGGTGTGCCGACGGCCATTCCGACGACCTCCCATTCGATCAGCGGGCCGACGACGGGCGCTCGCTGTGCTTCGACTCCCCGCCCCTCGGCAAGCCGCTCGAGCTGCTCGGGCACGCGATCGCCGACCTGACGCTGATCAGCGACCGCCCGCTGGCGCTCGCGAGCGTCCGCCTCTGCGAGGTGCTGCCGGGCGGCGCCTCGCTGCTCGTGACGCGTGCGCAGCTCAACCTCACGCATCGCGAGGGCCACGACCGCGCCATCCCGCTCGTGCCGGGCGAGCCGATCTCCGTCAGCATCCCGCTGGATGCGATCGGCCACCGCTTCGCCGCCGGATCGCGGCTACGGGTCGCGATCTCGCCCACCTACTGGCCGCTCGCCTGGCCGTCCCCGGAGGTCGTCACGCTCGGGGTGGTCGCAGGCGAGAGCTCGCTCCTCCTGCCGTTGCACGACGCGGCGTCGGCCCCGCCCGCCCCGGAGCTGTGCCCGCCCGAGGAGCCGCCGGCCTACCCGATGACCGAGCTGGTCGCGACCCCCGGTGCGCGCACGATCACGCGGGGCCTCGGCAGCGGGCGCACCGAGCTGCGTTTCGACTGGGATCTCGGCGGCACCAATCGCGACGATGCGACCGGCACCGAGATCACGTTCGAGGCCGATGCCGTGTACGAGATCGTCGAGGACGATCCGCTCTCGGCGCGCGTCGTGTGCACCAACGCGACGGCCGTGCGCCGCCCTGCCGACGGCTGGGACGGGCGCTCCGAGACACGCACCGAGATGACGTGCGATGCCGGGCGCTTCGTGGTCGAGTCGAGCCTGCGGGTCTTCGATGCCGGCGAGGAGACGTTCTCCCGCCGGTGGTCGTTCGAGGTGCCGCGCGCCGGTGGCTAGACGAGCGGCTCGACGAGCTCCTCCGCCGGCGTCGCGCCCGTCGCCGACTGCTCACTCGAGAGCTCCGCGGAGCGGCTGTTCGAGGTGCGCAGCGGCACCTCCTTGAGGAACCAGGAGAGCACGAACGGCAGGACCGCGATCGCCATCCCCCACAGGAACACGCCGTGCAGTGCGTGGGCGAAGGCGGTCAGGAACTCCGCGTGCATCTTCGGCGGCAGCTTGGCGGCCTCCGCGGGGCTCAGCTGGACGCCGCTCCCGAGGCGCTGGACGACGCTCGCCGGCAGGTGCGCGAGCTGCTGTGCGAGCCGCGCGGCGAAGATCGCGCCGAAGATCGCGACGCCGAACGAGCCGCCCATCGAGCGGAAGAACGTCGCGGTTGCGGTCGCGACGCCGATGCTCTCCGGCTCGGCGTCGTTCTGGACGACGAGCACGAGGACCTGCATGACGAGGCCGATGCCGACGCCGACGACGAGCATGTAGACGGACGCCAGCCAGGGCGCGGTGCCGACGCTCAGCCGCGAGAGCAGGAACATGCCGACGACGAGGGTCCCGGTGCCGGCGATCGGGAACATCCGGTAGCGGCCGATGCGGCTGATCGCGCGGCCCGAGAGGATCGCGGCGGTGAGCAGGCCGATCATCAGCGGCAGCATGCGCAGGCCGGACTCGGTCGCGCTCGCACCGTAGACGAGCTGCAGGTAGAGCGGGATGAAGATGATCGCGCCGAACATGGCCATCCCGATCGTCGCGCCCATCCCGCTCGCGACGTTGAAGACGGACGAGCGGAAGAGCGTGAGCGGCACGATCGGCTCCCGCGCCCGGCGCTCCTGCCAGAGGAACCCGGCCAGCAGCAGCACGCCGAGGGCGCCGAGCCCGACGATGACCGCCGAACCCCAGCCGTACTCGACGCCGCCCCAGCTCGTGAGCAGGATCAGCGCCCCGACGCCGCCGGACAGCAGCGTTGCGCCCAGGTAGTCGATGCGGTGCGGGTTGTGGGGCGTGCGCAGCCTGAGCTTGAAGATCACGATCAGGATCGCGATCACGCCGACCGGCATGTTGACGTAGAAGACCCAGCGCCACGAGACCTGGTCGACGAAGAAGCCGCCGAGCAGCGGCCCGGCCACCGAGGCGACGGCGAAGACCGCGCCGATCAGGCCCATGTAGCGCCCGCGTTCGCGCGGCGGGACGATGTCGCCGATGATGGCCTGCGCGGTCACCATGAGCCCGCCGGCGCCTGCGCCCTGGAGGAAGCGGAACCCGATCAGCTCGGTCATCGACTGACTCAGCCCCGCGAGCATCGAGCCGACGAGGAAGATGATGATCGCCGCCAGGAAGACGGGCTTGCGCCCGTACATGTCGCCGAGCTTGCCGTAGATCGGCGTCGAGACCGTCGAGGCGAGCAGGTAGGACGTGACGACCCACGAGAGATGGTTGAGCCCGCCGAGGTCGCCGACGATCGTCGGCAGCGCCGTCGACACGATGGTCTGATCGAGCGCCGCGAGGAACATGCCGAGCATCAGCGCGGCGAAGACCGTCGCGAGCGCGCGGCCCGCGAGCTGCGCGTCGTCCGACGCCGTCACCTCGCCGTTCGTCTCACCTGCCGCCATTGCTCTGACACTAGCACAAACCGGAGGCTAGCCTCCGGTTTGTGTATCCTGAGCGCATGAACGGCATCGCAGGCGAGAAGGAGGGCCAGCGGAGCCACGCTCGGCGCAATCACGAGCTGCTCGTCGCCGCCGCCCGCGAGGTCTTCGCCGAACGCGGCGTCGAGGCCTCGCTCGAGGAGATCGCCCGGCGCGCCGGCGTGGGCGTGGGCACGCTCTACCGCCACTTCGCGACGCGCGATGCGCTTGTCGAGGCGGTCTTCGAACGCCGCATCGGCGAATTCGTCGCCGTCGCCGAGGCCGCCACGCACGAGCCGGATGGCTGGCTCGCCTTCACCGGGTTTCTCGAGCAGACGCTCGCGATGCAGACCGGCGACCGCATGCTCAAGGACGTCTTCCTGCGCTCGTCACCGGGGACCGGTCGCGTCGAACAGGCGCGCGCCGAGATGCGGCGGCTCTTCGAGGAGGTGCTGGAGCGCGCGCGCACCCAGGGCCGGCTGCGCGACGACTTCGCATTCCCCGACCTGGCGCTGCTGTTCTGGTCGTTCTCGCCCCTGATCGACGCCACCGCCGACGTCGCCCCGAATGCCTGGCGGCGCCACCTGCACTGGCTGCTGGACGGCCTGCGCGCCGAGGTGGCGACTCCGCCGCCCGTCGGCCCCCTCTCACCCGAGCAGTTCGAGGCCTCGGTGCAGGCCCAGCGCAGCCGCCGCCTCGGCCGCCGCCGCGCGCCCGGCACGTGATCGACCGAGGAGACACGCCGCGTGCATCCGCTGGTACGGCCGGTCGGCCTTCCTGATCCAGGGCGAGCAGTCGGTCTTCGTCGCTGCGAGACCGAGCTCGAGCGGGATTCAGCCTCCGCCCGCCCAGGCGAGCGCCTGCGGCGCGAAACCTGCGCGCAGCCTGCTGCCGACGTTGCGCAGCACGCGCACGCTTCCGTCGCGCAGGCGGATGTCGAGCCACTCGTCACCCTCGGTGCTGGCGATCAGCGCGCTGCGGCCGTCGGGCGAGAGTCTGAGATCGCCGACCCCGGTCACGGTCAGGTGGCGCACGGCGCGCAGGGGACCGGTGAGGCCGCGCACGAGCAGGCTGACACGCCCGTCGGTGTCGCGCCGGAGGATCACGAGGCGATTGCCTTGCAGGGCGTAGCCCCCGCCGAGCGCCCTCCCGCCGGGCACCGCGATGCGCTGGAGACGGCCGCCGTCGGCGCGGTAGAGCGTGACGCCGGTGGCGTCGATCGCAGCGAGGACACGGCCGTCGGCGCGCCAGCTGAGCCCGATCGGCTGCCGCGTGCCGCCGATGCGCCGCGCTGCCGGCCTGGCGTCCGCCGTGATGCGGATCCCGCCGGGCGTTGCGAACGCGAGCTCGTGGTCGACCGCGTGCGGGCGCCACGCGGGTGCGACGGCGAGGGCGTGCGCGGCCACCCGGTGCGCCCCCTTGCCGTCACCGCCGACGACGTAGAGCGCATCGCCGGCGAGGTAGGCGACGCGGCAGCACGGCGGAACCGTCCGCTCGACCGACCAGCGGGGGAGCGAGACCGGACCCGGCGCCGGGACCTCCCAGCGCACCTGGCCGTCGGCGACGTGGACGGCGACCAGCCGCGACCCCGACGCGAGCACCGCATTGGTGCCGTGCGGCGAGAGATCGCCGCCGCTCGCGGGCCCGAGCGCCCGCACCCGCCCGCGGGCCGTGACCGTGTAGGCGACGCCGCGGCCGAGCGCGAGCACGACGCCGTCCTGAAGCTCGACCGGCGCGAACGGCGCACGTGCCTGACGCGGCGATCCCCCGTCGTGCAGATGGCCGGCGACGGCGATCGCACCGGCGCCCAGCGCGGTCAGCAGCGCCGCAAGCACGGGCCAGCCGAGCCGCGGGAGCCGCACCCGCCACCGCCGCGCCGGCGAGCGCTCGGCGAGCGCCGCGAGCACGAGGCGCCGCCCCCGCTCGCCGGCGTCGATCTCACCGGGCGCCTCGAAGCTGCGCAGGCGCGCGGCCAGGTCACGCTCCCCGGCGTTCACGTCTCCACCGTCCCGGCGAGCTCGTCCAGCGCACGGCGCAGGCGGGAGTTGACCGTCCCGCGCGGGAGGTCGAGCATCTCGGCGATCTCGCCCGGCGTGTGCTCCAGCAGGTAGCGCAGGACGACGACGGCGCGCTGATCGGGCGCCAGGCGGCCGATGGCCTCGGCGAGATCGTCGGAGAGGTCGCTGCGGGCGGCGGGGGCGACGGGCTCGTGCACCTGCACGGCGGGTCGCCGTAGCGCGTGCGCGCGCGCCCAGTCGAGCGCCCGATTGGTGACGATCCGGTGCAGCCAGGGCGCGAACGGCCGTGCGCGGTCGAAGCGGTCGAGCACGCGGATGGCCTGGAGGAACGCCTCCTGGGCGATGTCCTCCGCGGCGTGCGCATCGCGCGTGACGAGGTAGGCGGCGCGATAGGCCGGCTTCCAGTGCCGGCGGTAGAGATCCTCGATCGCGCCGGCATCGCCGCGCTTGGCGGCCTGGATCAGCGCTCGCTCGCTGCGCACCGGTCCCTCGGACGCGAGCGCAGCGGTGCCATCGGCGGCGTGCGAGACCCCCATGTCGTCCCTACGGGCGGCGCCGCCCGGCAGGTCCGTGGCGTGCATGCGGCGACAATAGCCCGCAGATGGAGGGCGTCGCCGGAATTCTCTTGGCGGGCGGCCGATCGCAGCGCATGGGGCGCGACAAGGCGTGCCTTCCCTGGCACGGCTCGACGCTCGCCCGCCGCGCGGTCGGTCTGCTCGCGCGTTGCGCCGAGCCGCCGGTGATCGTCGTCTGCGCGCCGGATCAGGAGCTGCCGCCGCTGCCCCGCTGGGTCGAGGTCGTGCGCGACCCCGTGCCCGGCCTCGGCCCGCTCGCGGGTCTTGCGGCGGGTCTCGAGGTCGCCGCTTCGCGCGCCCCGGTCGCCGCGGTCTGCGCCGTCGATGCCCCGCTCGCCCACCCCGCGGTGCTGGCGGCACTCGTGGGCGCGCTCGGCGAGGGCCCGGCCGTCGTGCCGCTCTGCGACGACCGGCCGCAACCGCTCTTCGCGGTCTACCGCACGGCACTCGCGGGGCTGGCCGCGGCACTGGTGGCCGACGGTGAGCGCCGCGCCGTCGTTCTCGGCGAGCGCGCCGGCGCGCGCATGGTCGAGCCGTTCGAACTGCTCGTCGTGGACGACGTCGCTGCCTTCGATCCCGACCTGGCGTCGTTCCGGAGCTTCGACGACGCCGACTCCTACGACGGCGCACTGGCGCTGCCGCAGCCGCTCGTCACGGTCACGGGCGGCCTGGCCGGCCCGCCGGCGATCCGCGCGTCCACGATCGCACGCGCGTGCCGCCTGCTCGCGGCCGACGTGCGGCCGCTCGCCGCGGGCGCCGTGCCCGTCGACGCCGAGACCCCGCTCTTCGCCGGCGACGCCGTGGTGCCGGCGGCCTAAGAGGTTCTCACGTGCCCGAACGGCCCAGCTGCTCGTCGGCGCTCTGCTTGATCGCCTGCACGATGGCGGGATCGCGCAGGGTCGTGGCGTCGCCGAGCTCGCGTCCCTCGGCGATGTCCTTGAGCAACCGGCGCATGATCTTGCCGCTGCGCGTCTTGGGGAGGTCGGGTGTGAAGAGCAGCAGCGAGGGCCGCGCGATCTTGCCGATCGCGCCGGCTACGTGCTCGCGCAGCTCGTTGCGCAGCTCGTCGCTCTGGACACCGCCGATCGTGATCACGAACGCGGCGATGCCCTCGCCCTTGAGCGGGTCGTAGGCGCCGATCACGGCGGCCTCCGCGACCGCCGGGTGCGAGACGAGCGCCGATTCGACCTCGGTCGTCGAGATGCGGTGACCGGCGACGTTGATCACGTCGTCGACGCGGCCGAGCAGCCAGAAGTAGCCGTCCTCGTCGGTCTTGGCGCCGTCGCCCGTGAAGTACACGCGGGGCCCGAAGCGCGACCAGTAGGTCTCGACGTAGCGGTCGTCCTCGCCGTAGAACGTCCGCAGCATCGACGGCCACGGCCGCTTGAGCACGAGGTAGCCGCCACCCCCACGTGGCTCGGTCTCGCCCTTCTCGTTGACGATCTCGGCCGCGATCCCGGGCAGCGGCACGGTCGCCGAGCCGGGCTTGGTGGCGATGACGCCGGGCAGCGGGGCGATCAGGATCGACCCGGTCTCGGTCTGCCACCACGTGTCCACGATCGGGCAGCGGCCGCCGCCGACCCGGTCGTGGTACCACATCCACGCCTCCGGGTTGATCGGCTCGCCGACCGTCCCCAGGAGGCGGAGGCTGGAGAGGTCGTAGCCCTCGAGATGGCCGTCGCCGGCGCCCACGAGCGCGCGGATGGCCGTCGGCGCGGTGTAGTAGATCGTGACCTTGTGCTTCTGCACGATCTCCCAGTGGCGGCTCCACGACGGGTGCTCGGGGGCGCCCTCGTAGATCACGCCCGTCGTGTGGTTCTGCAGCGGCCCGTAGACGATGTAGGAGTGCCCGGTGACCCAGCCGATGTCGGCGGTGCACCAGTAGACGTCGTCGTCGCGGATGTCGAAGACGAGCTCGTGGGTGACCTTCGTGCCGAGCAGGTAGCCCGCGGTCGTGTGGAGGATCCCCTTCGGCTTCGCCGTCGTGCCCGAGGTGTAGAGCAGGAACAGCATGTCCTCGGCGTTCATGCGCTCGGGCTCGCACCAGTCGGCGGCCGCGGGGACGAGGTCGTGGTACCAGTGGTCGCGGCCCTCGACCCAGCCGATCTCCTGCTCGGTGCGGCGTACGACGAGCACGTGCTCGATCGACGGGCAGTCGGCGAGGGCATCGTCGGCGGCCTGCTTGAGCGGCACGATCCCGCCCTTCCGCCAGCCGCCGTCGGCGGTGATCAGCACCTTGCACTCCGCGTCGTTGATGCGGCCGGCGAGGGACTGCGCCGAGAAGCCGCCGAACACGACCGAGTGCGCGGCGCCGATGCGCGCGCACGCCAGGAGCGCCATCGGCAGCTCGGGGACCATGCCGAGGTAGATCGCGACGCGGTCGCCCTTGACGACGCCGAACTCCCGCAGCACGTTGGCGAGGCGGTTGACCTCGTCATGCAGCTCGCGATAGCTGATGATGCGCTCGTCGCCCGGCTCGCCGACCCAGATGTAGGCCGTCTTGTCGCCGCCGCCGGCCGAGAGATGGCGATCGAGGCAGTTGACCGAGGCGTTGAGCTCGCCGTCTGCGAACCACTTGAAGAACGGCGGGTTGGAATCGTCGAGGGCCTGCGTGGGCTCCTGGTACCAGGTCAGCTCGGAGAGCGCGCGCGACATCCAGAACCCCACCGGGTCGGCGTCGGCCTCGGCATATAGCGACCCGTCCGAGACGCGCGCCCGCGCACGGAACGCCGCGGGCGGCGGAAACGTCCGCCGCTCTTCGAGGAGCGCCTCGATCGCCTGCCTCTGACCTTCCATGTGCACTCCTCCGCTCGACCGCCGGCGCGTCGCCTGACGATAGCCAAGCGGCGGAGAGCGCGTCCAGCCAACGGCCCTGGTCGTTCTGCCCGAGTGGGTACGGCTATCCTTCCCGGGTGTCTGGTCTCCGGGCGATCCGTGCGCGGGCGCTGTTGTGCGTCCCTGTGCTCGCGATCGCGGGCGTGGCCGCGCTTGCCGTCGGCGTGGCCTCGGGTTCTGGCACCGCGGCCGGTGTCAAGCGCTCGGCCTACGCGGTGCTGATCAACGTGCCGGGCGCGCAGTCGAGCGGGACGCTCGCCTCGCCGGCCGGCTCGTACGCCTACCGCGACCTGGTCTCGGTGCACGACTACACCGCCGGGTCCGCGCTCAGCGGCGGCCAGGTCTACGCGCACGCGGAGCTCAGCGGCATCAGCCTCCTGGGCGGGCTCGTGACCGCCGACGCCATCAGCGCGAAAGCGTTCGCCGACGGGCGCAACGCGACCGCCACCGGGACCTTCGGCGGCGCCGTGACCGGCCTCGTCGTCGCCGGGGCGGCCGTCTCGGTGCAGCCCGGCGGGCAGTTCCCGATTCCGGGCGTCGGCTGGGCGGCGATCGATGAGCGCCGCGTCGTCAGCTCCGACGGCGCATATCACGGCTCCGAGGTCGGGCTGCACGTCCACCTGACCTCCGACTGGCACGACCTGCCGGCGGGCACGGAGGTGCTCCTGGGGTACGCGGATGCCGCATCGGCGGGCGCCGGCGCGACGGCGACGAGCACTCCGGGGACCGCCGTGACGCCGGCCGCCTCCGCTCCGGGTGCGCGCGGAGGGTCGGCCACGAGCGACCCGCTCCAGCTCGCCGTTCCGGTCGTCCCCCTCCCCGCGAGTGACGGGACGCCGACCGACTCGGGCGACGGCTTCACGCCGACCGGCATCGAGGCGCCGCCGCCGGGAGGGTTCACGCTGACCCCGCCGATCGACCCGGTCCACTACAAGCAGCTCACCTCGCCGAGCTACGTGTTCCCGGTCGCGGGGGGTGCCCACTACGGTCACGACTTCGGCAACTTCCGCGCCGACACGGGATTCCACGAGGGCAGCGACCTGTTCGCGCCCGCCGGAACGCCCCTCGTCGCGGTGCAGTCCGGCGTGCTCCACAACGTCGGCTGGAACCGCTTCGGTGGCTGGCGGCTCTGGGTCGAGGACACTGCCGGCAACTGGTTCTACTACGCGCACATGTCGGCCTACTCGCCGATCGCCGTCAACGGCGCCCATGTCAACGCCGGCGACGTCGTCGGCTTTGTCGGCAACACGGGCGATGCCGCGGGCGGCCCGACCCACCTCCACTTCGAGATCCACCCCGGCGGCAAGTGGGCCGTGCCGCCGTACGACTACCTTCAGGCCTGGCAGGGCCATCTCAACCCGTTCGCCGCCATCCCGAGCGCGCCGCCGCCGGTCGCCGCGGCGCCGCTCGGCTCCACCGACATCTCGGCCGCTTCCGGTCTCGACACGGCGTCGGTCGTGGCCGTCGCCAGCGGCGCTCCCCTCGACAGCGGTCTCGTCGAGCTCGGTGTGCCGGCGCCGACCGCCGCCGAGCTCCTGGCCTCGGTGCCCGCCCCATGACGTTGCAGACGGCCATCGACGTGCTCGAGAAGGAGCGTGCGCCCGCCTACCGCACGCGGCAGCTCACGCACGCCGTCTACGCGGAGCTCGCCCAGAGCTGGGACGAGGTCACGGCGCTCCCGAAGGCGCTGCGCGAGCGGCTCGAGAGCGAGGCGCCGCTGCAGACCCTGACCGAGCAGGCCGCGCAGCGTGCCGAGGACGGCACGATCAAGCTGCAGCTGCGCACGCACGACGGCTACCCGCTCGAGGCCGTGGCCATGAGCCACGGGCCGCGCCGCACCGTCTGCCTCTCGTCGCAGTCGGGCTGCGCGCTCGCCTGCACGTTCTGCGCCACGGGCCGCATGGGCCTGGGCCGCAACCTGACACCGGACGAGATCAGCGAGCAGCTCCTGCGCCTCGCCCGCCTGCTCCGCGACGAGCAGGACACGCGCATCTCGAACGTCGTGATGATGGGCATGGGCGAGCCGTTCCACAACTACGACAACGTGCTCTCGGCGATCCGCACCATCAACTCGCCCGATGCCTACGGGCTCGGCGCGCGCCAGATCGCGATCTCCACGGCGGGCTGGATCCCGGGCATCGACAAGCTCGGCGACGAGCCGATGCAGGTCAAGCTCGCGCTCTCGCTGCACGCGCCCGACGACGAGCTGCGCAGCAAGCTGATGCCGGTCACGAAGCGCTATCCGATCTCCGAGCTGATGCAGGCCTGCCGCCGCTATCGCGAGAAGACGCGCCGCCGGGTCTTCATCGAGTACCTCCTGCTCTCGGGCGTCAACGACAGCTCCCAGCAGGCGCGCCAGCTCGTGGCGCTGCTCGCGAAGGGCGGCCCGGGCGCCTACCACGTCAATCTGATCGCCTACAACCCGACCGGCACGGAGTACGTCGCGGCCGACGACGCCGCGGTGCGGCGCTTCCGCGGCGAGCTCGAGAAGGGCGCGATCGGCACCTCGTACCGCGTCTCGCGCGGCCGCGGCATCGAGGCCGCCTGCGGCCAGCTCGTGATGAAGGGCATCCCGCCCCGCCGCCGCGCGAGCTGAGCACCGGCCGCTTCTGACCGCTCCGGCGCTGGAGTACGATCGTGCGATGACGCAGCCGCCGGCCAGCATGCGCGCCTGGGTGATCCGCCCGGATCGCCTGGGCGAGCCGCGCGACGCCATGCGTCTCGAGACCGTCGCGACACCGCAACCGGGGCCGGGCGAGGTCGTGGTGCAGGTCATGGCGGCGGGCGTGAACTACAACAACGTCTGGGCCTGTCTCGGCCAGCCGGTGCAGGTCTTCCGCTACACCGGGGACGACTTCCACATCGGCGGCTCCGACGCTTCGGGGATCGTGGCCGCGGTCGGGCCGGGCGTGACGCGCTGGAAGGCGGGCGACGAGGTCGTCGTGCACTGCAATCAGAGCTGCGGCGAGTGCCCCGAGTGCAACGGGCTCGACCCGATGGCGTGCTCGCAGCAGAAGATCTGGGCGTACGAGTCCAACTGGGGATCGTTCGCCGACTACTGCCTCGTACAGGCGCAGCAGCTGCTGCCCAAGCCGCAGCACCTGACCTGGGCGGAGGCGGCGTCGTACGGACTCGTCTACTTCACGGCCTACCGGATGCTGGTCGACCAGGCGGCCATGGAGGCCGGGCACAACGTGCTCGTGTGGGGCGCCGGTGGCGGGCTCGGGTCGATGGCGATCCAGCTCTGCCGCCTCTGCGGCGCCAATGCGATCGCGGTCGTCTCGAGCGAGGACAAGGCCGATCTCTGCCGGCGCCTGGGGGCCCACGCGGTCATCAACCGGCGCGACTTCGCCCTCAGCGACGATGCCGGCGAGCCGAACCTCGACGAGGTGAAGCGCTTCGGCAAGGCGATCCGCGAGGCGACGGGCGGCGTCGACTGCGACATCGTGTTCGAGCACGTCGGCTCGGCGACGTTCTTCACGAGCGTGTTCGTGTGCCGGACGTTCGGCAAGATCGTGACCTGCGGCGCCACCTCGGGCTTCTCGCTGACCTTCGACGTGCGCTACCTCTGGATGCGCCAGAAGACGATCATCGGCTCGCACTTCGCGAACGCCTACCAGGCCTACCGGGCCAATCAGCTGATCGCGCAACGCAAGATCCTGCCCGTACTCTCCCGCACGTTCCCGTTCGAGGAGTGCCCCGAACCGCACCAGATGATGCGCGAGAACGCGCATCTCGGGAAGATGGTCGTGCTCGTCGGCGCCGAGGCGTGAGCGACAGCCGGCAGACCACCTCGGGCATCGAGGTGCGCCCGGTCTACGGGCCCGGCGACGCGGTCGATCCCGCACACATCGGCGCACCGGGCGAGTTCCCGTTCACACGCGGTCTGCGCGGCGACGGCTATCGCACGCGGCCCTGGACGATCCGGCAGTACGCCGGCTACGGCTCGGCCGCGGAGGCCAACGCGCGGTTCCGCTTCCTGCTCGCGCAGGGCCAGCCGGGCCTCTCCGTCGCGTTCGACCTGCCGACGCAGATGGGCCTCGACTCCGACGACCCGCGCTCGCTCGGCGAGGTCGGCCGCGTCGGCGTGGCGATCGACTCGCTGGACGACGTCGTGGCGCTGTTCGAGGGGATCCCGCTCGACCAGGTCTCCACCTCGATGACGATCAACGCGCCGGCCGCCGTCCTCGTGGCCATGTACGTCGTCGCTGCCGAGCTGCAGGGCGTGCCCGCCGGTGCGGTCCGCGGCACGGCGCAGAACGACGTGCTCAAGGAGTACGTGGCCCGCGGCACCTACATCTACCCGCCACGCCCGAGCCTGCGCCTGGCGGCCGATCTCGTCGCCTGGTGCGCCGCCGAGGCGCCGCGCTTCAACGCCATCTCGCTCTCGGGCTACCACATGCGCGAGGCGGGCTCGACGGCCGTGCAGGAGATGGCGTTCGCGTTCGCCAACGCGATCGCCTACGTCGAGGCGGTGCTCGCCCGCGGCATACCGGTCGACGACTTCGCACCGCGGCTCTCGTGGATCTTCAACACGCACACGAACTTCTTCGAGGAGATCGCGAAGTACCGCGCGCTGCGCCGCATGTGGGCCACGATCATGCGCGACCGCTTCGGCGCCGCCGATGCGCGCTCGCTGCAGTTGCGCACGCACACGCAGACCGGCGGCTCGACGCTGACCCTGCAGCAGCCCGAGAACAACATCGTGCGCGCGGCACTCCAGGCGCTCGCGGCGGTGCTCGGCGGCGTCCAGTCGCTCGCGCTCTCGTGCTACGACGAGGCGATCGCGATCCCCACCGAGCACGCGCAGACGCTCGCCGTGCGCACGCAGCAGATCCTCGCCGAGGAGATCGGCGTGACCGACACGGCCGATCCGCTCGGCGGATCGTGGTACGTCGAGGCGCTCACCGACGATCTCGAGCGGCGCGCGTGGGCTCTGCTCGCCGAGGTGGAGCGGATCGGCGGAGCGATCGCCGCCGTCGAGACCGGCTTCTACCAGCGCGCGATCGACGAGGAGGCCTACCGGGCCGAAATGGCGCTCGAGTCCGGTGAGCGCGTCGTGGTCGGCGTCAACCGCTACCGCGAGGGTGACGACCCCGAGCCCGCCTCGTTCCAGGTCGATCCCGCGCTCGCGGGCGGTCAGCTCGCACGGCTCGCCGCCGTGCGCGCCGCACGCGACACGGCGGCGGTCGAGGAGGCCCTGCGCGCCCTGCGCGCCGACTGCGAGCGGGCCGAGGTGAACGCGCTCCCGGCGATCGTCGCCGCGGTGCGCGCGCGCGCCACGCTGGGCGAGATGTGCGGCGCGATGCGCGAGACCTTCGGCGAGTACAAGTCCCGCTAAGGGGTCGTTCCGCCTACGCGGCGACGTCGCGCACGCAGCGCACGAGCGCGGCGAGCGCCGGCGCGAGGTCGCCGGCGTCGCGCCGCCGGATGGCGACGATCTGCCGCCGCACGGGCGCGCTCGAGACCACGGCGATCGCGGCGAGCGATCCGTCGCCGAGCTCGTCGTGGAGGGCGCTGCGCGGCAACAGAGCGATGCCGAGCCCGAGCTGGACCATGCGCTTCGCGGCATCGATCGAATCGAGCACCATCGTGCCGCGCGGCGAGACCCCCGCCGCGCGGAACATCGCGCTCGTGAGCTCGTGGTAGCTCGACGACGGGTCGAAGAGGATCAGATCCTGGTCACCGAGCTGCTCGACCCGCACGGCGTGGTCCCCCGCGAGCGGGTGCGCGGGATGGGTGGCGAGCACGACCTCGTCCTCGTAGAGCGAGGTGCTCTCGATCTCCGGATGGCGCAGCGCGCGCACGATGGCGATCTGGATCTGCTCGGAGAGGACCAGCGCGAGGAGCTCCTCCGAGTGCCCCGTGCGCACGCCGAGCGCGACCGCCGGGTGATCCGCCGCGAAGCGCTGCAGCGCACGCGGGAGGACGTAGGTGCTGACGGCCGGCGCGGCGCCGATCTCGATCCGGCCTCCCGTGCCGCGCGCGAGATCGCGCACGGCCGCCGCGCCCTGCTCGAGGCTCTCGACCGCGCGCTCGGCATACGGCAGCAGTGCATGACCGGCCGCCGTGAGCCTGACGCCGCGCGGCAGCCGCACGAGCAGATCGGTGCCGAGCTCGGCCTCGAGGCGCTGGAGGCGCGCCGTCAGACCCGGCTGCGTGACGTGCAGCTCGCGCGCGGCCTCCGTGAGGTTGCCGCAGCGGGCGACGGCGAGGAAGCTCTCGAGTCCGGCGACACTTGTCATAGTGAAAGCTTATCAATCACATCACATAAGACGATTTCACTTATGGCACGACGTGCCGTACCTTGAGCGAATGGCCCTGGTGACCCCCTCGCCCCGCTCTCTCGCCGACGCCACCCGGCGTGCCGAGCGTGTTCGCGTCGCCACGCCGCTCAAGCAACGCACGGACGCGCACGCAACGCACGCAGGCGAGGGCACGCGCCGCGAGCGCGTCCGCATGGAACTGCTCGTCGGGCGCGCCCGCGACGAGCGCGCCTCCCACACCTCGGCGTAATTCCCCGGGCGTTACCCGCCGATGTGCGACATCTCGACCTTGGGCTGGTCGAGCGCCGTGCCCTGCGTGCGCAACTCCGAGTAGCGGTCGGCGCGCGCGCGCCAGAGGCCGCGCAGCTGCTCGTCGAGCTCGCCGTCGGAGAGCTCGCCGCGCACGAGTGCGCGCAGGTCGTGCCCGCGGCTCGCGAAGAGGCAGGTGTAGAGCTTGCCCTCGGCCGAGAGCCGAGCCCTCGTGCAGTCGTGGCAGAACGGCTGCGTGACCGACGAGATGAGGCCGATCTCGCCCGCGCCGTCGAGGTAGCGGTAGCGCGATGCCACTTCGCCGCGGTAGCCGGGCTCGACGGGCTCGAGCGCCCACTGCTCGCCGATCGCGCGCACGATCTCGGCCGACGGCACGACCTCGTCGAGCTGCCAGCCGTTGGTCGCGCCGACGTCCATGTATTCGATGAAGCGCAGGATCACGCCCGTGCCACGGAAGCGCTCGGCCATCTCGAGGATGCCGTGGTCGTTCGTGCCGCGCTTGACCACCATGTTGACCTTGACCGGCCCGAGATCTGCTGCGAGCGCGGCGTCGATGCCCTCGAGCACGTCCCCCACGGGGAAGTCGACGTCGTTCATCGCGCGGAACGTCGCGTCGTCGAGCGAGTCGAGCGACACCGTCACGCGGTTCAGGCCGGCGTCGGCGAGGCGCTGCGCCATGCGTGCCAGGAGCGAGCCGTTCGTCGTCAGCGTGACGTCGCGGATGCCCGGCACGGCGGCGAGGCGGCCGATCAACTCGTCGACTCCGCGGCGTACGAGCGGCTCGCCGCCGGTGATGCGGAGCTTCTCCACGCCCATACCCGCGAACGAGCGCGTCAGCCGCTCGATCTCCTCGAACGTCAGCAGCTGCTCGCGGCGCAGGAACTCGAACTGCTTGCCGAAGACCTCCTTCGGCATGCAGTAGACGCAGCGGAAGTTGCAGCGGTCCGTGACCGAGATGCGCAGATCGCGCACGGGCCGGGCGAGGGTGTCGAGGGTGACGGCCATCAGCTGCAGTATCGCGCAGGTCGCAGTAGCCTGACGACATGACGATCGCAGCCGGACAGCGCGCAGTGCAGGAGTTTCCCGTCGACGACCGCACGATCGAGCTCTTCGGCGAGGCCTCGACCGACCGTAACCCGCTGCATTTCGACGACGACTTCGCCGCTCAGACGCCTTTCGGGGGCCGGATCGCGCACGGCATGATCACCGCGGCCTTCATCTCGGCGGTGATCGGCAACGATCTCCCCGGGCACGGCTCGGTCTACCTCTCCCAGGCGCTCAAGTTCCGTGCTCCCGTGCGCCCCGGCGATGTCGTCCGCGTCGAGGTCGAGGTGCTCGCGTACGACCCGGAGCGCCGCGGCGCGCGCCTCTCGACGCGCGCGTTCGTGGGCGACACGCTCGTCGTGGACGGCGAGGCCAAAGTCATCGCTCCCGCCTGATGCCAATGCGCTCTCGACTCGGCGACCACCTCTAGTCTGTCCCCGATGGCGGCGCTGACGGGAGCGGCAGGGTATGCGGAGCGGGCCCGCCGGCGCGTGCTGGCACAGGATGCCCGCCAGTTCGCGCTCATCGCGCGCCTGCTCGTGCTCGCGATGTTCCTCAACATCGCCTCGGGGGCGTTCGTCCGCCTCACCGGCTCGGGCCTCGGGTGCCCCGACTGGCCGCTCTGCAAGGGCCAGCCCGTGCCGCCCTTCAACTACCACCCGGTGATCGAGTTCTCGAATCGCGCGCTCGCCCTGGCGGGGATCGTCACGGCGGTGATCGCGTACCTCTCGGCGCGTCAGGTCGGTGATCGCACGGCCCGCAGGCTGGCCGGCGGCGCCGCCGTGCTGACCTTCGTCCAGATCCCCCTGGGCGCCGTGACGGTGCTGCTCAACCTCAACCCGTTGCTCGTGATGAGCCACTTCCTCGTGGCCGTCCTCGCGACCGGCCTCGCTGCGGTGCTCTACGCGCGCATGGCAGCGGGCGCTGCGACGGCGGTGCCGTCGTGGCTCGCGTGGCTCGCGCGGGCCACCGTCGCCGGAGCGTTCGCGCTGATCGTGAGCGGCGCTTTCTCGACCGCCGCGGGACCCCATGCGGGCGGCCAGGACATCCGCCGCATGGGCAATCTGCTCGACAGCACCTACATCCATGTCCGCGTCGCGACGACCTACATCGTCATCGCCGCGGTGCTGCTGCTCGTGCTGCAGTACGGGTCGTGGCGACCCGACCGCTGGCGGGGGCTCGCACTCGCGCTGATCCTGCTGTTGCCGCTGCAGGCCTTCATCGGCGAGTACCAGTGGCACAACCAGCTTCCGTGGTGGGCCGTCCTCGCGCACGTCTCCGTGGCCGCCGCGGTGTGGATCGTGTGCGTCTCGCTCGCCACGCGCGTCGCCGCGCGACGCGCGCTCCCCTAGCGACTCAGGGTGCGGAGCCGCTCATGCCGGCCGCGCGGCCGCGCCCGGCGATCTGCTCGGCCATCTTGCGCGAGGCCTCGTCGATCATCTCGCCCTCCCACATGACCGCGCCGCGGCGCTCGCCCTCGGTCGCGAGGCGGTAGGCGGCGAGCAGTGCCTCGGCGCGGTCGAACTGCGCCTGGGACGGCCGGTAGACCTCGTTGAGGATCGCGATCTGGTCCGGGTGCAGCGCCCATTTGCCGTCGCAGCCGAGACGCGCGGCGCGCTCCGCCACCGTGCGAAACCCCTCGAGGTCGCGGATCGCCGCGTAGGGGCCGTCGATCGCCTGAAGGCCGCGTGCCCGCGCCGTGATCACGATGCGCGAGAGGATGTAGTGCCACTGGTCACCCGGGTAGAGCTCGTCGAGGGCCCCGACGCTGAGCTGCGGGATCCCGAGGTCGGCGGCATAGTCGCCGGGTCCGAAGATGATCGTCTCGATGCGATCCGAGGCGTCGGCGATCGCCGGCAGGCTCTCGGCCCCGCGTGCGCTCTCGATCTGGATCTCGAGGCCGATGCGCTTCGTCATGCCGAGCTCGCCTTCGAGCTGGGTGAGCAGGTGGTGGGCGAATGCGACGTGATCGGGCCCCTGGACCTTGGGCAGCATGATGCAGTCGAGCGATTCCCGTGCGCCCCGGACGACGTAGAGGATGTCGCGGAAGCACCACGTCGTGTCGATCCCGTTGACGCGCACGACGCGCGTCGGTGCAGCCCACTCGTGGCCGGTCAGGGCGTCGACGACGTTCTGGCGGGTGGCGTCGTTCTTCTCGAGCGGCGCGACGGCGTCCTCGAGGTCGAGAAAGACCATGTCGGCAGGCAGCGCGGACGCTTTGGCCAGCATCTTGGGGTTCGAGCCGGGGACGGCGAGGCAGGATCGGCGGAGGCGCATCGGCGAAATCTATGCTGACGGAGGCATGACCGGTCGCATCGAGATCATCCGCGGCGACATCACCGAGCAGGTCGTCGATGCGATCGTCAACGCCGCCAACGAGTCGCTGCTCGGCGGGGGCGGGGTCGATGGCGCCATCCATCGCGCCGGCGGGCCCGAGATCCTCGCCGCGTGCCGGCTGCTCGGCGGGTGCGTGACCGGCGACGCCAGGGCGACGACGGGCGGGCGACTGCCGGCCCGCTATGTGATCCACACGGTGGGGCCGGTGTGGCGCGGCGGTGAGCGCGGCGAACCCGATCTGCTCGCGTCCTGCCACCGGCGCTCGCTCGACGTCGCCGCGTCGCTCGAGTGCCGGCGGATCGCGTTTCCGGCGATCTCGACCGGCGTGTACGGCTATCCGATCGAGCTCGCGGCGCCGCTCGCCATCGCAACGACGCGGGCGGCATTGAAGCACTTGCCGGACATCGAGCTCGTGCGCTTCGTGCTTTTCGGCGAGGCGGCCGAGGCCGCCTTCGCCGCCGCGGCTACGGGCGCCTGACCGCCTCGGCGATCGCCCGTACGTGCTCGGTCGTCGATCCGCAGCAGCCGCCCACGATGCGCGCGCCGGCCTCGACGTAGGAGCGCGCGGCCTCGCCGAGCTGCTCGGGCGTCACGTCGTAGACGGCCGAATCGCCGGTCATGCGCGGGAGGCCCGCGTTCGGCTTGACCCAGAGCGGAAGGCCCGGAGCCGCGGCGGCGAGCTCGCGCACGATCGCCGACATCGCCTCGAGGCTCGTGCCGCAGTTGGCGCCGACGGCGGCCGCGCCCTGCTCGACGGCCAGCGCGACGACCTCGGCGGTCGTCGTGCCCATCATCGTGCGGGTGCCGCGGTCGAACGAGAATGCGAGCACGAAGGGCAGGTCCGTCGCCCGGCGCACGCCGTCGACGGCCGCGCCGGCCTCGTTCGGGCAGAACATCGTCTCGAGCACCAGCAGATCGGCCCCGCCTTCGGCGAGCGCCTCGGCCTGCTCGGCGTAGGAGTCGGCCGCCTCGTCGTGCGTGAGCGTGCCGAGCGGCTCGCAGAGCTGCCCCGTCGGGCCGAGCGAGCCGGCCACGAGCACGGAGTTGCCCACCGCCTCGCGCGCCAGCTCGGCCGCGCGGCGGTTGAGCTCCCTCGCCCTGCCGGCGAACGGGCCGTCGGCCAGCCGGAGGCCCGTGCCGCCGAAGCTGCAGGTGAGCACGATGTCGGAACCGGCCTGCGCGAAGCCCCGGTGCAGCTCGAGGATGCGCTCGGGCTCGGTCAGCACCCACTCCTCGGGGGCGACGCCGAGCGGGAGGCCCATGCGCTGGCAGGTCGTGCCGGTCGCCCCGTCGGCGATCAGCACGTCGCCGCGCTCGAGGCGCTCGAGAAAGCTGGTTCGTGTGGCGGTGGCTTGCACGCGGAGTCTCCTTTCGCCCGACATCCAGCCCGGGATTGGCACCTTGCCTCACGAGCAGGTTGCCGAGGCGTCAACGGGCCGGGACCCTCAGCCTCTCTTGATGTGGAGCGAGCTCACGCTCGCCTCAGAGCCCAGGATATCAGCTGCGAAAGCGGGTAATTGCGGGCAGATGGCGGGCCCGCAGCTCGTCGTCGAGCACGCCCTCGCCCTCTCCGTCCGCCATGCAGAGCACGCCGACCTTGCCGAGGTGGGCGTTGTCGTGCACGTCGTCGCAGGCCTGGCCTGCCTCGTGCAGCGGATAGCTCCGGCTCAGGATGGGGTGCGTCCTGCCCGCCCGGCAGAGCTCGTTGGCGGCCCAGCCCTCGCGGTAGTTGGCGAGGTGCGAGCCGACGATCGTCTTCGCGAACATCCACAGGTAGCGGTTGTCGAACTCGTGCATGAAGCCGGTGGTGGACGCGCAGGTGACGATCTTGCCGCCTCTGCGCGTCACGAAGACGCTGGCGCCGAACGTGTCGCGGCCCGGGTGCTCGAACACGATGTCGACGTCGCGGCCCGCGCTGAGCTCGCGGATGCGCTTGCCGAGGCGGAGGTGCTCGCGCGGGTTCTGCTGCCCGGTCTCCGGATCCCAGAACCGGTAGTCCTCGTCGCCGCGGTTGATGATCCACTCGGCGCCCGCCTCGCGGCACTTCTGCGCCTTGGCCTCGCTCGAGACGACGCACACCGGATAGCCCCCGCCGGCCAGTACGTGCTGCAGCGCGAACCCGCCGAGGCCCCCGCCCGCGCCCCAGACGAGGACGACGTCGCCCTGGCGCATGCTCGCGCCGTGGGGCGAGACGAGCATGCGGTAGGCCGTGCAGTTGACCAGCGGCATCGAGGCCGCCTCTTCCCACGTCAGATGCTCGGGCTTGGGCATCAGCTGGTCGCCGCGTGCCACGCACACCTCGCCCATGCCGCCGAAGTTGCATTCGAAGCCCCAGACGCGCTGGTCGGGGTCGAGAATCGCATCGTCGTGGCCCTGGGGCTCCTCGAGCGCGACGTAGTTCGGGTGCACGAGGACGCGATCGCCGGGCTTCCAGCGGCTCACCGCAGCGCCGGTGCGCAGCACGACGCCGCAGGCATCCGAGCCGACGACGTGCGTCGGCAGGTCGTGGCGCTTGCCGTAGCCATGGGTCTTGGCCAGCCGCTTGAGGAACGCGAACGTGGGCAC
This sequence comes from uncultured Gaiellales bacterium, assembly GCA_964651695.1. GTDB lineage: Bacteria > Actinomycetota > Thermoleophilia > Gaiellales > JALYLC01 > JALYLC01. Next base: position 8,950 of record CAZYYP010000004.1, on the reverse strand, counting down.
GGGCTCGAAGATCGCCGACCATACGGTGTTGTAGTTCACGCTCGAGGCGAAGCTCGCGATCAGGACCTCATCCGGAGCCAGCTCCGGCGTGGGCACCTCGCCCACCCGCAGCGCGAGCGACGGGCGCTTCTCCCCGCGTGGGAGCTTGCCGATCGTCTCGGCGTCTTCGGCGCGGAGATAGGCCCCCACGTAGGTGGCGGGGACGGGGATGGCGCCGAAGTCATCGCTGCTCGCCCCGCTCGCGACGGCAGCGCGCACGGCACGCGTGAGATCGGTGTCGATCGTCATCGGACGGCCAGGATACGTGAGTCGGCGGTCGGCCATGCGTCGTCGAGTTCGTGACGCGTGATACCTTCCGCCGGTGGCTGACGACCATCCGGGAACCGGCGTAGTCTCGGCTCCCGAGTCCGACGCCCGTGGCGAGATCTTTCGCCCCATCCGCACTGTCAACGCGTTCGAGCAGCTCGTCGAGCGATTGGGCCGTGCGATCAAGCTCGGTCTGCTCGCTCCCGGGGAGCGCCTGCCACCGGAGCGCAGGCTCGCCGAGCAGCTCGCGCTCTCGCGCTCGACCGTGCGCGAGGCGTTGCGCCTGCTCTACGACGCCGGCTACCTCGAAGCCCGCCGTGGGCGCCGCGGCGGCGTCTTCGTCGCGCAGCAGCTGCCCACGGGGCCCGCGCCCGGCATGCTCTCGCTCGACGGCGACGGCGTGCGCGACCTGCTCGCCTACCGGCGCTGTCTCGAGCTCGGCGCGGCCGAGCTCGCGGCCGAGCGCGCAAGCGAGGCGCAGATCGCCGAGCTCGCCGCCGTGATCGAGCGCTGCGAGGCCAACGCGACGCCCGAGACCTACGACCTCTTCCGCGCCGCGGACGGGCGCTTCCACGTCCTGCTCGCCCACATCGCGCGCTCGCCCCGCCTCGTGGCCGGTGTGACCGAGGTGCGCGCGGAGGTGGCGAATCTGCTCGACTCGGTGCCGCGGCAGTCGGAGGCCCTCGTCGGCTCGACCGCCCACCACCGGCGTGTGCTCGCCGCGATCGCGGAGGGGGACGGCGAAGGCGCTCGCCTCGCGATGCGCGAGCACCTCGATGCGACCGAGCGCCTCCTGCTCGGCGTGTTGCCGAGCGTCTGACCGCCTAGAAGACGGTGCGCTGCTCGAGGAACGGGTCGGCGTCGTTGTGGTAGCCGTACCGCTCCCAGTAGCCGGGCTGATCCTGGGCCGAGAACTCGAGGCCGCGCAGCCACTTCGTCGACTTCCAGAAGTAGCGCTTGGGCACGACGAGCCGCAGGGGATAGCCGTGTTCGAGCGGCAGCGGCTCGCCGTCGGCCTCGTAGGCGAGCAGCACGTCGTCGTCGTCCATCACGGCGAGCGGCAGGTTGGCCGTGTAGCCCTGCTCGCCGTGGCTGATGACGTGCTGCACGTCGGCGAGCGGGCGCGTGAGCCGCAGGAGCTCGCGGAACGGGACGCCACGGAACGTCATGTCGAAGCGCGACCAGCGCGTGACGCAGTGGATGTCGGTGCGGATCTCGCTGGAGGGCAACGCGCGGAATGCGTCCCATGAGAGTTCGAGCGGCCGCTCGACGGCGCCCGACGTGCGGAACGTCCAGGTCGCGAGGTCGGCCGGGCGCGGAATCGAGCCGGCCTGCAGTACCGGCCACTTGGCGGTGGCGTACTGCCCCGGCGGAAGGCGCGCTGCGTCGATCCCGAGCGCGCCCGCCTTGCGTTCGGCCACGGAGCGGAAGAGTCCCATGGCGCTACGGTAGCCCAGCGCCGCGTGGCGTTACGCTGCGGGCGTGAGTGCCGCAATCCCCGTGCGCGATCACCTGGCCGCTGCTCGCAGCGGCGGGGCCGTGTACGAGCACTCGGACCTCGCCTTCGTGCGCGTCGCGGGCCGCGACGCGACGCGCCTGCTGCAGAACGTCGTCACGAGCGACGTCGAGGGACTCGCCGTCGGCGCCGGCCAGTACGGACTCGCGCTCACGCCCAAGGGCAAGCCGATCGCCGACGCCTGGATCGTGCGCGAGGACGAGGACTCCTACGTGTGCGCCTGCGAGCCGGCCGCGCACGAGGATCTCGCGGCCATGCTGCGCCGCTACCGCCTGGCCTCCCGCGTCGACATCGCCGTCGTCACGGGCGAGCGCACGCTGCTCGAGCGGCCGCTCGCCACCCCCGCCCAGGGCTGGCACGCGGGGCCGCTCGGCGCGCTCCTGCTGGCGACTCCCGAGGCCTCGCGGACGGCGTGGGACGCGGTTCTCGCCGAGGGCGCCGTCCCGATCGGCGCGGACACGCGAGAGACGCTGCGCATCGAGCGCGGCGTGCCGCGCTTCGGCGTCGACTTCGACGGCTCGAACCTGCCGGCCGAGGCCGGCGTCGTGGAGCGGGCGGTCTCCTTCACGAAGGGCTGTTACATCGGCCAGGAGCCGGTCGTGCGCCTCGCGCACCGCGGCCACGCCAATCGCGAGCTGCGGAGATTGCACCTGGACGAGGTGCCGGCGCTGCCGGCGACCCTGGTCGACGGCGAGCGCGAGGTCGGCCGGTTGACGAGCGCCGCGGGCGTGCCCGAGGGCGGCGCCGCGGCCCTCGGCTACGTGCGCCGCACGGTCGGTGACGGCGCGGCGCTCGTCGCAGTCGACGCCCGCGGAGCGCGCGTGCCCGCTCGGGACGCTGGTAGAGTGGCTGAAGGGCGCCCGTAGCTCAGGGGATAGAGCGCAGCCCTGCGGAGGCTGAGGTCGCACGTTCGATTCGTGCCGGGCGCATCCGGAAGCCCGTCTCGGCCGGCCCTAGGCGGAGACCGAGACGGCGCTCCGAGCAGGGGGCGGCGAGGGCCGCGCGATCAGGACGCCGCCGAGCACGAGGACGACGCCCACGGCCTGCAGCGGATGCATGCCCTCGCTGAAGGCGAGAATGCCCCAGATCGTCGTGAGCACGGGCTGCACCGTGAGCATGAGGGACACCGCGAACGCGCGCAGGCGGACGACGCCGTGCGCGATCAGCAGCCAGCCGAGCGTCTGGGGCCCGAGCGCAAGCAGCACCATCCAGGCCTGGCCCGAGAGTCCCGGCACGAGCTCTTCTCCGCTCACGATCGCCGCCGCGAGCGCCGAGCACGCCGCGCCGGCCGTCGCTGCGAAGAGCGGCCAGGCGATGCCGCCCGCGAGCCGGATCGAGCGATCGAAGAAGAGCTGGAACGCCGCATACGCCGCGCCCGCGACGAGAGCGAGCGCCACGCCGAGACCGTCGAGGTGGGCCGCCGATCCGAACCCGCCGATCAGCGCCACGCCGGCGAGCGGGAGCGGGAGCGCGAGCAGCGAACGACGGGCGACGGCGCCGCCGGCCAGGAGGACGCCGGCGAGCACGAACATCACGTGCGTGTTGGCGAGCACCGTCGCGAAGCCGGCGCCGATGCGGTCGATCGCGTGATGCCAGAACACGAGGTTGATGCCGAGCACCAGACCGCCCGCCACGGCCGGCACGAGCGCTCGGCGGGACGGCACCGGCGAGCGCGCGGCGATCACGAGCAGCAGCGGCAGTGCGTAGATGCAGCGCAGCGCCGCGGCGGTGCCTGGCGCAACCCCGGCGGCGCGCACGATGATCGCCGAGAACGAGATGACGAAGACGCCCGTCAAGGCGACCGCCGTGCGACGGGCCTGGTCGTGCTCGCTCACGCGAGCAGTTTCCTAGGGGTGAGAACCTCTACGCGGCGTCAGCGGCGGCGCGGCGTCGCGTCTGGCTCGTCATGTCGGGCACCTTGACGTCCCAGACCACGCCGATGCGCTCGAGGCCGCGGATCACGAGCGCGGAGAGGTCGAACTGGCGCTTCCCGAGGCCGTGCACGGCCGAGGACGGGAAGGCGTGGTGGTTGTTGTGCCAGGCCTCGCCGAGCGAGGGCAGGGCGAGCACCCAGTTGTTGCGGCTCTCGTCGCGCACGTCGAAGTCGCGCCGGCCGAACATGTGGCAGATCGAGTTGACGCTCCAGGTGATGTGCTGGAACACCGCGATGCGCACGAGGCCACCCCAGACCGTCGCCTCCACACCGCCGCGGAAGCCGTCGAGCAGGTAGCCGACGGCGAACGGCACGACGAAGCCGAGCGCGACCCAGACGAAGTAGAGGCGGTCGACGTTGCGGATGATCGTGTCCTCGAGCAGATCGCGGCCGTACTTGGTGCGGACGACGAGGCCCTTGGTGCGGAACAGCCAGCCGACGTGCGAGTGCCAGAACCCGCGCGCGATGCCCATGAGGCCCGCGCCACTGCCGACGTGGGGGGAGTGCGGATCGCCCTCGACGTCCGAGTGGGCGTGATGCTTGCGGTGGTCGGAGACCCACTGGCAGACGGGGCCCTGCGACGTCATCGAGCCGAGCACGGCGAGCAGCGCCTTGAACGGGCGGCTGGTCTCGAAACTGCGATGCGTGAAGTAGCGGTGGAACCCGACCGTGATGCCGAGGCCGGGGATGAGGTAGAAGAGCGCGAAGAGGATCAGGTCGATCGGGCCGACTGCGATGCCCCAGAGCGTGGTGATCACCGCCAGGATGCCGAGCGGCGGGATCACGACCGCGAGCAGCGTGATGATCCGGTGGGCGGTCGGCGGACGGTCGAGCTCACCTTCGATGGTGCGTACTGCGGGCATCGCATCTCCTTCGTCGCCGCGTGTCCGGCGGTTGGGTGCCGAGCGGCGGGGGATAATCACTGCGTGGGGAGCAATTGTGGACGCCACGGCGGACCGGGGCGCAGGTGAAGGTCGCCGTGGTGGGCGCCGGCATCGCCGGACTGGCCGCTGCATATCGCCTCGACCCGCACTGCGACGTCGTTCTGTACGAGACCGAGCATCGCGCGGGAGGGCACGCGCACACAGTACTCGCGGACGGCCACGCGCTCGACTCGGGGTTCGTCGTTTGCAACGAACGTAACTACCCAGCATTCTTGGATCTCATGCGCGACCTCGGCATCGGCCTCCGCCCATCGACCATGTCGTTCTCCGTGCGCTGCGATCGCTGCGATCTCGAGTTCTCGGGCCACGGGCCGGCCGGTCTGTTCGCCCAGCGGCGGAATCTCGTCCGGCCCTCGTTCGCCCGGCTGCTGCTGGATCTCGGGCGCTTCTTCCGCAATGCGCGGGCGTTCCTCGGCGAACCCGAGGGCGACGACCTCACGATCGGGCAGTTTCTCGAGCGCGGGCGGTACGGCCGCTCGCTGACCGATCACTTCCTGGCCCCGATGGGCGCCGCGATCTGGTCGTCCTCGCCTGCTCGGATGCGCGAGATGCCGGCCCGCTTCTTCATCCACTTCTTCGCCAATCACGGCCTACTCGGCGTGCGCGACGCGCCGCAGTGGTTCACGATCGAGGGCGGCTCGGTGTCGTACGTCGACGCGCTCACGGCCCGCCTGCGCGGTCGCGTGGCCCTCGGGGCGCCCGTGCGCGCCGTGCGACGGACCGGCGACGGCGTTGTCGTCTCGGCAGGCGACGCGCCGCCCGAGCAGTTCGACAGGATCATCCTCGCCTGCCATCCCGGCCAGGCGCTCGACCTGCTCGAGGATCCCAGCGACGTCGAGCGCGATGCGCTCGCCCGCATGCCGTACGCGCGCAACGAGACGGTGGTGCACCGCGGGGACGGCCTGCTGCCGCGCCGCGTCGCAGCGCGCGCCGCCTGGAACGTCTCGCTCGACGACTGCCGGGCGCACGACCAGGCGGTCAGCGTCACCTACTCGCTCAACCGCCTGCACGCATTTGCCGCCCCGGTCGAATACTGCGTGTCGCTGAACCAGTCGGGGCGCATCGACGAATCCGACGTGATCGCCGCCATGACCTACGAGCACCCCCTCTACACACTCGACTCCGTCGCGGCGCGCGCGCGCCTGCGGACGCAGCTCCGCCTGCGTCGCACCGACTACGCCGGCGCCTACCTCGGCTGGGGGTTCCACGAGGATGGCGCGGTCAGCGGCTTCGCGGCAGCCGACCGCACGCTCGAGGGCGCGGCGTGAATCCTCGCTCCTCGCTCTACGACGCGCTGCTCGAGCACGAGCGCTACGCGCCTGCACACAACGCGTTCCGCTACCGCATCTACCAGCTGCTGCTCGACCTCGACGAGCTCGACGAACTCGCGAGCGACATCCCGTTCCTTTCCGTCGGCCGGCGCAACCTGGTCGAGGTGCGCGCGGCCGACCACCTCGGCGATCCGAGACTCTCGATCCGCGACAACGTGCGGGCGTGGCTCGACTCGCGCGGGGTCAGCGTGCCGGACGGCCGCATCGAGCTGCTCACGCACGCGCGCACCTTCGGGTACGTCTTCAATCCCGTCTCCTTCTACTTCGTGCGCGACGCCGCCGGCGGGCTGGCCTGCGTCGTCGCCGAGGTGCACAACACCTTCGGCGAGCGCTGGCCATACCTGCTCGGCGCGCCCGGAGAGCGCGACGACGACGGCCGCATGCGCTTCAGCACCGAGAAGCGCCTCCACGTCTCGCCGTTCATGGACGTGTCGGGGACCTACCGGTTCCTGCTCGCAGAGCCCGGCGAGCGCCTGATGATGCGGATCGACGAGGAACGTGAGGGCGAGCGGCTCTTTCGCGCCGTGCTGACCGGCGAGCGCCGGCCGTTGACGACCGGCGCGCTCGCGCACGCGCTCGTGCGCTACCCGTGGGTGACCGGTCAGGTCATGGCGCGCATCCACTGGCAGGCGCTGCAGCTCTGGCGCAAGCGCGTCCCGTTCCATCGCAAGCCCCCGTTCGACCCCGAGCGCGGATCGATGCCGACATGAGCAGGGTCGAGCAGGAGGCCGTCCGGGGCGTCCGCACGACGCCCGGGCCGCTCGGCGCGATCGCACGGCGCGTGCTCGAACGCGCGCTCTCCGGCATCGAGGACGGCGCGATCGAGCTGCGCGCGCCGGACGGCGTGCGCCGCTTCGGCGATCCGGCCGCCGAGCCGCAGGTGCTCGAGATCCACGATCCGCGCTTCTTCGCGCGCCTCGCGCGCTCGGGCAAGCTGGCCGTCGGCGAGGGCTACCAGGCCGGCGAGTGGTCGTCGCCCGACCTGCCGGGGCTCGTCGCACTGCTCGCACGCAACCAGGATCAGGTCTTCAACCGGCCGCCGCTCTCGATCCTGGCCGCAATCACGCGCCTGATCCCGCACATCGAGCTGCCGCGCGGCCTGCGGCGCGCCGAGCAGGACATCCATGCCCACTACGACCTCGGCAACGCGTTCTTCTCGCTCTGGCTCGACGAGTCGATGACGTACTCGTCCGCGCTCTACGAGACGTCCGGGGCGACGCTCGCCGAGGCCCAGCAGTCCAAGTACCGCGCGCTCGCGGATGCGACGCGGATCGGGCCCGACGACCACGTGCTCGAGATCGGCACCGGCTGGGGCGGCTTCGCGCTCCACCTCGCGCGCGAGCGCGGCTGCCGGGTGACGACGGCGACGATCTCGCGCGAGCAGCACGCCCTCGCCACCCAACGGGTGCGGGAGGCCGGCCTCGCCGATCGCATCGACGTCGTCTACTGCGACTACCGCAAGCTCGCGGGGTCGTACAGCCGCATCGTCTCGATCGAGATGATCGAGGCCGTCGGCCACCGCCAGCTCGGGACGTACTTCGCGACGATCGACCGGCTGCTCGCACCCGACGGTCTTGCGGGCATCCAGGCGATCCTCGTCCCCGACCAGCGCTACCGGGCCTACCGGCGTCAGCGCGACTGGATCCGCAAGCACATCTTCCCGGGCGGCATGCTGCCCTCGCTCGAGGCCGTGACGACGGCCGCGCGGCGCTCCTCCACCCTGATGGTCCACGACGTGCGCGAGATCGGCCCGCACTATGCCCGCACGCTGCGCGAATGGCGCGAGCGCTTTCTCCTGTGTCGGACCGAGGTCGAGGCGCTCGGTCTCGACCTCCGCTTCCAGCGCACCTGGGAGTACTACCTCGCCTTCTGCGAGGCGGCGTTCGCGACGCACGCCCTCCGCGATGCGCAGCTCGTGCTGACGCGTCCGCTCAACCGCACGCTCGCCGCGGCGGTCTGAACCCCGAGGCGGGGGCCTCAGCGATCCCAGCCGGGATGGGCGGCGTCGAGCCGCGCGGAGAGCAGTCGCGCCGACGGCGACAGTGGATCGGGACGCTGTCCCGCGGGCAGCACCGCCAGACCCGCGACCTCCGGCAGGCGCATCGTGAACGGCCCGTCGTGCTCGAGCCGGAAGACCGTCGTGAGCTCCGTCTCGCTTCCGAGATCGCAGAGCACGCAGGCAACCTGATCGAGCGCACTCGGGTCGACCTCGACCCCGATCTCCTCGCGGAGCTCGCGCACGGCGGCGGTGCGGGCATCCTCGCCCAGGCTCACGTGACCGGTGCAGGCGTGGTCCCACTGCCCCGGCGCACTGTCCTTGCCGTACCCGCGCAGCTGCCAGAGGCACCCGCTCGAGGTCATGACGACGATGTGCACCGAGGGGTGGATCAGCGACGGGTCGGCGTGGCATTCGGCGCGCGACGCGCTGCCGATCTCGCGTCCCTCGGCATCGAGTACCGGGAACCGTTCCGCCGCGTCGTCAGAGAGAGTCGTTCTTCTCCTCGGGGTGGTCGCGCAGGTAGCGCTTCGTCTGCTCGCTGCGCGTCGCCAGCAGCGTCAGCAGGGCGAACGTGGCGCCCCAGAAGAGCCCGTACATGAAGCCGCGCCCGACGGGCTGGTTCAGCAGCTGCACGTGGCCGACCCAGAAGATCCAGAACCAGATGAAGAAGGCGAGAAGGAACTGACCCGGGCCCGGGAGCTTCTCCCAGCGCCGCAGGATCCAGTTGCGTGGCTGCGACGACATGCCTGCACCTTAGGGCCTATCTCAGTCGGGCGCGGTGCCTGACGGCGTCAGGTGTCGCATGGGCCGCGATCGACCCTCGCGAGATCGTCCTGATCGAGCCGCGGGCCGATCGCGCCCCATGCGGCACCTGCCACTCGCCAGACGCAAGCGCCCGACCGAGATAGGCCCTTACCGCCG
>CAZYYP010000003.1:0-49584 GCA_964651695.1 uncultured Gaiellales bacterium | reverse complement strand
TGACGTTCTCGCGCACCGACATGTTGAGGAAGAGGCGCAGCGTCTGGAACGTGCGGGCGACGCCGAGGCGGTTGATCTGGTGCGGCTCGAGGCCCGTGATGCTCGCGCCCTCGAGCAGGATGTCGCCGCCGTCGGGCTCGTAGATGCCCGTGATCAGGTTGAAGAGCGTCGTCTTGCCGGCGCCGTTCGGTCCGATGACGCTGACGATCTCGCCCTCGGCGACCGTCAGGTCGAGGTCCGACACGACTTTCAGACCGCCGAACGCCAGCGAGACGCCCCGCAGCTCGAGGAGCGTCGCGGCCATCAGATGATCTCCATGCGCCGCTCGCCGAGCAGCCCGTTCGGGCGCACGATCATGAGCGCGATCAGCATCACGCCGAGGACGATGAAGCGCGTCGCGTCCGGCTGGGCGAGCAGCACGTTCTCCCACACGAACGTGCCCAGGTAGACGGTCGGCACGAGCGCGACGGAGCGCGCGCGGGCGGGCAGGAGCGTGAGCACCAGGACGAGGCATACCAAGCCGATGTACGAGACCGGCCCGACCCAGGTCGCGAGGCTCGTCGGGATGATCACCCAGTGCGCGAGTGCATGGTCGAAGCCGTTCGCCGCGGGTCCTGCGACCCAGTTGTGGTTGATCGCGTCTGCCACCGCGTGCGCCGCGAACCCGAAGACGAGCAGGCTTCCGATCAGCGCTGCGAGCTTACGCGTGCGGCCGAAGGCGAACGCGATCGCGAGCACGCCGACCACGTAGAACAGGATGCGCGCGTCGCCCGGATCGCGCAGGAACTCGAGCATCACGCTGACCACGACGGCGCCGAGCGTCACTCCGGCCAGGTTTCCCTGTCCGCCCAGGATCACCATCGTGTAGACGGTGATCACGAGTGGAAACGAGAACGTGAGCGGAAAGACACTCGTGCTCACGGACGCGAAGAGGGTGCCGGTCAGCGCGGCGATGGCAGCGCCGAAGCTGAACGCCATCAGCTTGAGCACGTTGACGGGCATGCCCATCACCTCGGCGGCCAGCGGATCCTCGCGCAGCGATCGCCAGGCACGGCCGGTACGCGAGTGGTTGACGAAGTGCAGCGCGACGTAGACGACGGCGAAGACGGCGATCGAGATGTAGAGATATGAGACGGCGAACACGCCTTGATGCTGCACAGCGAGCGCGTGGCCGAGGAGGTGGAGCGGGTCGATGTCGAGGATCCCGTTGGCGCCGCCGGTGAGGTCGTGGCCCGCGATCTGGTCGCCGTTCGTCAGGACAGTCTGAGATATCTGCAGAAAGAAGAGCGTCACGATCGCCAGGTAGTCGCCGATCAGCCGCCTCGACGGGAGCCCGACGAGGAAGCCCGCGACCGCCCCGATCACCACGACGATCGGGATCGCAACCAGCGTCGGCAGGTGGATGCCGAATTTCGTCGAGCTGAGCATCGCGTACGCGTATGCGCCGATACCGTAGAAGGCGACGTAGCCGAGGTCGAGCAGGCCGCCCCAGCCGACCACGACGTTCAGGCCCAGCGCGAGCAGCATGTAGATGGTCGTGTCGAAGGCAACCCTGCGGATGTAGCCGTCCCCCGAGGCGACCGGCAGCAGCGCGAACGCGGCGACGAAGAGCACGAGCCATGCCCACCACGGGGCATTCCGCGCGCGCTCCTCGAGTTCTCCGAGGATTCCCGCGCGCCGCGAGCGGCGCTCGCCGTGCCGCGCGACCCACTCGTCCTGCCCGATCGCCGGCCCGGACGACTCCTGCGGATCGCCCGGCGCGCTCATACCTTCGTGATCCCGGCGCGGCCGAGCAGTCCCGAGGGCCTGAACAGCATGAATGCGATCAGCACGCTGAAGATGACGAGATCGGACCAGCGCGTCGTCCAGTAGCCGGCGATGTAGGCCTCGCCGAATCCGAGGATCAGCCCGCCCGCCATCGCGCCCGGGATCGACCCGATGCCGCCGATCACGGCGGCCGTGAAGCCCTTGAGGCCGATCACGAAGCCGATCGAGGCCGCCGTCGGCACGCGCAGCGCGAACATCACTCCCCCGGCGCCCGCGAGGGCCGACCCGATGACGAACGTGAACACGATCACCCGGTCGATGTCGATGCCCATCATGGCCGCGGCCTCACGGTCGAACGAGGTCGCGCGCATCGCCTTGCCCGTGCGCGTCCTCGTCACGAGCAGCCAGAGAGCGATCATGAGTCCGAAGGCCGCGAGGATCGTGATGATCTCGATCAGCGGGACGTGCACGTTGCCGATCTCGAAGCCCTTGGTGAAGAGCGAGCCGCCGTCCAGGAAGAAGATCCCGTAGTTGTACTGCTGCGCGCCGAACATCAGCTGGAACGAGTTGGCGAGGAAGAAGGACACGCCCAGGGCGCTGATCAACGGGGCTATCCGTGGTGCGTCGCGCAGCGGCCGGTACGCGAAGCGCTCGATCGCGACGCCGAGGACAGCGCAGCCGACCATGGCGCCCAGCACCATCAGCGTCAGCAGGAGCCAGATCGGGACCTGTGGATCGCCCGCGCCGCCGAGTGCCTTGAGCACGCCGAACCCGATGAAGGACCCGACCATGAAGACGTCGCCGTGGGCGAAGTTCAGGAGCTTGAGGACGCCGTAGACGAGTGTGTAGCCAAGCGCGATCAACGCGTAGGTACTGCCCTCGGTCAGGCCGTTGAGCGTGAGCTGCGTGAAGGTGTCCACGGGGGGAAGGCGAGTCTAACGGCCGAGGGCGGTCCGGGCCTCAGCCCGGGACCGCCCTCGGATCGAGCAGGGGTGACGCCTAGTTCAGCGTCTTGTACGAGCCATCCGCCTGGATCTGCAGGATGTAGAACTTCGTCACGCTCGGGTCGCGGGTGTTGATCTTCGACCACGAGAACTTGCCGCCGAGGATCCAGCCCTTGTCGATGTGCACCTTGCGCATCTGGCCGATCACGAGCGAGCGCTTCGCGATGCTGCCGTGGCCCTTGGTGCAGGCGGCCTTGACCGCCGCCAGGATGACCTGCACCGCGCCGTACGCGGCCGGGCCGAAGGAGCCGACCGGCTTGCCCTTGTTGTCCTTCTGCCAGCCGGCGATGATCGCCTTGTCGGCCGCGAAGCCCGTGATCGACGGTGCGAAGGACGAGATGTACGAGCCGGGCGCCTTGAACTCGCCGAGTCCGTTGGATCCGTCTCCGCCGAAGACCTTGGCCTTCTTACCCTGCTGCACGAGCTGCTCCGCGAACGACTCTGCCGTGCCCGGCGACTGGGTCGGGAAGAACACGATGTCGGCGTCGCTGGGGACCTTCGTGACGTAGGAGGAGAAGTCCGTGACCGTGTTGGCGACGGACTGGTGCGAGGTGGTGACTCCCGCGGCCTTCAGGTCCTTCTCGACCTCGCCGCCGAGGCCCAGCGAATAGGGCTCCTGGAAGTCGAAGATCACGACGTTCTTCACGTGCAGCGTGTTGACCATGTAGGCGGCGTCCGTGCTGCCCTGGAAGTCATCGGCCGGGACGACGCGGAAGAACGCGTTCGTGGCCTGCTGGTTGTCGCCCTTCGTGAGGGTGGTGCGCGTCGCCGAGGGCGACACCTGCACCAGGCCGCCCTGGGTCAGGGCCGTGCTCGTCGAGACGACCGATCCCGACGTCGAGCCGCCAACGACCCCGACCATGCTCCTGTCGGCGATGAACTTCTGCGCGACCGCCTGCGCGTCCGCCTGGCCCTTCTCGACCGGCAGGTCGCCGGGCACGAGCTTGACCTTCAGCCCCATCGTCGGGGCCAGGCTCTTGACCGCGTACTTCGCCCAGGAGAGCTGCTCCTGGCCGAGGTAGCCGGCAACGCCCGTGAGCGGGGCCAGCATCCCGATGTCGAGCGTCTTCGAGCAGCTGATTCCTGCGGCCGCCCGTGTGGTCTTGGCCGCTGCCGGCGCCGCTGACACCGTGGCCGCGAGCGCTGTAGCCGCGGCTACCGCTGCGAACAGCGGGAACGACTTGGCTTTCTTCATGGACGAACTCCTCCTCGGGGGGTGCAGGCGATGGTGTGCCTCGGGCGGATACGACGGGGAAATGCGGCGATTTGTTGGTCTGCGTGCGCCCGGCGCGCGCGTCAGGCCGGTGCCAGCGCGGCCACCCAGCTGTGCGTGTCGGTGAACTGGTGGAAGCGCACGGCCTTGCCCCCGGCGAACTTCCAGACGTGCGCGAACGGCACGTCGAGCGGCTTGCCGGTGGCTTTCGAACGCGCGGTGTAGCGCCCGATCGCGACGACGTGGTCGTCGCCGGCGAGGATCTCGGAAGGGACGGCGTCGAAGTCCTCCCACCACTGCGCGTCGATCGGATCGAAGACCGCGGCGCGTACGGCCGGCAGGCCGTGGTACACGCCGCCGTGCGCGAGCCCCTCGGCCTGGTGCCAGACGATCGCGTCGTCCATCATCGCGAGCGCGCCGTCGAGGTCGCCGCGCGAGAAGGCCTCGTATGAGCTGCGAACGGCGGCGAGATTTTCGGCGTGCGCGCTCAAGGCGGCCGATTCTACGCTGTTTCCACCTCTGTGATCAACTATCAAGACCCCCGGGTGCGCAGGGCGGTCACGCCGGTGGCTGCTGCTCCTCGTGGCCGCCGAACTGCTTGCGCAGCGCCGAGAGCAGCTTGTCGGCGTAGTCGGCCTCGCCGCGCGAGCTGAAGCGCTCGTAGAGCGCGGCCGCGAGCACGTGCGCGGGCACGGCCTCGTCGATCGCGGCGAGCACCGTCCAGCGCCCCTCGCCCGAATCGGAGACGTGGCCGGAGAAGCTGGAGACGTCGGGATCCTCCTTCAGCGCGGCCGCCGTGAGGTCGAGCAGCCACGAGCTGACGACGCTGCCGCGCCGCCAGACCTCGGCGACCTCGGGGAGATCGAGCGTGTAGCGGTAGTACTCCGGGTCGCGCAAGGGCGCCGTCTCGGCGTCCTTGGCGTGCTCCTGGAGGCCGATGTCGGCCTTCTTGAGGATCGCGAGGCCCTCGGCGATCGCGGCCATCATCCCGTACTCGATGCCGTTGTGCACCATCTTCACGAAGTGCCCGGCGCCGTTCGCGCCGCAGTGCAGATAGCCGTGCTCGGCCTGTCCTGCCGGGCCGCGCCGTCCCGGCGTCCGCGGCGCCATGTCCACCCCCGGGGCGAGCGTGCGGAAGATCGGGTCGAGGTGCCTGACGGTGCCATCCTCGCCGCCGATCATCAGGCAGTAGCCGCGCTCCAGACCGAACACGCCGCCGCTCGTGCCGATGTCGACGTAGTGGACGCCGCGGGCCGAGAGCGCGGCGGCGCGATCGATGTCGTCGCGGTAGTAGCTGTTGCCGCCGTCGATGATGATGTCGCCCCGCTCGAAGAGGCCGGCGAGCTCGGTCACCGTGGCGCCGGTGAGCGCCGCGGGCACCATGATCCAGGCCGCGCGCGGCGTCGTCAGCTTGCCCGCGAGCTCCTTCAGCGAGCGCGCTCCGAGGGCACCCTCGCTCTCGAGTTGCCGGATCGCCGCTTCGTTGACGTCGTAGACCACGCATTCGTGTCCGTCGGCCATCAGGCGCCGGACGATGTTGGCGCCCATGCGCCCGAGGCCGATCATTGCCAGCTGCATGGCCCAAGTCTCGCATGCGGGCTCGCCACCCCGAAACGCCGCCCGCACGCGTAACGTGCGGTCTGGGCACGTGAGGGCCCCGGCGAGAGAACGCGGAGACCTGGCATGCAGATGATCGGCATCGACGTGGGCGGGACCGGCATCAAGGCCGCGATCGTCGAGACGACGACGGGGGAGCTGACGACACCGCGCGTGCGCGTCGAGACACCGCGTCCCGCGACGCCCAAGGCCGTCGCCAGGGCGACGGCGTCGATCGTGGCCGGCTTCCCGCACGACGTGCCGGCCGGGGTCGGTTTTCCCGCCGTGATCCTCGGCGGCGTCGCAAAGACCGCCGCCAACGTCGATGCGTCCTGGATCGGCGTCCAGGTGGACGCGCTGTTCGCCGGCGCCCTCGACCGTCCGCTGACCGTCGGCAACGATGCCGATGCCGCCGGACTCGCCGAGATGCGCTTCGGCGCCGGTCGCGGCGAGGGAGGGACGGTGCTGATGCTCACACTCGGCACGGGCATCGGGTCGGCGCTCTTCCGCGACGGAGCGCTCGTGCCGAACACCGAGTTCGGGCACCTGCAGGTGCGCGGAAAGGACGCCGAGCGCCGTGCTGCAGCGTCGATCAAGGAGCAGAAGGGCCTCAGCTGGCAGGAGTGGGGCAAGCTGCTGTCGGAGTACCTCGAGGCGATCGACGCCCTGCTCTGGCCCGATCTCGTGATCATCGGCGGCGGCGTGAGCAAGGACGCCGACCGCTTCATCCACGAGCTGCCGGCGCGGGTGCGCTGCGTCCCCGCGGCGCTGCAGAACCGCGCGGGCATCGTCGGCGCCGCGATGCTCGCCGCCGAGGCCGCCAGACTGACCGCGCCGTGCGCCACGGCAGAGGTCGCTTCGTGACCTCCGGGACGGAGCACTAGTGGCAGACAAGGCGCGGGAGCGCCGCCACGATCAGGATCGCGACGGCAGCGGCTACCTGCCGATCGAGCACCATGGCGTGATCGGCGATCTGCACACCGTTGCGCTCGTCGGCAGCGAGGGCACGATCGACTGGTTCTGCCCCGACCGCTTCGACGCGCCGAGCATCTTCGCAGCGATCCTCGACCATAGGAACGGCGGGCGCTTCGCGATCCGCCCGGTCGACGAGGCCTTCACGACCAAGCAGCTCTACCTTCCCGGGACGGCCGTGCTCGTGACGCGCTTCTTCACGGATACCGGCGTGGGCGAGGTGGTCGACTTCATGCCGCTCGACCCGGGTCCCTGCTCGATCATCCGCCGCATCGAGGTGGTGCGCGGCTCGCTGCGCTTCCGCATTCTCTGCGAGCCGGCGTTCGACTACGCGCGGACACCGCATCGGCTCACCGTCCACGATGGCCTGGCGACCTTCCTCGCAGGCGACTCGATGTGCGAGCTGCGCGCGGTCACGCACGCGTTCGAGGCCGAGGGCGGTGCCGCCGTCACCGAGGTGACGCTCGACCGCGGCGAGCGGGCGTCGTTCGTGCTCTCCGTCGGCGCGTCGGGTCGCGTCTGGGACGAGCCGGCCGTCGAGGCGGCGTTCACGGACACCGTGCGCTTCTGGCGCGGCTGGATCGCACAGAGCCGCTACCGGGGGCGCTGGCGCGAGGTCGTCGACCGCTCGGCGATCACGCTCAAGCTGCTCACGTACCTGCCGACCGGCGCCGTCGTGGCGGCGCCCACGACGAGCCTGCCCGAGCAGATCGGCGGCCCGCGCAACTGGGACTACCGCTACTGCTGGATGCGGGACTCGGCGTTCACGATGTTCGCGTTCCTGCGCCTCGGCTTCCGCGACGAGGCGGCGGCGTACCTGCACTGGCTGCACGAGCGCGGCAACGTGGACGTGGACGGGGCACCGCTCCAGGTCATGTACGGCGTCGACGGCCGCAGCGACCTGACCGAGCACGAGCTCCCGCATCTCACGGGCTACCGGGGCTCGGGACCGGTGCGCATCGGCAACGGCGCGTCGACGCAGCTCCAGCTCGACGTCTACGGCGAGGTCATCGACGCGGTCTACCTCGCCGAGCGCGATGGCATGCCGCTGACCTATGAGCTGTGGGTCAAGCTGCGCTCGATCCTCGACTGGCTCGCCGACAACTGGGATCAGCCGGACGAGGGCATCTGGGAGGTGCGCGGCGGCCGCCGCTGCTTCACCTACTCGCGCATCATGACCTGGGTCGCGTTCGACCGCGCGATCCGCATCCAGACCAAGCGCGGCCTGCCGGCGGACACGCGCAAGTGGCGCCAGACGCGCGACGCGGCCTACGAGTGGGTCATGACGCACGGCTGGTCCGATGCGCGCCAGGCGTTCAACCAGTACGCCGACAGCGACGTGCTCGACGCCAGCGTCCTGATCCTCCCCCTCGTGCTCATGATCGCGCCGAGCGACCCGCGGATGCTCTCGACGCTCGACGCGATCTCGAGCGATCTCGTGAGCGACAGCTTCGTCTTCCGCTACGACACGGAGGAGGCTGCCGACGACGGGCTCCCGGGCCGCGAGGGCTCGTTCTCGCTCTGCAGCTTCTGGTACGTCGAGTGCCTCACGCGCGCGGGCCGGCTGGACGAGGCGCGCCTCGTGTTCGAGAAGATGCTCGGCTACGCCAACCATCTCGGGCTCTACTCCGAGGAGATCGCCTCGAACGGCGCCGCGCTCGGCAACTTCCCGCAGGCCTTCACGCACCTCGGGCTGATCTCCGCGGCCTACGACCTCGACCGCGCGCTCGGCTAGAGCGCCTAGAGGACCGCGCCGACGGCCCAGCCGGCCGCGACCGCCGCGAGGCCGAGAACGAGGCTGATCGCGACGTTGGCGGCGGCGATGCTCCCGTGGTCCTTGTCCGCGAGGAACTCGGTCTCGAACATCCAGGCCGAGAACGTCGTGAACGAGCCGAGCAGTGCCGTGCCCACGAGCAGCGCCCCGTCGCCGCTCACGCCGGCGCCGTGGAGCAGGCCGAGGATCAGGGAGCCGAGGATGTTGACCACCAGCGTTCCGAGGGGGAACGCGTCCGCCCTGCGGCGCTGGACGGCCGAGTGCAGCGCGTAGCGCAGGACCGCGCCCGTGCCGCTCACGAGCGCGACACAGGTCCACAGCGCGGCGTTCACGACGCCCTCGCCGGGCGTATGAGCGCTCGCATGCCGCCTGCGACGAGCAGGCCCCCGGCGACGGTTCCGGCGGTGTAGCCCAGCGCGAGCCACACGTGATGCCGGTGCGCCAGCTCGAGCGCTTCGAGTTGCAGCGTCGAGAACGTCGTGAGAGCGCCGCAGAAGCCGATGCCGAGCAGCGGGCGGGCGTAATGACGGCCACTCATCCCGAGGACCACGTAGGCCAGGATCGCCGTGCCCGCGATGTTGACGGCGAACGTCACCCACGGCCAGCTGTGGCCGTCCGCCGGCCATTCGCGCTCGAGTGCCGTACGCGCCAGCCCGCCGGCGGCGCCGCCGGCGAAGATCGCGACGAGGATCCGCTCCCGCATGCCTCGTCAGCTTGCACGAAGTCACGGATCTGCGATTCACCTGCAGGTTCCGGGAATGTGGTGAGAAAACCCCCTTACGGAAACCTGACCTCGCGGTGCGGGTTCTGCTTGCAAGTGCGCGCAAGGGTGTGGTCATTCGGCAATGTCGCCCGGGAGGTCCCCTCGATGAAGCACCTACGCCATGTCCGCTCCCTCGCTCTTGTGCTCGCCGTCGCCGCAATCGCTGCGACTGCGTTCACCGCGAGCGCCACGGGCGCCGGGGGCCCTACGGTCAACTCGCTCCCGACCGTCTCGGGTACGCCCAAGGCCGGTCAGACACTGACGGCGACGCCGGCCACCTGGGCCACTCCGCCGACCTCGGTCGCCTACGTCTGGCAGCGCTGCAGCGATACGGGCACGGCCTGCGCGACGATCAGCGGCGCCACCGGGACGACCTACGTCCCGACCTCGGCGGACGTCGGTCAGACCGATCGCGTGCTCGAGACCGCGACTGACGCCGGCGGCACGACCGACGCCGCCTCGGCCGCGACTGCGGTCATCGCCGCCGGTGCCGCGCCGCAGGCGAGCGCGCCGCCGACCGTGTCGGGCACGCTCACCGAAGGCCAGACGCTGATCGCAGCCGACGGCACCTGGTCGGGCGCTGCGACCATCGCCTTTGCGTACGCATGGTCGCGCTGTGATGCGACGGGCGCCGCGTGCGTGCCGATCACCGGCGCGACCGCCAAGACCTACGTGCTCGTGGCAGCCGATGACGGCAAGGCCCTCCGGGTCTCCGTGACGGCCAAGAACACGCTCGGAAGCGCAACCGAGACCTCCGCCCCCACCGGGCAGATCGCCGCGCTCGCGCCGGCGAGCGTCGTGACCCTGCCCTCGGGCGGCAAGTCGATCGATGCGACCGACGTCACCTCGCCTGCGCTGCTCGTGATCGACAAGGTGTCGTTCTCGCCCAACCCGCTGAGCTCGCGCGCCGCGTTCACGGCCAAGATCCACGTCTCCGACACCCGCGGGTTCTCCGTGCGCAACGCCCTCGTGTTCGTCCAGGCCCTGCCGTTCGGCCGCTCGTCGACCCCCGCGGAGGTAAAGACCGGTTCCGACGGCACCGCCACGCTGACGCTGCAGCCGACGCACAAGCTGCCGCTCCAGCGCGGCGCCTCGCTCGTGATGTTCGTCCGCGCGCGCGTCGCCGGGCAGAAGCTCATCGCGGGAGTCGCGGCACGCAGGCTCGTGAACCTGCGCGTCGTCCCCTCCTGAACGTGAGCTACCCGCGGTAGAGATCCAGGGCGCGGTCGATGAACACCTCGGCCGCGCCCAGGTACGTCTCGGGGTCGAACTCCGCGTCGAGCTCGGCCGCGGTCAGCGGCACGCGCCGATCGGCGTCGAGCTCGTCGCGCAGCAGGGTGCCCCGCTCCAGCGCTCGCGCCGTGGCCTCGCTCACCGCCGCCCGCGCGCCGGCCCGGCCGATCCGGCCCGCGAGCGCGAAGACGAGGCGCTCGGAGAGCACCAGGCCTCGCGTGAGCTCGAGGTTGGCGCGCATGCGCTCCGGATGCACCTCGAGCCCTCCCAGCACCTCGGCCATCGCCGATGCCGCTCCGCCCGCCGCAGCGAGCACGCCGGTGATGCCGTCCCATTCGGCATGCCAGGCGCCGGTGGCGCGCTCGTGCTCCTGGACGAGGCTCCCCGTCAGCAGGCCGGCGTAGGCCTGGGCGCGCCGGGCCGAAGCGAGCGCCAGCGTCGATCCGATCGGGTTGTGCTTGTGCGCCATCGTCGACGATCCGCCGCGGCCCTCGCCGCCGGGCTCACCGACCTCGCCGACCTCGGTCTGGGCCAGCAGCACGATGTCGAGGGCGATCTTTCCGAGCGCCCCGGCGAGCGTCGCGAGGGCCGACCCCAGGGCGGCGACGCGCACGCGCGAGGTGTGCCACGGAAGCGGCGGCTCGGGCAAGCCGAGCTCGCTCGCGAAGCGCGCAGCGACCGCCGGCCCGTGCTCGCCGAGCGCGGCCAGCGTGCCGGCAGCCCCTCCCAGTTGCGCCGCGAGCCGCTCGCGCGCGGCGAGCACGAGCTGCTGCGCTTCGAGCAGGCCCGCGAGCCAGGTCGCGGCCTTGTATCCGAACGTCGTCGGCAGCGCGTGCTGGAGCAGCGTGCGCGCCACCATCGGCGTCGCGCGGTGCGCATCTGCGAGTGCCGCGCAGGCCGCCGCCGCCGTCGCGACGTCGCCCAGGACGAGCTCGAGGGCACGCCGGCTGACGAGCATCGCGGCGGTGTCGACGATGTCCTGGCTGGTCGCGCCGTAATGCACCGAGTCCGCTGCCTCGCCGCCCACGGCAGCGCGCAGCGCGCGCACGAGCGGCTCGGCGGGATTGCCCGAGTGCCGGCCCTCGCCGGCGATGTGCCCGCTCTCGAACAGCTCGGCGCGGCATGCCGCGCCGATCGCCTCGGCGGCCGCTTGGGGAATCACGCCGGTGGCCGCCTCGGCGGCCGCCAGGGCGCGCTCGGCGTCGAGCATCGCCTGCAGCCAGGCCTGGTCGCCGAGCTCGTCGAGCAGGGCGCGCGGGGTGAAGATCTCGTCGAACATCAGACGGTCTCGAGGCCGACGTAGTTCTCGGCCAGCACGGTCGCGGCCGCGCGCGAGGTCACGACGTTGCGGAGCTGCGAGAGCTGGAGTTGCCGGTCGAACGCATCGCCGTCGGGTGAGCGGTGGAGCATCGAGGTCATCCACCACGAGAAGTGCTCGGCCCGCCACACGCGCCGCAGACACGTGTCCGAGTAGGCGTCCAGCAGCTCCGTCGAGCCCGATCGCGCCCAGCGTGCGAGCGCTGAGGCGAGCACGCGGACGTCCGCGATCGCGAGGTTGAGCCCCTTGGCACCCGTCGGCGGCACGATGTGCGCGGCATCGCCGGCGAGATAGAGGCGTCCATGGCGCATCGGCTCAGCGACGAAGCTTCGCATGCCGGTCACGCCCTTCTCGAGCACCTCACCCTCGGCGAGCGTCCACCCGTCGATGCCGAGGCGCGTCTGCAACTCGGCCCAGATGCGCTCGTCGGGCCACTCGGCGATGTCCTCGTCGGGCCGGCACTGCACGTAGAGGCGGCTGAGCTCCGGCGAGCGCAGGCTGTGCAGTGCGAAGCCGCGCTCGTGGTGGGCGTAGACGAGCTCCTCGCTGGAGGGCGCGACGGCGGCCAGGATGCCGAGCCAGCCGAAGGGGTACTCGCGCGCGAAGGTATGCAGCACGCCCTCGGGGATGCTCGCGCGGCAGATGCCGTGGAACCCGTCGCAGCCGGCGATGAAGTCGCACTCCAGCTCCTGCGGGCGGCCGTCGGCGACGAAGCGGATCACGGGTCGCTCGTCCGTGAGCCCGTGCACGCTGACGTCGGCCACGTCGAAGTGCAGGGGCGCGCCGCTGGCGAGCCGCGCCTCGATCAGGTCCTTGACGACCTCGGTCTGGCCGTAGACGACGATGCTGCGGCCGCCGGCGAGCTCGCTGAGCGGGATCCGGTGCCGTTCGCCGCCGAACTGCAGCTCGATGCCGTGATGCACGAGGCCCTCGCGCCGCATGCGCTCGCCCACGCCGGCCTCGTCGAGCAGGTCGACCGTGCCCTGCTCGAGCACCCCGGCGCGGATGCGCTGCTCGACGTGCTCGCGGCCGCGTGCCTCGAGCACGACCGACTCGATGCCCTGGAGCTGCAGGAGCCGCGCCAGCATGAGTCCCGCGGGGCCGGCGCCGACGATGCCGACCTGCGTGCGCATCAGGGCCCTGCCGTGCGCTCGAAGAGCGCGGCCTGGCCCTGTCCGACGCCGACGCAGAGCGTGGCGAGTCCCCAGCGGCCACCTCGGCGGCGGAGCTCGTGTGCGAGCGAGACGACGAGGCGCGCGCCGCTCATGCCGAGCGGGTGGCCGAGTGCGATCGCCCCGCCGTTGACGTTGACGCGCTCGGGGTCGAGCCCGAGCTCGCGCACGACGGCCAGGCTCTGCGACGCGAAGGCCTCGTTGAGCTCGACCAGGTCGAGGTCGCCGGCGGCGAGGCCGGTGCGCGCGAGCAGCTTGCGCACGGCCGGTATCGGGCCGATGCCCATGACGCGCGGGTCGACGCCCGCCACGGCGCTGCCCGCGAAGCGCAGGAGCGGCTCGGCGCCGAGGGCGCGTGCGCGCTCCTCGCTCGCGATCACGACCGCGGCCGCGCCGTCGTTGATGCCGCTCGAGTTGCCCGCCGTCACGCTGCCGTTGGCGCGGAACGCGGGGCGCAGCTTGGCGAGCGCCGCCTCGCTCGTGTCCGGGCGGGGGTGTTCGTCGACCTCCACGCCGTCCACGGGCACGAGCTCGTCCGCGAACCGCCCGGCCGCCTGCGCCACGGCCCAGCGCTGCTGCGAGCGAAGCGCGAACGCATCCTGATCCTCGCGGCTGACGCCGTAGCGCTCGGCCACGTTCTCGCCCGTCTCGCCCATGCTCTCGAGCGGGAACATCGCCTCCATCGCCGGGTTCGGGAAGCGCCAGCCGAGCGTCGTGTCGTAGAGCGTCCGATCCCCGCGCGGAAACGCCCGGTCGGGCTTGGCCGTCACGAGCGGCGCGCGGCTCATCGACTCGACCCCACCGGCCACGAAGAGCTCGCCGTCGCCGGCGATAACGGCATGGCAGGCCGCCGTGATCGCCGCGAGGCCCGACGCGCACAGGCGGTTGACGGTCACGCCCGCGACCGACTGCGGCAACCCCGCGAGCAGCGCCGCCATCCGCGCCACGTTGCGATTGTCCTCGCCCGCCTGGTTGGCACAGCCGAGGTAGACGTCCTCGATCTCCTCGGGATCCACCCCGGCACGCTCGACCGCGGCCGCGACGACGAGCGCCGCGAGATCGTCGGGACGCACCTGCGCGAGCGCACCGCCGTGACGGCCGATCGGCGTCCGCACGGCCGAGAGCAGCACCGCCCGCGTCATGGCGAGTCCTCCTCGTCGAGCACGCTCTGGGCGATCGCGAAGGCGGTGTTGGCGGCAGGCACGCCGCAGTAGACGGAGGTCTGCAGCAGCACCTCCTTGATCTCGTCGCGCGTGAGGCCGTTGCGCAGCGCTGCGCGCACGTGCATCTTCAGCTCCTCGTCGCGCCCGAGCGCGACGAGCGCCGTCAGGGTGATCGCGCTGCGCATGCGCCGCTCGAGGCCCGGCCGCGCCCAGATGCCACCCCAGGCCTGACGCGTGATCAGCTCCTGGAAGTCGGCGGTGAAGTCGGTCGTACGCGCGATCGAAGCGTCGACGTGCGCGTCTCCGAGCACCTCGCGCCGGATCCGCATGCCCCGCCCGTAGGCGTCGTCACCGGACTCCGTGCTCATGCAACCTCCACCGCGGGGCGCGCCGTCAGGTGCTCGATCAGGAGGTCACCGAAGGCCTCGGGCTGCTCGACGTTGGCGATGTGCCCGGCGCCCGGCAGCACGATCAGGCGCGCGCCCGGAATGCGATCCCGGATCGCCTCGGCCCGGTCAGGCGGCGCTGCCGGGTCATCGCTCCCGGCGAGTACGAGCACGGGTGCGCGGATCGCCGCCAGCGCGTCGCCGGGATCCCAGTCGCCGAGTGCCTCGCAGCAGCCCGCGTAGCCCTCGGGCTCGGCCGACACCATCATCGCCCGGTAGGCCCGCACGACGTCGGGGCGCTCGTGGTGGGTCTGCGGCGTGAACCACAGCGCGAGCACCGCGTCGGCGATCGCCTCCATGCCCTCGGCCCGCACGGTGGCCGCGCGCTCGAGCCAGCTCTCGCGGAGGCCGAAGCGCGCCGAGGTGCATGCGAGCACGAGGCGGTCGATGCGCTCCGGCGCGTACATCGCGAGCCACATGCCGACGGCGCCTCCCAGGGAGAGGCCGCAGAAGGACGCGCGCGCGAGTTCGCGCTCGTCGAGGATCGCGAGGACGCCGCGCGCGAGGTCCTCGACCGAATGCGGCGTCGCCGCCCCGCGCCCCTCGCCATGGCCCGGGTGGTCGTAGCGCAGCACCGCGAACCGCTCGGCGAGCATCGGCAGCTGCGGCTCCCACATCGCAAGCGTCGTGCCGAGCGAGTTGGAGAGCACGACCACCGGCGCATCCGCGGGGCCGTCGATGCGCGAGTAGGTCACAGGCCGGAGGCCGGCGTCGTGAAGAAGACGGTCTGGTCGTCGCCCTGCAGCCGGATGTCGAAGCGGTAGCCGCCCGGCCCCGCCGGCTCCGCCACGAGCGTCGCGCGCTCGTCGTCCGAGAGCGCGTGCAGCAACGGATCCGCCGCGTTCGCCTCCAACTCGTCCGGGAAGTAGATGCGGGTGAGCACCGGCTTGAGCAGGCCGCGCGCGAAACACAGCACGCTCAGGTGCGGTGCCTGGACGCAGCCGTCGGGCTCGCTCACGGCGCCCGGCTTGACGGTCGTAAACGCGTAGCCCCCGTCCGGTCCCGTGTCGCTGCGGCCCCAGCCGGCGCTGCCGGTGTAGCGGCCGTCGCCGTCGGGCCCCCAGATCTCGACGAGCCCGTCCGGCACCGGCTCGCCGGCGCCGTCGAGCACCCGGCCCTCGATGCGGATCGCGCCCGCTGCATCGGCTGCGACGACCATCGGCCTCGTCATGAGCGCGAATGCGAAGAACGGCCCGACCGTCTGCGATGGCGTGCGCGGGATCTTCACGCGTTCTCCAGCGGCGTTGCGAGGGTCCCGCCGAGCACCACGTCGAAGTGATACGCGAGTGCCCACTCGGGCTTCGTGGAGGCGAGGTCGAACGTGCTGATCATGCGCTCGCGCGCGGCGGGATCGCGCACCGACTGGTAGATCGGGTCGTAGGCGAAGAGCGGGTCGCCCGGGAAGTACATCTGGGTCACGAGGCGCTCGGTGAACGCGCTGCCGAAGACCGAGAGATGGATGTGGGCCGGGCGCCATGCGTTGTCGTGGTTGCGCCACGGATAGGCGCCGGGCTTGATGGTGATGAAGCGGTAGCCACCCTCGTCGTCGGTCAGGACGCGGCCCCCGCCCGTGAAGTTCGGGTCGAGCGGCGCCGGGTGCTGGTCGACCTGATGGTGGTAGCGGCCGGCCGCGTTGGCCTGCCAGATCTCGATCAGCGCGCTGCGCACGGGCCTGCCGTCCGAGCCCAGCACGCGCCCGCTCACGATGATGCGCTCGCCGATCGGCTCGCCGTCGTGCTGCTGGGTGAGATCGCTGTCGCTCGCGCGCACGTCGTCCGTCCCGAAGGCCGGGCCGGACAGCTCCGACAGCCGCTCCGGCAGCAGCAGCAGGGGCTTGCGCGGGGCACGCAGGCGGGTGCCGACGTACTCCGGGGTGAAGTACGCCGGATCGGCGTCACGGGTCGCCCGCTCGTCGTCGTCGACGCGCTGCAGCTCCTCGGCTCGCGTGCTCAAGCGGCACCGTCCTCCTCGGTTGCGGATCCAGGAGCGATGATCGGCTCGCAGACTAGCGACGACGGGCGCGCGCCGCTCATCCGGCCGTGCTCCCGGCGGGCTGATGCTCGAGCGCGCGGCCCCAGCCGGCCAGGGTGTCGCGGATGCCCGCCGCCTCGTCGGCGTCGAGCGAGCCGAGCATCGCCCGCTCGACCGCGTCGACCGCTTCGTCGCAGCGCTCGAGCACGCGGCTCCCGGCCCGCGTCAGCTCCATGCGGATGATCCGCGCGTGCCCCGGTTCCGCGAGCCGCCGCACGTAGCCCCGGTCGACGAGCAGTCCGAGCACCTCGCTCATCGATTGCGGCGTCACCAGCGAGCGACGGGCGAGCCGTGCGTTGGAGAGCCCGTCGTGTGCCCGCAGCACCGAGAGCGCGGTATAGGCGGGCAGCGTCAGGCCGCACGGCTCGACGGCCGCGGCGAGCCGACGGCGGAGGATACGGTCGAGCCGCCCGATGACGTAGCTGAGCCGCGGCTCTGCGGTCACGTCTCGGCCGGGCGCTCGTAGGTCTGCAGGCCCGGCTTGATGCGCTTCTCGTCGAGGAACTGCCCGAGGCCGTGCTCGCGGCCGCGTTCGGTGTCGAGGAACTGCGACTGCTCGAGCTTGGCGTAGAGGTAGTCCTCGGCCTGATCCCAGCTCATCGTCCCCGTGTGCTTGTAGCCGAGCTTCGCGGCGCGCAGCACGACGGGGTTCTTGGCCAGCAGCTCGCGTGCGAGCTGCTCGACCTCGGCGCGCAGCTGCGCGCGCGGGACACTCGAGTTGACGAGGCCCATCGCCGCGGCCTGCGTGCCGTCGAACGTGCGGCCGGTCATCACGTAGAGCAGGCCCGCGCGCGAGCCGACCGTGTCCGAGAGGGCCTTGCTGACGACGCTGCCGGGCGGGATGCCCCAGTTGATCTCGGAGAGCCCGAACGTCGCCTCGTCCGCGGCGATCGCGAGGTCGCACGCGACGAGCGGCGTGAACGCGCCACCGAAGCACCAGCCGTTGACCATCGCAATGGTCGGCTTCGCGTAGGTGCGCAGGAGGCGCCACTGCCACAGGGCCGCGTCACGGCGCACCCTGCGCTGCACGTGATCCGGCCCGCCGTCGACCTCCCGGAAGTACTCCTTGAGATCCATGCCGGCCGACCAGGAGTCGCCGGCGCCGGTGAGCACGAGCACGCCGCAGTCGTCGTCGGCATCGAGCGCGAGCAGGACCTCGACCATCTCGGCGTTGAGGGTCGGGCTCATCGCGTTGCGCTTCTCGGGCCGGTTGAGCTCGACCCAGGCGACACCGTCGTCGATCTCGACCTTCACGGTCGTCCATCGGTCCGCGTAGCTCACGGCGCCTTCCTCTCGTCGCGTATCGGCCGAATATATCAGGTGGCCTGATATCGATCCCGGTTTGCACGCCGCGCGCGCCACGACCGAGGGCTCGTCTCATGCGGGCGTGGTGCCCGGCGACCCCTGCCACTCGCCAGACGCAAACGCCCGCATGGGACGAGCGTTCCTTATGATCGACCGCATGGCCGACCTGCAGGTGCTCGACGACGAGACTGCGCGCATGATCGCGGGCGTCTGCGACGCGATCGTCCCCGGCTCGGCGCGGGTGCGCCCGGAGATCTACGTCGATGCGCTGCTCGCCCGCATGGACGCGCCGGTGCGTGCCGCCGCCGTGGCCGCGTTCGCGGCGCTCGCGGCCGGGGACATCGCCGCGCAGGTGCGCACACCCGCGTTCCTGTGGGCGCGGGCGCTCGCGATCGAGGCCTTCTACAGCGACTTCGTCGCGCCCGGTGTCGATGCGACGGGCGCGTGGGCCGAGATCGACTTCAATACTCCGCTCGCCACCCGTCTGGCGAAGGACTGGTCCTACCTGGGGATCGCATGAGCGAGCGCTTCGACGTCGTCGTCGTCGGTTCCGGCGCGGGCGGCGGCATCGTCGCGGGCGAGCTCGCCGACCGCGGGCGGCGGGTGCTCCTGCTGGAGCAGGGCCCGCATCTCACGGCCGCCGACTTCACGCGCTGGGAGGCCAAGGCCACGAACGACCTCTTCTGGCCGATCCGGTTCGCGCTGATCGACGGCGGGGCCGGCGGGGCGGTCGCGCTGCTCGGCGGTCGCTGCGTGGGCGGCAGTACGACCGTCAACACCAAGGTGGCGCTGCGCGCCCACGCCAACGACTTCGCCAAGTGGGGGGTCGCGAGCGGCCTCGAGGGCGCCGGCGGCGCGCCCTTCGGCCCGTCCGACCTCGCGCCGCACTACGACCGCGTCGAGGCGCGGCTCGGCGTGCGCGAGCGGAACGACTGGCCGAGGAGCGTGCGCACCGTGGAGCCGGCGTTCCGCGCGCTCGGCGCCGAGCTCTCGCCGGTGCGCTCGTACACCGACGGCAACTGCATGCGCTGCGGCTCGTGCCTCCAGGGCTGCCCGACGAATGCCGGCAAGTCCACGCTCAACACCTACATCCACGACGCCTGGGCCGCGGGCCGCCTCGAGCTGCGCGCGGGCGCCCGCGTCGACCGCGTCGTGATCGAGGACGGCGAGGCCCGCGGCGTCGAGTACGTCGACGGCGACGGGACGACGAGGCGTGTCGGCGCCGGTGCCGTCGTGGTCGCGGGCGGCACGCTCAACACGCCGCAGCTGCTGATGCGCTCGGGCCTGCCCGACAGCCCGAGCAGCCGCCTGGTCGGCCGCAATCTCGGCTTCCATCCGGCGCGCCTCGTGTACGGGCTGTTCGACGAGCCGCAGGACGCGCACATGGTGTATCCGATCACCGCGCACGCGATGCGGCACCAGCACGACGAGGACGGCGGCTTCGTCGTCGAGGCGACGACGATCCAGGATCCCATCGGCTTCGCGACGACGCTCGAGGACGAGGACGGCCCGCTCTGGGGATCGGCGCTCGTCGAGGCGGTGCGGGGCTTCCGCCACTGGATCGGCCTGCTCGCGATGGTCAACGACGAGAACAACGGCCGCGTGTCGCTGGACGAGAACGGCGGGGAGTCGTTCGAGGCGGCGTTCAACGAGCGCGAGCAGGCGCGCATCGACGGCGCGCTCGACTTCTCGCGCACGGTGCTCACCGAGGCCGGCGCGACGCGCGTCCGCTGGACGGGGCTCCTGACGACGCACGTGCAGGGGACGTGCCGGATGGGCAGCGATCCCGAGCGCTCGGTCGTCGACGCCGATGCGCAGTGCTGGGACGTCAAGCGGCTCTATGTCGGCGACGGCTCGCTCGTCCCGCGCACGCTCTCCGTCAACCCGTCGCTCACCATCATGGCGCTGGCCGACCGCCTCGCCGGGCATCTGCACGCGGATCCGCACGGGTACCTCGCGTGAGCGAGCACGTGCGCGACATCGCGCACCTCTCCCACGTCGAGCTCCTGACGCCGAAGCCCGAGGAGAGCCTGTTCTACTTCCGGGAGATCCTGGGCATGGAGATCTCCGGGGAGCACGGCGACTCGGTCTACCTGCGTGGGTTCGGCGACTACGAGCGCTCGTCGCTCAAGCTCACGGCCTCCCCGCAGTCGGGCGTCGGGCACCTCGCGTACCGCACGCACAGCCCGGAGGCGCTGGAGCGGCGCGTCGCCGAGCTCGAGGCGGGCGCCAGCGGGGGCGGCTGGATCGACGGCGATCTCGGTCACGGCCGGGCGTACAGCTTCCTGGATCCCGACGGTCACCGGATCGAGCTGTTCTACGAGTCCGAGCGGTACGTCGCGCCGCCGGAGCTGCGGCCCGCGCTCAAGAACCAGCCGCAGCGCTACCCGGGGCGCGGCGTCGGCGTGCGCCATCTCGACCACGTCAACTTCCTGGCCGTCGATCCGGGCGAGAACCGCGTCTTCTGCGAGCAGTACCTCGGCCTGCGGCTGACCGAGCAGATCGTGCTCGACGACGGCAAGGAGGCCGGCGTCTGGCTCGCCTCCAACCAGAAGTCGTACGACCTCACCTACACGCGCGACGTCACGGGGACGCGCGGCCGGCTGCACCACCTCGCGTTCTTCGTGGATCAGCGCGAGGACGTGCTACGGGCGGCCGACATCTTCCTCGAGCACGGCATCGTGATGGAGTCGGGGCCACACAAGCACGCGATCCAGCAGACGTTCTTCCTCTACACCTACGAGCCGGGCGGCAACCGCATCGAGGTCTGCGCCGGCGGGTTCCTGATCTTCGACCCCGCGCACGAGCCCGTCGTCTGGACGCAGGCGGAGCGCGCCAAGGGGCAGGCGTGGGGGATGCAGACGGTCGCGTCGTTCCACATCAAGGGCACGCCGCCGGTGCCCGAGGAGGACGTGCTCCTTGCCCGCAGCGCCGGCCACTGAGCCGAGCTCCCGCGCGCGGGAGCTCGTCCGCGGGGCCTACGACCTCCACGTCCACGTCGAGCCGGACCTCGCGAAGCGCCGCATCGACGACCTCTCGCTCGCGCGCCGCTTCGCCGAGCTCGGGCTCGCGGGCTTCGTGCTCAAGTCGCACTACGTCCCGACGGCGGAGCGCGCCGCGGTCGTGCGGGCGGCAGTGCCGGGTGTGGACGCGCTCGGGGCGATCGCGCTCAACGCGGGCGTCGGCGGGCTCAACGCGCAGGCGGTCGAGATCGCCGCGCGCGGGGGCGCCAGGATCGTCTGGCTGCCGACCGTCGACTCCGAGAACGAGGCCGGTGAGGATGGCCCGAAGCCCGCCAAGCAGCCCGTGTGGCGCACGATCCAGAACGAGTTCGAGGCCGCCGGGGTCGCCGGCGGGCCGGTACCCGTCACGCCCGCGGCGCTCGCGCCGGTGCTCGCGGTCGTCGCCCGGCACGACCTCGTGCTCGCAACCGGGCACCTCGGGCGCGCCGAGATCCACATGGCCGTCGATGCCGCGCTCGCGGCGGGCGTCGCCCGCGTCGTCGTGACCCACCCCGACTACCCGACCCAGGGCGTGCCCGTCGACGAGCAGCGGGAGCTCGCACGGCAGGGCGCGCTGCTCGAGCGCTGCTTCGCGCCGATCCACACCGGCAAGGTGTCCTGGGAGGCGACGTTCGAGGCGATCCGGGCCACCGGGCCGGCCGTCAACGTGCTCTCCACCGACCTCGGCCAGGTCGCGAACCCGCCGGTCGAGGATGGACTGGCGCTGATGGCCGACCGCCTGCTCGAGGCCGGGTTCGCCGAGGACGACATCCGCACCATGGCGGTCGCCAACACGAGAATGCTCGCCGGTGCCTAAGACCGCCCTCGTCGTGAGCGCCCACTCGGCCGACTTCGTCTGGCGCGCGGCGGGCGCGATCGCGACGGTCGTCGAGGCCGGCGGCACGGTGCACATCGTCTCGCTCTCCTACGGCGAGCGCGGCGAGTCGGGCGAGCTCTGGAAACAGGCGGGGCAGACCGAGCAGCGCGTCAAGGAGATCCGGCACCAGGAGGCGCTGGCGGCGGCGACCGCGCTGGGCGCGGACTTCCGCAGCCTCGACCTCGGCGACTATCCGCTCGTCATGGACGCGGCCGCCGTCGAGCTGCTGACGGATCTGATCCGCGAGCTCGAGCCGCGGCTGATCCTCACGCACGCCGCGCTCGACCCGTTCAACCCCGATCACGGCGTCGCGCACGATGCGACCGTGCAAGCCCGGCAGCTGGCGAGCGGCGCCGGCGTCGCGAGCGCATTCAAGACGATCGCGCCGCCCGAGCTCCTGATCTTCGAGCCCCACCAGCCCGAGCTCTGCGGCTTCGTGCCGACCACGTTCCTCGACATCACGCCCGTGTGGCCGAGGAAGCTCGCCGCGATGGAGGCGATGGGCGCCCAGGGCTACCTCAAGCAGTACTACGCGGAGCGCGGGGAGCACCGCGCCAACCACGCACGGCGGATCTCGGGCCGCAGCGGCATCCGCTACGCCGAGGCGTTCATGCGCGAGATCCCCGTCGTGCTGGACGCGCTGTGACCGACTACGCCGTCTTCGCCAGGCTCGGTGTCTCGACCGTGCACGAGGCCGCGGGCCGCACCGGTGTCGTCGACCTCCCGCTGACCCAGGTCGTCCCCGGATCGCGCGTCGCCGGCCCCGCGCGCATCGCCGTCTGCACGCCCGGCGACAACACGATGGTGCACGCCGTCATCGCCCACGCGCAGCCGGGCGACATCCTCGTGCTCACCTCGGCCGAGCCCGCGCCGATCGCGTTCATCGGCGAGCTGCTCGCCACGCAGGCCCGGGAGCAGGGCGCCGCGGGGATGCTCGTCGACGGCGCCGTCCGCGACCTCGACGAGCTCGTCTCCATCGGCCTGCCGATCTGGGCGCGCTGGGTGCGCGCCTCGGGCGCGACCAAGGGCGGGGTGGGGCAACTCGACGTCCCGGTCGCGATCGGCGGTGCCGCCATCCGCCCGGGCGACCTCGTCGTGATGGACTGCGACGGCGCGCTGGCGCTCCCGGCCGAGCGGATGAACGAGGTGCGGCCGCTCGCGCTCGAGCGCGAGGAGCGCGAGCGGGCGATGCGCGTGCGGTATGCGGCGGGGGAGCTCTCCTATGACCTGCAGGGGCTCCGGGCGCTCGTCGAAGGCGACTGATGCAGGTCGCGGTGCTCGGGCTCGGCGAGGCCGGGGGCCTGATCGCAGCCGACCTGGTCGCGGCCGGCTGCAGCGTGCGGGCGTGGGATCCCGCCCGGCGCCCGGAGGGGATCCCGAACGCGGCGAGCGACCTCGAGGCCGTCAGGGGCGCCGACGTCGTTCTCAGCCTCACGACCGCGGCCCACGCCCTCGAGGCGGCGAGGCGTGTCGCGGGCGAACTCGCGGAGCACGCGCTCTTCGCCGATCTCAACACGGCCGCGCCGCAGCTCAAGCGCGACCTCGCCGCCGCGCTGCCGGTGTGCTTCGCGGACGTCGCGCTCACCGGCGTCGTCCCGGGCCACGGCCTCGCGATCCCCGCGCTCGCCTCCGGCGCCGGGGCGGAGCGCTTCGCCGAGCTCTTCCGGCCGCTGGGCATGCCGGTCGAGGTGGTGGGGGAGCGACCGGGCGACGCCGCCGGGCTCAAGCTCGTGCGCAGCGTGTTCATGAAGGGCATCGCGGCGGCCGCGATCGAGAGCATCGAGGCCGCGCGCGTCGCGGGCGTCGAGGGGCACGTGCGCGCGGACATCGCCGGCGTGCTCGGCGAGCCGCTGCTCGAGCGGCTGCTCTCGGGCTCGCGCACGCACGCGGCGCGGAGGGTGGACGAGATGCGCGCCGCTGCGGCCTACGTCGAGGAGCTGGGGGTCGAGCCGCGCGTCGCGACGGCTGCCGCCGAGTGGCTCGAGCAGCTGCGCGACGAGACGTAGGGCGGGCCCTTGGGCCCTTAGCCGATCTCGACGCGGACGAAGCCGTAGGCCTCGAGCGCAGCCAGGATCTCGTGGTGGCCGAAGGCCTCGCCCGGCGACGCGAAGCCCACCGTGCGCGGCGGCTGGTGCACGAGGTGGTGGGCGGCGAAGGCCTGGATCAGGCCGGTCTGCAGATAGGCGCCCTGCCCGTGCGCCGAGACCCGCACGGTCTCGAGGCTGCCGCGACCGATGACGACGTCCACCGTGCGCTGCATGCGCCGGTTCTCGCGCGGGGGGAGGCCCGGCTGCATCGAGTCGGCGATCTCGGCGAGCACGCGCCGCTGCTCGTCGGCCGGCAGCGCGCGGATGCTGTCCTGGTAGCTCTGCTGGCCCGCGACGATGCCCTCCATGATCGTGCGGTCGAGCAGGCCGCCGAAGGCCCGCACGTTCGCGATCTGCGGGCTGTCCTTGAACCACACCGGGTGCGGGAAGCCGCCCCACGGCAGCGCGAGCTGGGTCGTGATCGCGCTCGGGATGGTCACCTCGAGCGTCGTCACCGGGGGCCAGAGCTTGTACTCGTTCTGCTCGAGGTAGAACGACTCCCACTGGAGCTGGCCGAAGATCGTCTGGGTCGAGCCGTAGGTCGGGAAGCCGTTGAACATCGAGAGGATCTCGAGCGAGTCGATTCCCGGCGACCGCTCCATCGCGATGCGCGCGCAGGCCTCGGCGACGGCGGACATGTAGGCCGTGGCGGGCGCGAGCAGCAGGCCGGCCGCGGCGAACTTCGCTCCCCACTGCTCGCACGCGAGCCGCACCCAGGGAGCCTCGCCGCCGGTGTCGACGTAGTGGCAGCCGGCCTTGAGCGCGGCCTCCGCGACGGTCGAGCCGTGGTAGATGCACGGACCGACGGTGTTGCAGACGACCGTTGCGCCATCCAGCACCCCCGCCAGGGCATCGACGTCGTGCGCGACCTCGACGATCTCGTAGTCGGCGGTGCCGATGCCGGGCACGTGAGCGAGCACCTCCTCGATGCGCGTGCGGTTGCGGCCCGCGGCCACGAACGGCACGTTGTACTCGCGCAGGAACTCGATGATCAGCCGGGCCGAGAAGCCGCTCGCCCCGTAGACGACGACCGGTCGTTTGTCAGGCATGCGGACCCTCCGGTAGTTCCAGCCCGAGCAGGCGCATCGCGTTCTGCTTCAGGATCAGTGGACGCACCTCCGGCTTGATCTCGAGCTTGGCGAAGTCCGCGAGCCAGCGATCGGGGGTGATGAACGGGTAGTCGGTGCCGAACAGCACGCGGTCGCGCAGCAGCGTGTTGGCGTGGTGGACGAGTTGCGGCGGGAAGTACTTCGGCGACCAGCCGGAGAGGTCGATGTAGACCTGCGGCTTGTGCACGGCCACGGCGATCGCCTCGTCCTGCCACGGGAACGACGGGTGGGCGAGCACGATCTTGAGGCGCGGGAAGTCGACCGCGACGTCGTCCACGTGGATCGGGTTCGAGTACTTGAGCCGGATGCCGCCGCCGCCCGGGAGGCCCGTGCCGACGCCTGACTGCCCGGTGTGGAAGAGCGCCGGCAGGCCCGCCTCCTCGATCGCCTCGTAGAGCGGGTAGGCCATGCGGTCGTTCGGGAAGAAGCCCTGGACGTTGGGGTGGAACTTGAAGCCGCGCACGCCGTGCTCGGCGATCAGCCGGCGCGCCTCGTCGACGCCGCGCTTGCCCTTGTGCGGGTCGATGCTCGCGAACGGGATGAGGACGTCGGAGTTGGCCCGCGCGACCTCGGCGATCTCTTCGTTCGGCACGCGCTCCTGGCCCGTGAAGGACTCGGAGTCGACCGTGAAGATCACGGCCATCATGCGGCGCTCGCGGTAGTACGTCGCGAGCTCCTCGGCCGTCGGGCGCGCCGATTCGCCGCGGAAGTGGCGCACGGCGGCCTCGCGCAGCTCGTCGGGGAGCGAGTCGCCGCCCGCCTGCGACATCTCGACGTGCGTGTGGAAGTCGATCGCGACGGCGTCCGCGAGCGCGAGTCGCTCGATCTCAGGCACGGGTGTCCTTCGGCGGGGTGGCGAGCACGGCGAACGCATCGAGCGCCGTGGGGTCGAGCAGCGCGTCCCTGCTCGCAACGGTCTCCACCCGGGCGCCGCAGAGGATGCGCTTGACGGGCGTCTCGAGCTTCTTGCCCGTGAGCGTGCGCGGAATCGCGTGCACGGCGTGGATCCTGTCGGGCACGTGGCGCGGGGAGAGCTGCGAGCGCAGGCTCACGGCGATGCGCCGGCGCAGGTCCTCGTCCAGCTCGGCGCGGTCGGCGAGCACGATGAAGAGCAGGAGCTCGCCCGCGCCGCCCTCGGCGTCCTCGAGGTGCACGACGAGGCTGTCGGTGACCTCGGGCAGCTCCTCGACGACGCTGTAGAACTCACCCGTGCCGAGGCGGACGCCGCCGCGGTTGAGCGTCGCGTCGGAGCGGCCGGTGACGACGCAGCTGCCGCGCTCCGAGAATGCGATCCAGTCGCCCTGCCGCCAGACCCCGGGGTACATGCCGAAGTACGAGGCGTGGTAGCGCGAGCCGTCCTCGTCGCCCCAGAGACCGATCGGCATCGACGGCATCGGACGCGTGATCACGAGCTCGCCGAGCTCGCCGACGAGTGGCTCTCCGCGCGGGTCGAAGGCCTCGGTGGCGACGCCGAGCAGACGGCCGGAGATCTCGCCCTCGTAGACCGGGATCAGCGCCGAGCCGCCCACGATGCCGCTGCAGACGTCCGTGCCGCCGCTGCCGTTGATCAGCAGGACGGCGGGACCGAGTTGGTCGTAGACATAGCGGTACCCCTCGGCCGGGAGCGGAGATCCGGCCGTGCCGAAGACGCGGATCGAGCTGAGGTCGTACTCCCGGCCCGGCTGCAGACCGGCTTTGCGGCAGGCCATCAGGAAGGCCGGGCTGACGCCCATGAAGGTCGGGCGCGTCTGCTCGGCGAGCCGCCACTGCCAGCCGAGATCCGGCCACGCGGGGTCGCCGTCGAGCATGACGATCGAGGAGCGCATGAGCAGCGCGGAGATGAGCGCGTTCCACATCATCCACGAGGTCGTCGAGAACCACAGCAGGCGGCCGCCCGGCTTGAGGTCCCAGCTCAGCGCGTGCGCCTTGAGGTACTCCAGGAGGATGCCGCCGTGCCCGTGGACGATCGCCTTGGGGATGCCCGTCGTCCCGGACGAGAACAGCACCGAGAGCGGGTGGTCGAACGCGACCGGCAGGAACGCGAGCGGGGCGGGCTCGGCCAGCAGCTCGTCCCAGGCGACGGTGTCCGGCAGCTCACGACCGCCGTAGGGCACGTGGACGACGTGGCGCAGGCTGGGCAGCGCCGCGCGGATCGTCGCGACCTCCTCGCTGCGGTCGATCGAGCGGTCGCGGAAGCCGTAGCCGTCGACGGTCAGCAGCACCGCCGGGTCGAGCTGCGCGAGCCGGTCGATCACGCTGCGGGCGCCGAGCTCCGGGGCGCAACTCGCCCAGATCGCGCCGAGGCTCGCGGTCGCGGCGAACGCGATCAGCGTCTCCGGGATGTTCGGGAGGTAGGCGACGACCCGGTCTCCCGGCTGCACGCCGAGGCGCTCGAGACCCGCGCGAGCGCGCGCCACCTGCTCGCGCAACTCGCCGAACGTGAGCTGCTGCGGCGCGCGCGTCTGGGAGTAGGAGAGGATCGCGACCGTGTCCACGTCCTCGTCCCGGCCGACGAGGTGCTCGGCGAAGTTGAGCCGTGCGCCGGGAAACCACTGGGCGCCGGGCATCGCGTCCGAGGCCAGGACCTCGCTGTAGGGCGCGTGCGACCTGACCTCGAAGAAGTCCCAGATCGACGACCAGAACCCGGGCAGGTCGTCGACGGACCAGCGCTGCAGCTCCTCGTAGGACGCGAACGCCAGTCCTCGCTCGCTCTCGAGCCAGGTCACGTAGCGGCCGATCTCCGTCGTCTCGCGGACATCCTGCGGCGGCGTCCAGAGGGCCGCGGAGCCGTCGCCGTTGCTGGTGGCGGTCGACATCGAGGCCTATCCTACTCCCTGTTCCAGTTGTCGGAACGGTGTCTTGACAAACGGGCAATGCCCTGAGAGAGTCCGGAGCGGCGCCGCCCGACGACGGCAGGCGCATGCAGGCCCTCGCACCGGGCCGGCCAGCTCGCCACACCCCGGCGATTCTCGATGAGGAGATGCACGCAGCCATGAGTTCGCGAAGCCTGGAAGACGTGCTGGTGACCCGGAGTCCCGTCGACCTCGCGCGCAACTCGCAGATCGGCCCATACGTCTATCCGGGGTATGCGAGCGAGTTCACGAACTGGCGCGACGAGCAGCACGCCTGGCGCGCGACGAGCTGCCTCTTCGATCAGTCGTACCATATGACCGATCTGTACATCCATGGCCCGGATGCGATCCGGCTGCTGTCCGACCTCGGCGTCAACAGCTTCGAGAACTTCGCCGTCGACAAGGCCAAGCAATTCGTCGCGACCAACTACGACGGCTACGTGATCGGCGACGCGATCCTCTTCTACCTCGACGAGAACCTGCTCAGCCTCGTCGGGCGGCCCTCGGCGCACAACTGGGTGCAGTACCACTGCGAGACGGGCGACTACGACGCGACCTGCGAGCGCGACGAGCGCGCGGCCGTCAACAAGGGCAATCGCAGGATCTACCGCTACCAGGTGCAAGGCCCGACCGCGCTCGAGGTGCTGGAGAAGGCCAACGGCGGCCCTCTGCCCGAGATCAAGTTCTTCAACATGGGCGAGATCACGATCGCCGGCCACGCCGTGCGCGCCCTCCATCACGGCATGTCGGGCGTTCCGGGCCTCGAGCTGTTCGGCCCGTGGGACGAGGGCGCCGAGGTCAAGGCCGCGATCGTGGCCGCAGGCGCGGAGTTCGGGCTCCGGCAGGTGGGCTCGCGCGTCTACGCCACGAACACGCTGGAGTCGGGCTGGATCCCGTGCCCGCTGCCGGCGATCTTCACGGGCGACGACATGAAGGCCTACCGCAGCTGGCTGCCCGCCGACGGGTACGAGGGCACGGGCTCGCTCGGCGGCAGCTACTACTCGGACGACATCTCCGACTACTACCTGACGCCGTACGACCTCGGCTACGGCGGCTTCGTCAAGTTCGACCACGAGTTCATCGGCCGCGCCGCGCTCGAGCGGATGGCCGCCGCTCCGCCGCGCAAGAAGGTCACGCTCGCGTGGCACGGCGAGGACGTCGCGCGCGCGATGGAGACGATGTTCCACAAGGGCGACAGGGCCAAGTACATCGACCTCCCCCTCTCCAACTACTCCACCTGGCCCAACGACAGGATCATGAAGGACGGCGAGATGGTGGGCGTCTCGACGTTCTCCGGCTACAGCTCCAACGAGAGCTCGATGCTCTCGCTCGCCGTCGTCGACGTCGCGCAGAGCGAGCCGGGCACCGAGGTCGTGCTCGTCTGGGGCGAGGAGGGCGGCGGCTCGGCCAAGCCCGTCGTCGAGCGCCATGTGCAGACGGAGATCCGGGCCACCGTCTCGCCCGTCCCGTACGCCGAGGTCGTCCGCGCCTCGTACCGCCCCAAGTGAGCGCGCCGGACGCAGAGCTCGTCGCCCTCTACTGGACGGTCTCCGGTCCGGTCGAGGTGCACGTCGGGCGCGAGTGGAGCCTGTTCGACTGGGCCGATCGCTGTGCGCAGGCGCGGGAGGTCGGGTTCAGCGGCATCGGGATCTGGCACGCCGACCTCCAGCACGTGCTCGAGACGCGCAGCCTCGCGGAGATGAAGAAGGTCTTCGACGACAACGGGCTGCAGCACCTGGAGCTCGAGTTCCTCATGGACTGGTTCCTCGACCCGGGCGACGAACGCCGAGCTGCGTCCGATGCGACCCGCGAGCTGCTGCTCGCAGCCGCGGGGGCGCTCGGCGCCCACCACATCAAGATCGGCAACATCCCGGGGACGCCGTGCGGGATCCCGCGGCTCGCCGAGCGCTTCGGCGAGCTCTGCGCCGAGGCCGCCGAGCGCACCGACGCGAAGATCGTCTACGAGTTCATGCCGTTCGACGTGAACGTGCGGAGCGTCGACTCCGCCCTGGCCGTCGTCGCGGGGGCGGGCGCTGCGAATGGCGGCATCGCGATCGACACGTGGCACATGAGCAAGCTCGGGATCGCGCCGGGCGAGCTGCGGCGGATCCCGTCCGAGTACCTGTCCTGGGTCGAGCTGAGCGACGGCCGGCGCGAGGACATGGACGACCTCGTCGACGAGACCGTCAACCATCGTCGCCTGCCCGGCGAGGGCGAGTTCGACCTCCGCTCCTACATCGAGGTCTGCCGGGAGTGCGGCTACGACGGCCCGTGGGGCGTCGAGGTGCTGTCCGAGGAGCTGCGCAACCAGCCGCTGGGGGTCATCTTCCGGCGCGCCTACGAGACGACCGCCGCCCAATTCGCGAAGGAGAGGAGCTCCACGTGAGCACGCTGCAGGGGGTCCCCGCGCTCGACCGCGACCGGCTGGTCTGGATCTACGAGCAGATGCTGCGGATCCGCGAGTTCGAGGAGCGCGTCAAGCGCACGTTCCTCGAGCATCCGGGCGTGATCCGCGGGCACACGCACCTCGCCGACGGCGCCGAGGCCTCGATCGTCGGGTCGATCGCGACGCTCGGCCCCGACGACCAGTTCCTCACCACCTACCGCTGCCACGGCTATCCCATCGCGCGCGGCACGGATCCGAAGGCGATGATGGCCGAGATCTACGGCCGCAGGGACGGGCTCTGCAAGGGCATCGGCGGCTCGATGCACCTGACCGACGTCTCCAACGGCTTCCTCGGCACCTCCGGGATCGTCGCGGCGGGCATCCCGCATGCCGCCGGCGCCGCCTGGGCCGCGCAGATCCGCAAGCAGGGGCAGGTCGTGCTCTGCTTCTTCGGCGACGGCGCCTCGAAGCAGGGCGCGTTCGCCGAGACGCTCAACATCGCCTCGCTGTGGAAGCTGCCGATCGTCTTCGTGATGGAGAACAACGGCTACAACGTCCACACGCGCTCCGACCAGGAGGACGCGAACCGCGCCAACGGCGAGGATCTCTCGGTCAAGGCGAAGGCCTACAGCATGCCCGGCGTGACGATCGACGGCCGCGATCCGGTGGCCGTCTACGAGACGGTCGGGGCCGCCGTCGCGCGTGCGCGCGCGGGCGACGGACCGACGCTCGTGGAGTCGCAGATGTACCGCCTCTCGGCGCACGGCAACATCATCGCCCCGCCCGGCGTTCCGCTCCACTTCCCCGAGCACGAGGCGATCGAGAAGTTCGGCGCGCCCGAGGAGTACGAGGCGGCCAAGCGAGGCGACCCGCTGCCGGCGTTCCGCGGGCGGCTCGTCGCCGACGGGACGCTCACGGCCGAGCAGGCCGACGCGATGGCGGCGACGGTGCGCGACGAGATGCAGGCGGCTGTCACGTTCGGACTCGAGAGCCCCTTCCCCGAGACGAGCGAAGCGCTCGCCTACACCGAGGCCTAGGAGCGATTCATGGCACATGAACTGCCGTACATCGCCGCGATCGGCGAGGCGATCCACCTCGAGATGGAGCGCGACGAGAGCGTCCTCTACTTCGGCCAGAACATGGCCACGACGGAGAACGAGCCGTTCGTCGACGCCTTCGGCAGGGATCGCGTGCGCGTCACGCCGATCTCCGAGACCGCCGAGATCGGCATCGCGATCGGCGCCGCGCTCTCGGGCTTCCGGCCCGTCGTCGAGCTCTACATGGCCGAGTTCATGCTCGTCGCCATGGATCAGGTACTCAACGAGGCCCCGCGCTTCCGCGCGATGAGCGGCGGCCAGGTCAAGGTCCCGATCGTGCTCAAGGCCGGCTACGGCTTCACGGCCGGCTGGGCGGGTCAGCACACGGGCACGATCAGCGCGCTCTTCATGGGCGTCCCGGGCCTCAAGGTCGTCGTGCCGTCGACGGCAGCCGACGCCAAGGGCCTGATGGCGACGGCGATCCGGGACGACAACCCCGTCGTCTACCTGCACAACTACCTGCTCACGCTCGAGCACGGCGAGGTGCCGGACGGCGAGTACCTCGTGCCGTTCGGCCAGGCCGCGATCCGGCGCACGGGCGGGGACGTGACCATCGTCGCCACGGGCTGGTGCGTCGACCGCGCGCTCGCCGCGGCCGGGCAACTCGCCTCCGACGGCATCCAGGCCGAGGTGATCGACCCGCGCACGCTCGCGCCGCTCGACACCAAGACGATCCTGGAGTCGGTCGAGAAGACCGGTCACCTCGTGCTCGTCGACCAGGCCACGCGCCATGCGTCCGCGGCCGGCGTGATCGCGGCCGAAGTCGCCGAACACGGCTTCTCGTCGCTCAAGGCGCCGATCGTCATGGTCACCGCGCTGGACGCGACCGTCCCCTACAGCCAGCCCCTCGAGGCATTCGTGATGCCCAGCGAGGAGAAGGTCGTCGCGGCGGTCCACCGGGTGCTCGGAACGGCACTCGTGAGCTCCTAGGTGGCGCCTGCGCCGCTCGGCGGCGAGGACGCGCTGCGCCTGCTCGCGACCATGTGGCGCATCCGCCTCTTCGAGGAGCGGGTGGGCCGGCTCAAGCAGGCCGACGAGGTGCACGGGCTGATCCACCTCAGCATCGGCGGGGAAGGGGTCGCGGCCGGCGTGTGCGCGCAACTGCGCGCCGACGACGTCGTCTACTCCGGGCATCGCGCGCACGGGCACGCCATCGCGAAGGGCGCGCCGCTCGCGCGCGTGCTCGCGGAGCTGATGGGCCGCGACGGCGGGCTCTGCCGCGGCCTCGGCGGGTCGATGCACCTGGTCGACGCCGCGCACGGCTTCCTCGGCGCGACCGGCGTGGTGGGCGGCACCATCCCGATCGCGCTCGGGAGCGCGCTGGCGATGCGCTTGCGGGGCGAGGACTCGGTTGCCGTCGTCTTCTTCGGCGACGGCGCCGTGCAGGCCGGCCACTTCAACGAGACCGTGAACCTGGCGGCGCTGTGGGGGCTGCCGCTGATCCTCGTGTGCGAGAACAACGGCTTCGCCGAGTTCACGCCTCGCTCGGCGCACACGATCGTGGAGCGCGTGAGCGATGTGGTGGCGCCCTACGGACTCGAGCGCGAGACCGTGGACGGCAGCGACGTTGCCGCGGTCTGGGACGCATTCGGGCGCTTTCTCGACGCCGCGCGGGCCGGCGGCGGGCCGTTTCTGCTCGAGTGCCTGACCCACCGGCTGCGCGGTCACTACGAGGGCGATCCCGGCGCGTACCGCGAGACGCTCGCGGACGCGGAGTGGCACGCCAGGGACCCGATCTGGCGGCTCCAGCGCCACGGGATCGCGCAGGGCTGGTTCGGCGCGGACGCCCTGGCGGCGATCGAGTCGGACGCCACCGCCGCGCTCGAGGCTGCCGAGGCCGTGGCGCGTGCGAGCCCGTTCCCGCCGGCCGGCCTGATCGGCGAGCTGGTCTACGCCGATGGCTGAGACGACCTACGTCAAGGCGATCACCGCGGCGCTCGCGACCGCGATGCGCGCGGACGAGCGCGTCTTCGTGCTCGGGGAGGACGTCGCGGAGGGCGGGCCCTACACCGCCACCGCGGGCCTCTCCGAGGAGTTCGGCCGTGAGCGGGTGATCGACACCCCGATCAGCGAGGCGGCCATCACCGGCGTCGCGATCGGCGCCGCGCAGTCGGGCATGCGTCCCGTGCTCGAGATCATGTTCATCGACTTCATCACGCTCGCGCTCGACCAGCTCGTCAACGCCGCCGCCAAGGCGCACTTCATGTCGGGCGGGCAGCTGACGGTGCCGATGGTGCTGCGCACCCAGGGCGGCGCGGGGTACCGCGGCGGTGCGCAGCACTCGCAGAGTCTCGAGAGCTGGCTGACGCACGTGCCGGGGCTGAAGGTCGTGATGCCGAGCCGCCCGTGCGATGCGGCGGGCCTGCTCGCGAGCGCGATCGCCGATCCCAACCCCGTCGTCTTCATCGAGAACAAGACGCTCTACTTCCGCACGGGCGAGGTGCCCGAGCCGGTCGTGCCGGTGCCGATCGGGCGCGCGGTCACGTTGCGCGAGGGCCACGACGTCACCATCGTCGCGCTCTCGCGCATGGCGCACGAGGCGGTTGCGGCGGCTGATCGCCTCGCCTCCGAGGATGGCATCGAGGCCGAGGTGATCGACCCGCGCACGCTCGTCCCACTCGACCTCGCGGCGATCGTGGATTCGGTCGGCCGCACCGGGCGGCTGGTCGTCGCGCACGAGGCCGTCGAGCACGGCGGCTTCGGCGCCGAGATCGCCGCGCAGGTCGGGAGCGCGGCGTTCGACTCGCTCGACGCCCCGATCGCGCGCGTCGGGGCGCCGTTTGCCCCGATCCCGCTCAGCCCGCCGCTCGAGGACGCCTATCTGCCCGGCGCGGACGAGATCGTGGCGGCCGTGCGGGGAATGTTGATCCCGCCCGCCGCCGGAGCGTAGTATCAGGCGGCCTGACACGCAAGAGGAGGCGCGGTGTACGACTACGTGGTCGTAGGTGCAGGATCTGCGGGGTGCGTGCTCGCCGCGCGCCTGAGCGAGGACCCCGGCGTCAAGGTCGCGCTGCTCGAGGCCGGCGGCCAGGACAGCCGCCCGGAGATCGCGATTCCGGCGGCCTTTCCGATCCTCCTGAAGTCGAGTGTCGACTGGGACATGTACGGCGAGCCGGAGCCGGGTCTCGGCGGTCGGCGGCTCTACCTGCCACGCGGGAAGGTGCTCGGCGGTTCGGGCTCGATCAACGCGATGATCTACCTGCGCGGCAACCGCGCCGACTACGACGAGTGGGCGGCGGGCGGGGCCGAGGGCTGGAGCTACGACGAGGTGCTGCCGTACTTCAAGCGCTCCGAGGACAACGAGCGCGGCGAGGACGCGTTCCACGGCGCGGGCGGCCCGATGAGCGTGTCCGACAGCCGCTCGATGGCGCCGCTCATCGAGACGATGCTCGAGGCGAGCGAGCTCGCCGGCCTCGACTACAACCCCGACTTCAACGGCGCGCGGCAGGAGGGCGTCGGGCGCTTCCAGAGCACGCAGCGCAACGGCCTGCGCCATTCGACTGCGGCCGCGTTCCTGCACCCGGCCGCGGCGCGCCCGAACCTCGACGTGATCTGTGATGCGATGGCGCTCCGC
The DNA here is from genome assembly GCA_964651695.1 of uncultured Gaiellales bacterium. Taxonomy (GTDB): domain Bacteria; phylum Actinomycetota; class Thermoleophilia; order Gaiellales; family JALYLC01; genus JALYLC01. The sequence goes on along the minus strand of CAZYYP010000003.1, from coordinate 14,843 downwards.
ATCCTCTTCGAGGGCACGCGCGCGATCGGTGTCGAGATCGCCCGCGGCAGCGGCTCCGAGGAGATCCGCGCCGGGCGCGAGGTCATCGTCTCGGCCGGCGCCTACCAGTCGCCGGCGCTGCTGATGCTCTCGGGCATCGGGCCGGCGGCCGACATCGCACCGTTCGGGATCGAGGTGCGAGAGGACCTGCCGGTCGGGCGCAACCTCCAGGACCACTGCATGTGCCAGCTCAACTACGAGACGGACGTGCAGTCGATGCACGGCATCTTCACGCCGGAGAACTTCGCGCTGCTCGAGAGCGAGGGCCGGGGCCCGCTGACGTCGGGCTATCCCGAGGCAGCGGCGTTCTTCCGCACGCGCCCGGATCTCGCGGCGCCCGACATGCAGTTCCACTACTCGGCGTCGATGTTCTACGACGAGGGGCTGACGGCGCCGCACGACAACGGCTACTGCTTCGGCCCGGTCGTGATCAAGCCGTCGAGCCGCGGGCGCGTGATGCTGCGCACGCCGATGGCCGACTCCAAGCCCACGGTGCTGTGCAACTTCCTGACGACCGACGAGGACCGCGCGTGCATGCTCGCGGGCATGCGCAAGGCGATGGAAGTCGCCGAGCAGCCGCCGCTCCGGAAGGTGATGCGCAAGCCCTTCAGCGTGCCGGCCGGCGATTCGGACGAGGCGATCATGGACTTCGTCCGCCGCGCGTCCCAGTCGGTCTACCACCCGACGTCGACCTGCGCGATCGGTTCGGTCGTCGATCCCGCCCTGCGCGTCTACGGCTTCGAGGGGCTGCGCGTCGCGGATGCGTCGGTCATGCCGACGGTCACGCGCGGCAACACGAACGCCGCGACGATCATGATCGGCGAGAAGGCCGCAGACCTGATCCGGGCGTAGCCGCGCGACAGGCGGGGGCTCGCCCGCGTGGCGCGGCTCGCCTCAGCCCGCGGGGTGCCAGTCCAGGCGCCAGCCGGTGACGAGCGTGAAGCGGTCGCCCGGGTGGATGTTCACCGAGGCGGTCAGGAGGCGCCCGTCGGCGTCGGTGTAGAGGCGCGAGACGCGCAGGGCCGGGGCGCCGGCGTCGGTCTCGAGCAGGTCGGCGATCCCCGGGGAGAGCGCGATCGCCTCGGCGCGCTGCCGCACGTCGGCGATGTGGGCGTCGTAGTGCTGCTCGAGCAGGCGGTAGACCGAGACGCCCTCCTCGTGCAGGTGGTCGCGGATGCCCTCGAAGGCCGGCGCGATGTAGGCCGTCATGTGCGCGATCGGTCGCGTGCCGTCGATCGGGTAGCGGCGGGACTCGAAGCTCAGCCAGCGCTGGCCGCGCTTGCAGCCGAGGAACGACGCGAGCTCGCCGTCGGCCGAGATCGTGCGCTCGGCGATCACGTCGAGGCGGGTCTGCCGCGTGTACTCGAAGAGATCCTCGAGCGCATTGATCGATGCGACGTAGCGGGTGTCGGCGGTGCGCGAGGTGACCTCGGTGCCGATGCCCTGCTTGCGCGAGATCAGGCCCCGCTCGGCGACGCGCCGCATCGCCTCGCGCAGGGTGTGCCGCGAGACGCCGTAGCGGTCGGAGAGTTCGTGCTCGGATGGCAGCAGCGTGCCCACCGGATACCGATCGCTCGCGATGTCGCCGATCAGGGCGTCGGCGACCTGCATGTAGCGCGGAGCGGCGCTCATGCCCGGGCTCGCGCTTGACGCGGATGGCGCCACTGGTAATGTACGGACATCCGGATGACTGAATCGTACCCGAGCCAGTGACGGACGGCGCGCCTCTCGCGGGCATCGTCGCCGTGGAGCTCGGGCAGAGCGTTGCGGCGCCCTTCGTGGGCCAGCTGCTCGCCGATCTGGGTGCGCTCGTGGTCAAGGTCGAGAAGCCGGGCGGCGACGACGCGAGGGCCTGGGGGCCGCCGTTCATCGGCGGCGCCGCGGCCACGTTCCAGGCGCTCAACCGCGGCAAGCGGTCGGTCGTCTGCGATCTGCGCGACGCTGCTCAGCACGCGCTGCTCACGCGCCTCGTCCTCGAGCGCGCCGACGTGGTGCTCCAGAACATGCGCCCCGGGCAGGTGGACGCGCTCGGCCTCGGCGCGGCCGCGCTCTGCGCGCAGAAGCCCTCGCTCGTCTACTGCAACATCGGCGCGTTCGGGCGTCAGGGGCCGCTCGCCGAGCGCCCCGGCTACGACCCCCTGATGCAGGCGTTCGGCGGCATCATGAGCGTCACGGGGGAGCCCGGGCGGCCGCCGGTGCGCGTCGGCCCGTCCATCGTCGACATCGGCACCGGCCTGTGGGCGGCGATCGGCATCGTCCTCGCGCTCTACCGGCGCACGTCCTCGGGCGTCGGCGGCGTCGTCGACGTCTCGCTGCTCGAGACGGCCGCGGCCTGGATGGGCCCCTTCGCGCTGCAGTTCCTCGCCTCGGGCGCGCTGCCGGGCAAGCAGGGCACCGGCCAGGCGGGCATCGTGCCCTACCGCGCCTACGCGACGGCCGACGGCCACATCGTCGTGGCGGCCGGAAACAACGAGCTCTACCGCCGCTTCTGCTTGGCTCTCGAGCACCCCGAGTGGATCACCGATGCGCGGTTCGCCACGAACCCCGAGCGTGTTGCGAATGCTGCGTGCCTCGACTCGCTCATCGAGCCCGTCATGGCCACGCGGCCGAACGGCGAGTGGGGCCGCATCCTGGACGGGGACGGCGTGCCGTGCGCGCCGGTGCAGGACGTGGGGCAGCTGCTCGCCCACGAGCAGGTGGGCGCCCTCGGCCTGCTCGCCTCGCTGCCCGGCCTGTCTCAGCCCGTCATCGGCCCGGCGCTCTCGCTCGACGACGAGCGACCGTTCGCGCGGACGGCCCCGCCCGCGCTCGGCGAGACGACGATCGAGGCCCTCCTTGCCGGCTAGCGACGCGGCCGAGGGCTTCGCCTACGAGACGCTCGCGGTCGCCGATGCCGGCGACGGCGTGCTCGTCGTCACGCTCGACCGCGCCGACGTCCTGAACGCGATCAACACCCAGATGGGCCTCGACCTGCTCGACGTGTGGGCGCGCCTGGCCGCCGAGCCCGAGCGCGCGCGCTGCGTCGTCCTGACGGGCTCCGGCGAGCGCGCGTTCTGCGCCGGGGGCGATCTCAAGGAGCGCAACGGCATGAGCGACGCCACCTGGCGCGCCCAGCACGAGATCTTCGAGCGCGGGTTCCTGGCGCTCCTCGAGTGCCCGGTTCCGGTGATCGCCGCGGTCAACGGTCACGCCTTCGGCGGCGGGCTCGAGACGGCGCTGGCGTGCGACTTCATCTACGCCGCGCGCGGCGCGCGGCTCGCGCTCACCGAGGTGCGGCTCGGCATCATGCCCGGCGGCGGCGGCACGCAGACGCTCGCGCGCGCCGCGGGCGAGCGGCGGGCCAAGGAGCTCATCCTCGCGGCGCGCCCGTTCAGCGCCGAGGACGCCTGCGAATGGGGCATCGTGAACCGGCTGTGCGAGCCTGGCGAGACCCTCGCCGACGCGCTCGAGACCGCGCGGGCGATCGCGCGCAACGCCCCGCTCGCGGTGCGCGTTGCCAAGCAGTCGATCCACCGCGGCCTGCAGACCGATCTCGCCGGCGCCTACGAGCTCGACCTCGAGGGCTACAACCGGCTCGTGGTGACGGAGGACCGGCTCGAGGGCGTCCGGGCCTTCAACGAGAAGCGCGATCCGGTGTTCCGTGGGCGCTGAGCGGATCGTGGGTGTCGACGTCAAGGTCTGCGAGGTCGGCCTGCGCGACGGCCTGCAGCTGATCACCGGCATCGTCCCGACGGGCGAGAAGATCGCCTGGATCGGGGCCGAGGCAGCCGCGGGCGTCCGCGAGATCGAGGTCACCTCGCTCGTCCCGCCTGGGCTCATGCCGCAGTTCGCCGACGCGGCCGAGGTCGTCGCGGCCGCGCGGGCGCTTCCAGGCCTGACGGTCACGGTGCTCGTGCCGAACCTCAAGGGCGCGGAGCGCGGCATCGCGCTCGGCGCGCACACGCTCGACTTCGTCATGTCGGCGAGCCGCACGCACAGCCGTCAGAACGTGCGCCGCGAGCCGGAGGAGTCGCTCGCCGACTTCGCGCGCGTCGTCGCTCTCTGCGCGGAGCTTCCGGCGGAGCGCAGGCCGCGCGTCAAGGGCGGCATCTCGACGGCGCTCGGCTGCTCGTACGAGGGCCGCGTGGCGGTCGACGACGTGCGGCGCTACGCGGCGCAGCTCGCCGAAGCGGGCGCGGACGAGCTGCTCGTAGCCGACACGGTCGGGTACGCCGATCCGGTGCAGGTGCGCGCGCTCTTCACGGCGCTCGCCGCCGAGGTCGGCTCGCTGCCGATCGGCGCCCACTTCCACGACACGCGCGGCCTCGGCCTCGCCAACGTCGTCGCGGCACTCGAGTGCGGCGTGCGCAGCTTCGACGCCTCGCTGGCCGGGCTCGGTGGCTGCCCGTTCGCGCCGGGGGCGAGCGGCAACATCGTCACCGAGGACCTCGTCTTCCTGCTCGACTCGATGGGGTTGCGCACCGGCATCGATCTCGAGCGGCTCGTCGCCGCGCGCGCGATTCCGGCGCGGAACATCGCCGCGGGCGAGCTCCACGGCGCCCTCGCGCGTGCGGGACTGCCCGTCAACTACGTGCCGGCCGCCGCGCGTGCCGCAGCGCCTGCGTGAGAGAGAGCCATGCCGACGACACCGATTGAGCCGAGCATCGCGCTCGGGGACGACTACCGCGAGATCCGGGAGGGCGTGCGCGCGATCTGCGCGGGGTTCCCCGGCGAGTACTGGCGCGAGCTCGACGAGCGCGAGGGGTACGCCGAGGAGTTCGTCGCAGCGCTCACCGAGAGCGGCTTCCTGGCGGCGCTGATCCCCGAGGAGTACGGCGGTGCCGGACTCACGATCCGGGCCGCGGGCGTCATCCTCGAGGAGTGCCAGGCCGCGGGCTGCTACGCCGGGGCCTGCCACGCGCAGATGTACACCATGGGCACGCTGCTGCGCCACGGCAGCGACGAGCAGAAGGCGGAGTTCCTGCCCAAGATCGCGAGCGGCGAGCTGCGGCTGCAGTCGTTCGGCGTGACCGAGCCGACGACGGGCACGGATACGACGAAGCTCCAGACGCGCGCGGTGCGCAAGGGCGACCACTACCTGCTGACCGGCCAGAAGGTCTGGATCTCGCGCGCGCTGCACTCCGACCTGATGCTGCTGCTCGCGCGCACGACGCCGCTCGAGGAGGTCGAGAAGAAGACGCAGGGCCTCTCGGTCTTCCTCGTCGACATCCACGAGGCGCGCAAGAACGGCATGGACATCCGGCCGCTCAAGGCGATGATCAACCACGCGACGACCGAGATCTTCATGGACGAGGTGCCGATCCCGGCCGACAGCCTCGTGGGCGTCGAGGGGAATGGGTTCCGGCAGATCCTCGACGGCATGAACGCCGAGCGCATCCTCGTCTCGCACGAGTCGATCGGCGACGCGCGCTGGTTCGTCCGCACCGCCTCGAAGTACGCCAGCGAGCGCATCGTGTTCGACCGGCCGATCGGCCAGAACCAGGCCGTGCAGTTCCCCATCGCGCGCGCCTACGCCGAGGCGCAGGCCGCCGACATGATGGTGCGCAAGGCCGCGAGCCTGTTCGACGCCGGCCTGCCCTGCGGCGAGGACGCCAACATTGCCAAGCTGCTCGCCTCCGACGCCGCCTGGCACGCCGCCGAGGCGTGCATGCAGACCCACGGCGGCTACGGCTACGCGGTCGAGTACGACGTCGAGCGGCGCTGGCGGGAGGCGCGGATCCAGCAGATCGCCCCCGTCTCGACCAATCTCATCCTCGCGTTCCTCGGCCAGAACGTGCTCGGCATGCCGCGTTCCTACTGACGGTCCCCTGACGACAAGAAACGAGGTCAGCGTGCGCATCGCGACCGACAAGCTGCAGACGACGCTCAACGACGACCCGGAGTTCCTGCTCTGCGCGCGCTCGTGGGACGCGCGCCTGCGCTACCGCATGGGGGATCACAGCTTCATCGTCGTGATCCGCGACGGCCGGGTGTCCGGAATCTCCGAGCCCGCGACGTTCTTCGACGAGTCCGACATCGAGATCGCTGCCGACGACGCGGTCTGGGCCGGCATCCTGGCCGAGATCCCGCCGCCCCGCCTGCAGGATCTCTTCCCGGCCCAGCTGCACCACGGACTGCGGATGCACGGCGACCTCGAGAGCCTCTTCGCCTACTACGCGGCCGTCCGGCGCATGACCGAGGTCATGCGCGCCATCCACAGCGACGCGCCCGTCGCGCTCCAGAGCTGAGAAGGGAGAGTCTCGCCATGGCCACGCACTCGCCGATCCGGGGCGGATACGTCTATCTGCTCGTCCAGGGGCTCGAGTACCGCGTCTACTACGAGGAGGCCGGCGCCGGCATCCCGCTGATCCTCATGCACACCGCGGGCACCGACGGGCGCCTCTACCGGCACATGCTCGAGGACCCCGAGATGACAAGGGACTTCCGCATCGTCGCCGTCGACCTGCCCTACCACGGAAAATCGCTCCCGCCCCTCGAGAAGGAGTGGTGGAAGGAGGAGTACAAGCTCACGACGTCGTTCCTGTTCGACTTCATGCTCGCCATGAACGACGCCCTGGAGCTCGACCGCCCGGTCTACATGGGCGCCTCGATGGGCGGCCATCTGGCGGTCGACCTCGCGATCTCCCACCCCGAGAGCTTCCGCGCCGTGATCGGCCTCGAGGCCGGTCTCGACACCGCCGAGACGGCGCCCTCGCGGCTGCTCGAGTGGTTCTGGCATCCGCGCATCGGCAACGAGATGAAGGCCGCGCTCATGCTCACGATGATGTCGCCCACGAGCCCCGAGCGGTTCCGCCGCGAGGTCGGCTTCGTCTACAGCCAGGGCGCGCCGGTGGTCTTCAAGGGCGACCTCAACTACTACGGCGGCGAGCACGACGTACGCGAGACCGCGAAGACGATCGACACGTCGAAGTGCGCGATGTACATCCTCGGCGGCGAGTACGACTGGTCGGGGACGCCGGAGGTGTGCCGCCGGCTGCACGAGACCGTGGCCGGATCCACGTACGCCGAGATGAAGGGCCTGGGGCACTTCCCGATGACCGAGGATCCCGAGGCATTCAAGGTGTACCTGATGCCCGTGCTCGACGACATTCGCGCGCGCCTGAGCTGATCGGAGTCCCGTGTCCCTGCAGATGATCCAGTCCCACGCCGCGTGGATCGACGGTCGCGAGGTCGCGGACCCCGCCTGCGAGGCGTTCGAGGTGCGCGATCCCTCGACGGGCGGGGTGCTGGTGGGCATGCAGGTCGCGGCGCCGGATCTCGTCGCGAGCGCGGTCGAGTCGGCGACCACCGCCTTCGCCGGCGCCTGGGGCGCCGTCGAGCCACTCGAGCGCTCGCGGTTGCTGCTGCGGATCGCCGACGCGATCAGGTCGCAGGCGGGCCTGCTGGCGCAGTTCGAGGCCATCGACGCCGGGATCCCGCTCGCGATCGCGCGCAGCGACGCCCAGGTCGCGGCGCGCTACTTCGAGTTCTATGCGGGCCTGGCCGACAAGTTCGGCGGCGAGACGATCCCGCTCGACAGCGCCCATCTCGACTACACGCTGCACCAGCCGTGGGGCGTCTGCGCCGTCGTCGCCCCCTTCAACTTCCCGCTCCAGCAGATCTCCCGCAGCCTCGCGCCCGCGCTGGCGATGGGCAACGCCGTCGTGCTCAAGGCCTCCGAGCGGAGTCCGCTGTGCGCCCCCTTGCTGGCGCGGATCTGCGGCGAGGCGGGCCTCCCGCCCGGGGCGTTCAACATCGTCCACGGGGCCGCGGCGACGGGTGAGGCGCTGCTCGCGCACGAGGGCATCGCCCACGTCACGTTCACGGGCTCGCGGGCCGTCGGATCGGCCGTCATGGCGCTGTGCGCGCGCCGCGTCGTCCCGCTGACGCTCGAGCTCGGCGGCAAGTCGGCGCAGATCGTGCTCGGCGAGGCGCAGCTGGAGGCGGCGGCCACGGCGATCGCGGGCGTGATGTTCCGCACCGCGGGGCAGGCCTGCTCGGCGGGGTCGCGCGTACTCGTGCGCGAGGATCTGCACGAGCGGCTCGCAGATCTGCTCGTCGAGCGCGCCGAGGCGCTGCGCGTGGGCCGGGCGAGCGAGGAGGGCGTCGAGGTCGGGCCGCTGATCTCGCCCGAGCAGCGCGACCGCGTGCTCGCGCACGTCGACGCCGCGACCGGCTCGGGCGGCGCCGAGTTGCGAACGGGCGGCGCGCCGGCGGCCGGAGCGCTCCCTGCAGGGGGCAACTTCGTGCTGCCCACGATCCTCGACCGGGTCGATCCGCAGGCCGCGATCAGCCGCAGCGAGGTCTTCGGGCCGGTGCTCGCGATCACGCCGGTGAGGGACGCGGCGCACGCCCTCGCGCTCGCCAACGACAGCGAGTTCGGGCTCGCGGCGGGCGTCTGGACGAGCGACGTCGGCGAGGCGCTCTCGCTCGCGCGCGACCTCGAGGTCGGTCAGGTCTTCGTCAACAACTACGGCTCCGGCGGCGGCGTCGAGTTGCCGTTCGGCGGGCGCAAGGGCAGCGGCTTCGGGCGGGAGAAGGGCATCGAGGCGCTCGCCGGCTACACCCAGCTCAAGAACGTCTGCGTCAGGCTCGCGTGACCGCCGGGGCCCCCGTCGCCTTCCGCTATCCGCTCACGGGCGCGATCTGGTCGCAGGCCGGGAGCGCCGAGCTCCTCGGCGACGTGCTCGACGAGCTCGGGCTGACCCGCTGCCTGGCCGTCATGACGCCGTCGGCCGCGGCCGATTCGTCGCTCGTCGCCCGTCTGCAGGCGAGCGCGGGCGGGCGCCTCGCGGTCTTCGGCGACGTGCGCCCGCACACCCCGTACGACGTCGTTCTCGCCGCCGCGCGCGCTGCACGGGAGGCGGGCGCCGACGGCGTGGTGAGCGTCGGCGGCGGGACCGCGATCGACACCGCCCGCCTCGCGGCGCTCTGCGCCGCCGAGGGCGTGACGACGATCCAGCAACTGCACGCCCTGCGCGTGCGGCTCGGGCCCGCGGGGCCGGAGTTCCCCACCGCCGCCTCGCAGGCGCTTCCGCACGTCGCCATCCCGACGACGCTCTCGTCGGCGGAGTTCAGCGACGGCGGCGCGGCCACGTGTCCCTGGAGCGGCCGCAAGGAGTTGTTCGCCGGCCCGGCCCTCGCCTGCCGCGCGGTGCTCGTGGATCCCGCGCTCGCGTGCGCCACGCCCTCTCGGGCGTGGGTCGTGACCGGCGTGCGCGCACTCGACCACGCGGTCGAGACGATCCTCTCGCCCCGCTCGTCCCCGCCTGTCGACGAGCTGAGCCGCTCGGCCATCGTCCACCTCCGCGAGGCGCTGCCGGGCGCGCTCACGGCGCCGGGCGACCGGGACGTGCGCGCCCGCGGCCAGCTCGGGTCCTGGCTCTCCTACTTCGGGGTGGCCGCGGGCACGCTCGGCCTCTCGCACGCGATCGGTCACCAGCTGGGGAGCCGTCTCGGCCTCGGCCATGGCCTCGCATCGTGCATCGCGCTGCCCGACGTCATGCGCTACGTCGCGCCGCGCGCCGGCGGCAAGGCGCGGCTCATCGCGCAGGCCTTCGACGTCGACGAGCCGAGTGCCTCCGACGACGAGGTCGCCGAGCGGGCCGCTGCGGCCGTGGACGCGCTCATACGGCGGCTCGGGCTGCCGCGCCGGCTCGGCGAGGCCGGGTTCGGATCACTGGACACGGGCGAGCTCGCCGATGCCGTGCTCGGCGACTTCCTCGCCGGCGGGGCGCCGGGCGGAGCCCCGCCGCGCGAGGAGCTCGTCGTCCTCCTCGAGAGCCTCGTGTGATGAAGTGGGTCGCATGAGTGGGGCAACGGCCGATCTCGCGGCGTTCGCGTGCGCCAGGCACCCCGTGCCGTCCGGGCACGCGGAGCACTTCGCGCGCGCGCTCGTCGACACGGTCGGGTGCGCGGTCGCCGCGACGCCATCCGATCTGAATGCGCTCCTGCGCCGTTGGTGCGCGCGCGAGCGGACGACCGGGCGCTCGACGGTCTGGACGACCGGCGAGCGGGTCTCGGCGGCGCAGGCGGCCCTGCTCAACGGGACGGCGGGGCATGCGCTCGACTGGGACGACGTATCGCCCGGCAGCATGATGCACCCGAGCGTCGTGCTCATCCCGGCGCTGCTCGCCGAGGCCGAGGCGGCGGGCGCCTCCGGACCGGCCCTGACGGAGGCGCACGACGTCGGCGCCGCGGTCTTCCGGGCCGTCACGCAGGCCTTGCCGCGCTCCGTGCACTACGGCCGCGGCTGGCACACGACCTCCACGGTCGGCCGCGTGGCCGCCGTCGCCGCACTCGCGAGCCTGCGGCGGCTCGACGAGCGCCAGGCGTGCAATGCCCTCGGCCTGGTCGCCTCGCTCGCGAGCGGCAGCCTCGCGAACTTCGGCACGATGACGAAGCCGCTGCACGCGGGCGTCGCGGCCCGCGACGCGGTGACCGCCGTCGAGCTCGCGGCGGAGGGCTTCACGGCCAACGTCGGCCAACTCGAGGCGCCCGGCGGCTTCTTCGCGCTCTTCGGCGAGCCGGATGCCGCGCGGCTGGCGCGGCTGCCGGCCGAGCTCGAGCGCTGGCGGCTCGAGTGGCCGCAGGACTGGGCGCTCAAGCGCTATCCCGCCTGTTACGCGACGCACCGTGCGGTCGACGCGGCGCTGCGCCTGAGCGCCGGCCTCCGCGGGAGCGCGCCTGCGCATGTCGAGGTGGTCGTCGAGCCCGGTGGCCTCCGCCCGCTCCTGGCGCACGAGCCGGCAACGGGTACCGAGGCCAAGTTCAGCATGGCCTACGCGGTCTCGGTCGCGCTCGCCCACGGCGAGCTCCGGCTGGGGCACTTCAGCGACGATGGATTCCGCAACGAGAGCGCGCGCTCGCGCATGGGCGCCGTGACGGTGCGCGAGAGCGACGTGCCGCCCCTCGGCGAGCCCGGCTTTGGCGACGGCTACACGGTCGTGATCGTCGAGTCGCCGCCCGGGTCGATCGACCGGCTCCGTGTCGACCACACCTACGGCGACGCGCGCTCGCCGCTCTCCGAGGCCGACCTCGACGCCAAGTTCGCCGACTGCTGCCGCGAAGGCGGCCTGTCTGCCGGCGCCGCTCGGCGACTTGCCGCCCTCTTGCGCGCCGTGCCGTCGGCGGCGGACCTCGACGAGCTCGCAGCGGCGCTCGCCGGCGAGGCGCGCACCGGCCAGACCGCAGACCCGATCAGCGGGAGCGCTGCCGTGGCCGGCTGACCGGAGTCGCCGGCACTGCGGGTGCGTCCTCCGCCGGAAGCAGTCGCGCAGACCGCCGTTTCGTCGCGAGGAAGTCCTTCACGGCGGACGCGTCGAGCGGCCGGGCGAACAGGAAGCCCTGGCCGTGATCGCAGTGCTCGCGCTGGAGCTCGCGCAGCTGGGCGTGGTCCTCGATGCCCTCGGCGAGCGTCTCGATGTTCAGCGTCTTGCCGAGTTGGACGAGCGCGTGGATGATCGCGCCCGCGTCGTGCGAGGTCGCCAGGTTGGAGATGAACGAACGGTCGATCTTGAGCGCGTCGACCGGGAATTGGCGCAGGTACGCCAGCGAGCTGTAGCCCGTGCCGAAATCGTCGATCGCCAGCCGCACGCCGAGTGCCTTCAGCTCCTCGAGCCGCCGTGCCGCCGCGTTGACGTCGTGCATCAGCGCGCTCTCGGTGATCTCGAGCGTCAGCAAGGCGGGGTCGATCCCCGATTCGCCGATCGCGCGCGCCACGTCCTGTGCCAGGCCGTCCCGGTCGAGCTGGTAGGCGGACACGTTGACCGAGACGCCGATCCTTTCGCCGCTCGCCTGCCAGATCGCCAGCTGCCGGCAAGCTTCGCTGAGCACCCAGCGCCCGATGCCGGAGATGAGCCCCGACTCCTCCGCGATCGGGATGAAGGCGCCGGGCTCGACGATGCCGCGCGTGGGATGCCGCCAGCGGATGAGTGCTTCGATCCCGAGCACGTTCTGAGTCGTGAGGTCGAAGATGGGCTGATACTGGAGGAAGAACTGATGCTGCTCGAGCGCCTTGCCGAGGTCGGTCTCGAGCTCGGCGCGGCCCGCGGCGTCGGTCTGCATCCGCTGCTCGAAGAGCGCGTAGCGATCCTTGCCGAGCGTCTTGGCCTCGTAGAGGGCGAAGTCGGCGTCCCGCAGGAGCTCGTCGGCGGAGTGCCGCTGACCGAAGGCGATGCCGATGCTCGCGGAGACCGTGACCGAGCGGCCGTCGTCCGGCAGCGCGATCGGCTCGCGGAGCTCCTCGATCAGTCGCGCCGCGACCATGCCGGGCGAGGCTTCCTGGGGGGTCGACTCGAGCAGCACCACGAATTCGTCGCCTCCCAGCCTCCCGACGGTGTCGTGCTCGCGCATGACTCGCTGCAACCGTTGTCCGACGACGGTCAGGACGTGGTCGCCCGATGCGTGCCCGTAGGTGTCGTTGACGGTCTTGAAGCCGTCGACATCGACATAGAGCGCGGCGGCGACCCGGTCGGGATGGCGTCGGTTGCCGGCCAGCAGCTGCTCTGCTCGGTCGAGCACGAGCGCCCGGTTCGGCAGCCCGGTCAGCCCGTCGTGGAGCGCCTGATGGCCGAGCAGGCGGGTCTTCTCCTCGACCAGCTGCAGTGCCCGCACGCGCCCGGTCCCGAGCACGAACAGCAGCAGGCCGAGCAGCAGGCTGACGGCGCTGACGCCGATCGCGAGGAGGGGCCCGCTCCAGGTGCCGAACGCACCGGCCGCCGGAAGCGGGCCGGTGACCGTGACCGTCCAGCCATTGTGGAGGTCGATGGTCCTCGTCGCTGCCGGGTGCGGGGAGTCGGCGCTCGCGAAGACGACGGTCGGTCCGCCCCTCGCATACTGCATCTTGACGGCCGTGCCTGCGTGCCCGACGAGTGCCCGGTTCAGGAGGACGTGGGGATCGATGGCCTCGCCGACCCAGCCGAGGAACCGGCTCCGCCTGGCCTCGCGCGTGGCGGGAATGACGCCTCCGCGGTAGATCGGCGTGTCGATGCCGAGCCAGGTCGTGAAGCCGAGGGAGACGGGGTAGTACGCACCCTGTCCCGTATCGCGCGCCCTCAGCGTCGTCGCGTTGGCCGCGCAGTAGTCGGACCCGACGGAGGCGCTGATCGGGATGCGCGCGATTCCGACTACACCGAGGCAGTAGAACGGCCGCTTGCCCGCCGGCGACACCGTGAACGGAGCGGAACCTGCGGGCTGCGTGGCATTGATGCGTGCGGCGAAGGCCGGCAGCCGGGAGTGCGGCACAATGACCACGAACCCCATGCCCTCGAGCTCGGTATAGCGAGTCAGGGCACGCACGGACCTGCTCCAGGCGAGGAATTGCGCCTGCGAGCCGTTCGGGTTCCTGGCCATGAACGCTCCCGCGCTCACCACGAGATCCTGTTCGCGCTGGATCGCGAGCTGCAGCGCCACGGCGACGTCCTGCGACGAGTTGTGGAAGGCCAGGCGGGACGCGGAGGCGCGATCGTTGGCGACGAACCGCCCAGCAGCGAGTGAGGCTGCGACGCCGACGAGGACGAGAGCGCTCGCCGCGAGCGCCCAGAACATGACGCCGTGCGGGCGGCGCGGCCCGCACGCGTCCCGCGGGGGTGCCGGCGCAGAGAAATCGATTCCCATACGTGACCATCGGCACGCACGGCCGTTTCGTGAATCGGCAATTATCCGCAGGTCGGACTACCCCTTCGGGGGGAAATCGTCCACGGCGCCACGCACGAACTCGGCGGATGCGTGCAGGGCGGCGCGCTCGGCGGGGGTGAGCTCCCACTCGTGGATGCGCTCGACGCCGCTCCGCCCGAGGGTCACGGGCACCGTCACCGCGACGCCGTGGATGCCGTACTCGCCCTCGAGCACGACCGACGAGGGCCAGAGCCCGCCCTCGCCGTCGAGCGCGGCGACCATGCGCGACACGCCGAGGCCCGAGGTCCAGGTCGACGAGCGCCCCGAGTCGAGCGCGACGTGCTTGACGTACCAGGTGCGGAGGTAGTCCTCAGCGGCGGCGATCTGCGCGTCGCTGGGCTCGATGCGCTCGCCGTTCACCTCGACGCGGCTGTAGAGCGGCACGCTCAGGTCGCCGTGCTCACCGAGCACCCACGCATCGACGCTCCCCGGCGGGAGGCCCATGGCCCTGCCGAGGCCCGTCCGCATGCGCAGGCTGTCGTTGAGCGTGTACCCGAGGATCCTTCGGCGATCGATGCCCGTGCGCCGGTGCAGCCGCGTCACGAGCGGGTCCACGGGATTCGTGACGACGACGAGCAGGCCACCCCAGCCGGAGGGGAGTGCGTCGCCGAGCTCGTCGGCGATGCGCGCGTTCTTGCCGAGGTACTCGAGTCGCGAGGTGCCGACGGTCAGCGCCGTCGAGGAGATCAGGACGACGATGTCGGCGTCGGCGAGGTCGCTCGCGTCGCCGCCGCGCACGCTGCAGCCGGGCGCCTGCTCGAGCACCTGCTCGAGATCCATGACGTGCGAGGTGATCATCTCGGGCCGGCTGTCGAGCAGCACGATCTCGCGCGGCGTGCGCCGCAGGACGAGGTTGAACGCCGTCGATGCGCCGACGCCTCCGCCGCCTCCCGCGATCGTCACCTTCATTCGGCCGTCACGTGGGCAATCGTCACACCCGCGGTGTAAAAAAGCAAATGATTTGTGTAAACTCGGGCGCATGGCTCCGCAGACTGTCCGCGAGGCGACCTTCGGCGTCTGGCGCGAGTACGGCCTGACGTCGATCTTCGCGAACCCCGGCTCGACCGAGATCAAGCTGCTCGCCGACCTGCCGGCCGACTTCCGCTTCGTGCTCGCGCTCCACGAGAGCTCGGTGGTCGGTATGGCGA
>CAZYYP010000002.1:14574-62055 GCA_964651695.1 uncultured Gaiellales bacterium | reverse complement strand
GGGCCGGGAGCGCGACGAGGTAGCTGTTGTCGCCCGCCGTGAGGATGAAGTCGGGTTGCTGGGCGGCGAGGACCCGGCCCACGGCCCACTCGTGATCGTTGCCGGCCCCGTAGTCGCCGATGACCGCGAAGCGGATGGGGGTGCGCAGGTCGACGGGCGCCGTCGTGAACGTGCCGGCAGCGCGTGTGCGGCCGGCGATCGCGGCGGTCCAGGAGTAGCGCGTGGCCGGCTGGAGAGCCCCGAAGCGCCCCGCGCTCGCGGTCACCTCGCTCCCATCCGGAGACAGGGCGCGCAGATCGACCGTCGCCGACCGGTCGAGCGTCCACGCGAACGCGGCGCCCGACGACGAGAGGCGGGTGATGAACGGCCCGCGCGTGAAGGGCGTGCCCTTGGGCTCGAGCAGGTAGAGGTGCCAGTAGACGAGCACGGCGGCCACGGCCAGCGCGCACACGAGGGCGACCAGGGCCGTGCCGGCGAGAGCGATGCGCAGGCGCCGGACACGCCGGCCCAGGCGGGCGAGCCCGGCGTCCGCGGCTGCGGAAGGCTCCTCCGTCGCGTCCTGGTCAGCGGACATCGGCGCACCTCGTGATCCGGCAGCCCACGGGGCGGCGGCCCCGAACAGCGCCGCACCCGTGGGAGCTCACGGGACGTGCCGGTTCAAGAGGCTCGTCTCGACCCGGTATCCCGTGGGGATGGGCTGCACGACGAGGAAGGCGGCGAACGATGCCGTCAGCATAGGGGCGAACGCGATCCGCGTCCCTCGAGCGCTCGGGACGGAAGCGTTCAGACGACGCCGCCCACGAGCGCGCCGATGCCCATCGTCACGCCCATCGCGAAGACGCCGCCGACCGCCACGCGGAGCGCTGCACGACGCGCGGGGGCGCCGCCGATCCGGGCGCCCACCACACCCAGTACGGCGAGGGCGATCAGCGTCACGACGATCGCCACGACGATGCGAGCGCCGGCCGGCACGAACGCGACGGTGATGAGCGGCACGGCCGCACCGGTGGCGAAGGAGACCGCCGACGTCCAGGCGGCCTGGACCGGCTGCGCGAGCTTGTCGGGGTCGATGCCGAGCTCGTCGCGCGCGTGCGCGAGAAAGCGATCGCCGGCGGAGAGCTCGTCGGCGACGCGCTCGGCGAGCTCGGGCGAGAGGCCGCGCGCGCTCCAGATCGCCGCCAGCTCGGCGCGCTCGACGTCCGGCGTTTCGGCGAGCTCTCGCCGCTCGAGGGCGAGGTCGGCTCGCTCGGTGTCGCGCTGCGAGCTCACCGACACGTACTCGCCCGCGGCCATCGCCGTCGCGCCGGCGACGAGACCGGCCACGCCCGCCGTGACGATCGCGCCGCGCGAGGCACCCGCTGCAGCGACACCGAGCACGAGGCTCGCCGTCGAGAGGATGCCGTCGTTGGCGCCGAGCACGGCAGCCCGCAGCCACCCGGCGCGATGGGCGAGGTGGCGTTCGGCAACCACGCCGCGCCCGCGGCGGATGCGACGCCGTGCCGGGACGATCACGACGGGCTCCCGCTCTGGCTACTCATTCTGGATCGCCGCGAGGATGTTCAGCCGGGCCGCGCGGCGGGCCGGGAGGATTGCCGCGAGGACGCCGAAGACGCCGGCCGCGGCGAAGAACACGAGCATCGACCCCCAGGGGATCGCGAGCGTCTTGAACGAGGGAATGGCCGAGACGCTGACGGCCCCGAGGAAGAGGCCGAGCGCGACGCCGACGAGCGCGCCGATGAGCGCCACGATGATCGCCTCCCACCTGATCATGGCGCGCACCGCGCGCCGGGAGAGCCCGATCGCCCGCAGCAACCCGATCTCCCGGGTGCGCTCGAACACCGACAGCGCCAGCGTCAGGACGATGCCGAAGATGGCGATCACGACCGCCATGGCCAGCAAGGCATAGAAGAGGCGGAGGAACGTCGTGATCTGACCCGCGACGAGGCTCTTGTACTCCGCTTTCGTCCGCACCGTGAGATTCGGGAAGTTCCGGAGTGCCCGCTTGGCGATCGCCTTCGCGGCGGTGGGGGTGAGACCGGCTCGGCCAGGTACCAGGATGACCTCGTCCTGCTGTGTGGAGAAGTCGCGGCGGTATTGCGGGAGGGAGATGAAGAACTTCCCGAACGTGTCGTCGCTGAAGATGGCGGCGACGCGGAGTCTCGTGGTGCCGCTCTTCGCGAAGAAGGCGGGCATCGCCGACCCCACCCTCAGCGCGTTGTCCTTCGCATAGCCCGTCTGCACGGCGATCGTGCCCGGCTGCGCGAGGGCGGCGATGGAGCCCGCGACCACACCCGGGTCGTACACCCGCTCGAGCCGCGCCGGATTCACGCCGGAGAGCGACTGGGTGCTCCCGGCGGCATCCCTGAACTCGCCGCTCCGCCAGGCGGTGACGCCCGGCAGGCCTCCGCCCGTGCCGAGCGCCGCGGCGGCGGCCGGCGAGAACGGCTGCTGGTTGCTCGCGACGATCACGAGTTCTGCCCGCACCCGCTTGTCGAGCGCTCCGACGTAGGTCGCGCTCAGCGACGCGGCAAACACCGTGACGCCCGTGACGAGCGCGACGCCGATGGTGAGGGCGGCTGCCGTCTGGGCCGTGCGCGAAGGGTTGCGCATGGCGTTGGCACGGCCGAGGCGGCCCGCCAGGCCGGTGCGGGCCATCGGGGCGCCGATGAACCGGGCGAGCGGACGGGCGATGTACTGGGTGAGCATCGCGGCGCCCAGGAACAGCAGCACCGCGCCGACACCGATCAGGCCGAATCGCTGTGCGAGACCGTCGAGCGGCGCGAGCAGACCCGTCAGCACCAACCCGACGCCGAGTCCCGCGAGCGCGAGGGATGAGGCTGCACGGGCACGCGGCGCCCCGGCGATGTGGACGTCGTGCATGGCGGCGATGGGCGGCACCCGGCTTGCCCTCCACGCGGGCACCAGCGCCGATGCGATGGTGACGACCATGCCGGCGGCCAGTCCCAGGGCGATCGAGTGCGCCTGCACCTGGAGACTGGTCGCGGGGAGCGACGCCCCGACGGCGTTGAAGCCGGCGCGCAGGAGCGCCGCGACCGCCACGCCGAAGAGGATCCCGGTGAGCGAGGCCGCAAGCCCGATGATGCCGGCCTCCAGCAGGACCGAGCGCACAACCTGGCTCTCCGATGCGCCGACGGCCCGCAGCAATCCGAGCTGGCGGGTGCGCTGCGCCACGGTGATCTTGAACGCGTTGAAGATGATGAAGCTCCCGACGAACAGCGCGATGCCAGCGAATGCCAGCAGGAAATCGCGGAAGATGTCCACGAACTTCTTGAACTGCTCGCTCTCCTGCTGCGATGCGGCCTTGCCCGTGATGGCCTCGTAGCCGGCCGGGAGCACCGCCCTGATCCGCGCTGTCAGCGTCGCGTCCCCCACCCCCGCCTGCGCCGTGGCGGTCACGACCGCGAACCCGCCGGCCGGATCGAGCACGCGCTCGGCCGTGGACGGGCTGAACGCTGCGAGGGTCGCGCCCGCGAGGTTGTTCTGCCGGCCGAAGGCCACGATGCCCACGAGCCGGTACTCGGCCGAGCCCGACTGCGTGACGATGCGAACGCCGTCGCCGATCCGGAACTTCTCGGCGTCGGCGGTCGTCCTGTCGATGACGACGTCGGCCGGCCCGCGCGGAGCGTGGCCCGAGGTGATCCGGAGCGGGTTGAGGGCGGGGTCGTCGAACCAGCCGAAGCCGAGCGCCGGGGGACCCTGGAGTCCGGCCGGGGAGCCGTCCTTGCCGATGATCTGGGCCGTCCCGGAGATGGAGCCCTCGGCCGTCCGCACACCGTCGACCTTGCGGATCGCCGCGAGCAGCGAAGCAGGCACGTGCCGGCGGTCGCTCTCGGAGACGGTCTTGACTCCGCGCACCTCGACGGCCACGCCGCTGTTGGCGGTGGCGAACACCCCGTCGAAGGCCTTGTTGATCGTGTCCCCGAGGACGAGGGCTCCCACCACGAAGCCGACGCCGAGCACGACGGCGAGCGATGTCAGGCACAGCCGGAGCTTGCTCGCGAGCAGGTTGCGGTAGGCCTGCCGGACGATCATGTCCTCGGCCCCGACGCCAGCGTCTTCATGCGGTCGAGGATCGACTCCGGCGTCGGCCCCTCCATCTGATTGACGATCCGCCCGTCGGCGAGGAACACGACGCGGTCGGCACAGCTCGCGGCGGTCGGCTCGTGCGTGACCATGACGATGGTCTGGCCGAACTCGTCGGCAGCCCGCCGCATGAATGCGAGGAGCTCGGCCGAGGACTGCGAGTCGAGCTGCCCGGTCGGCTCGTCGGCGAAGACGATCTCCGGACGCGATACGAGTGCCCGTGCGGCTGCCACGCGCTGTTGCTGTCCGCCGGAGAGCTCCGACGGCCGATGGCCGAGCCGGGGGCGCAGATGCAGCGCGTCGATGACCTGTTCCATCCAGTCGCCCTCGGGCTCGCGCCCGGCGATGTCCAGGGGAAGCCGGATGTTCTCGAGCGCGCTGAGCGTCGGCACGAGGTTGAAGGCCTGGAAGATGAAGCCGACGCGGTCGCGCCGCACCTTCGTGATCTGCCGTTCGGAGAGCGCGCTGAGCTCGACGTCGCCGATCCACGTCTGCCCGGACGTGAGCTGATCGAGACCGGCCATGCATTGCATCAGCGTGGACTTGCCCGACCCCGAGGGGCCCATGATCGCCGTGAACGCGCCGCGCGCGAATTCGACGTCGATCCCGTCGATCGCCCGCACCTCGGCGTCACCTCGTCCGTAGACCCTGGTCGCGCCAACCGCCCGCGCGGCGATCGGGCGTGTCCCGTTCCGGCTCGCGTCGCGTGTTTCGCCGCCGGCGACGTCCCGCACCGCCTCGCTCGGCCCACCCAGTTCGATCTCCACTGCGCATCGACTCCTGTCCTGCCGCGAGAGAGGGCACGGGATCCGGCAGCCCCCGCCATCTCGGCGTGGCTCCCGTGAACTCGGTCGCGATCGGCGACCCGTGGTGCGCGGCATGGCCATCCTTCACGGCCACTGGGGGGCCGGCATCGGGAGAACCGCGCATCTCGATGTGCGGCTTTCCCCGATGCCGGGCCTCGCCGCTGAATAAGCCCGTGGGGAGGCGGGTTGCGATCCTGCGGGTCGTCCGCGACTCCGATGCGCGCATTCGCCGATGCCCGGGCGCCCGCCCGCCGGGAAGATCTCTCCGACCCGCGAACCGGGAGGAAGCACGATGCTGGGCGAGCTCACACCGGAGGAGATCGACGATCTCCTGCGCAGCGAGGCCATCGGCAGGATCGGCTGCTACGCGTTCGGCCGCCCGTATGTCGTGCCGATCACGTACGCCTACGACGGCGTCGCGATCTACGCGCACTCGCGCGAGGGTCTGAAGCTGCGCATGATGCGAAGCCATCCGAGCGTGTGCTTCGAGATCGACCGCATGGACGGCCTCACGTCGTGGAAGAGCGTGATCGCGATGGGAACCTTCTCCGAGCTCGAGGCGAAAGAGGCCCACCTCGCGATGCAGCTCCTGCGCCGGCGGTTCGCGCCGCTCGTCCCGAGCGGGACACCGGTGCCCGATGGGCTCCTGCATCCGTCCGCGATGCCGTGGTCGGTCTTCCGCATCCTGCTCGGGGAGCGCACGGGCCGCTTCGAGGCGCCCGACGCGGAGGTCGCACCGCCGGAACAGGCGACCTCGTAGGAACCCGCAACGTGATTGGGTGCGCGCCCCGATGACCCCCGGCGATGCCGCGCCGAAGACTACGGGACCGGGGAGTGAACTCCGGCGCCGCAGGTGTTCGGCGGACGACGGCTCCCACCGCCATTTCAACTGAGGAGGAGGATCACATGGCCACGCCTGCCGGCAAGCCGATCCTGATCTGTTTCGACAACTCCGCCGGAGCCCGCCGCGCAATCGAGACCGCGGGCGACCTCTTCCCCGGGCATGCGACGATCGTGCTCCACGTCTGGAGCCCGATCTCGCTCATCGTCGCCGCCTACGGGGGCATGGTGGCGCTTCCGGCCTACGATGACGACGCACTGCAACGCGGCGCGGCCGAGCTCGCCGAGATCGGCTCCAAGCTGGCGATCGAGGCGGGCCTCTCTGCCAAGCCCGAGATCGCCGAGGTCACCTACGAGGGCACGTGGCACACGATTCTCGACATCGCGCGCGAGTACGACGCCGAGCTGATCGTGATCGGCGCGCGCGGACTCTCGACCTTCAAGTCCGTGATGCTCGGCTCGGTCTCCCACAGCGTCCTCCAGCACGCTCACGTCCCGGTGCTCGTCGTGCCCCCGGCCGCGCAAGACGGGTCGAGCCCCCAGGCGGCCGCGCACGCCACCGCGACGGCGTGAGGGGCACCGCGCTCACAGCGTCCGGCAGGATCCCGCCCGCCTCCCCGCTCCGGCGCAGTTCCGCTGACCGCAGCCGACACCGCCCCCACAACCTCAGCGAAAGGACCTCATGACCCACCTCCCGATCGGCCGGTGCCCGGCCCCGACTGCGGCTCCCGCGCCATGACCGGTGTCGTCATCGGCGTCGACGGGTCGGCCCAGGCCGAGCGGGCGCTCCGCCGCGGCCTGCAGGAGGCGCTGCGCTTCGGCGTCGGCGCCACCGTCGTGCACGTGTGGCTCCCCACGCCCTTTAGCGCAGGGCTGCCCTGGTTCTCCGCGCCCTTCCCTGCGGGGATCCAGGAGCACATCGAGAGCGACCGCGTCACCGCAGCGAAGGAGCTCGAGCAGCGCATCGCCGAGATCCAGGCCGAGGAGGGCGCCGGCGCGGTCGAGGTGACCTGCCGGACCCGGGAGGGCATGGTCGCGCCCGCGTTGCTCGAGGAGGCCGCGGACGCCCATACGCTCGTGGTCGGCGCTCGCGGGCACGGGGGCTTTCCCGGCCTGCTGCTGGGATCCGTGAGCGACCAGTGCGTCCGGCATGCCACCTGCCCGGTGCTCGTCGTGCCGGCCGGGAGTGGCGACACCACGAGTCTGCCCGCGTCGCTCGACCGCTGAGACATCGTCACGCGCCGGGATGCGCGCACGTTCCGCGAACTCGCGGGCATCCGGGTGCGTGGCAGGCCGCCGGTAGCTGCGATCCGCCTCGTCGCGTTCGCCTGAGGCCTCGAGCCGGCTGAACCCGGCGGAGCCCAGGCCTGATCGCACCTACGCTGCCGGTACGGCCGACGACGACCCGTCGATGCCGTAGGAAGCCGCAATGCGGCTACGAGGTCGCCCCGATGACGGGGCTGCTCGGTCGCTCTAGCCTGGTGAGGAGGCAGAAGGGCACATGACCAACCACGACATTCACCCCCTGGATTTCATTCGCGCCGCTGTCCGTTGATGCCCGGTCGGACGCCCTACGGGACGACCGGGTTGCGCCGGAGTCCGGTGACTCGGATGCGCGCGTGTTCCGGTGCCGACACGGGCGCGGGAGGCACGGGTGCACTGCGCATCGGCGTGCTCTGTCCCCCGTGGTTCCCGGTGCCCCCGCCGCGCTATGGCGGGGTCGAGGCGGTCGTGGCACTGCTCGTGGACGGCCTGGTCGCCGCGGGGCACGACGTCACGCTGTTCGCTTCGGGCGGATCGTCGACGCGCGCGCGTCTGGTCAGCGTGCACGCGCACGCGCCGAGCGCGCAGCTGGGAAAGACGCTGCCCGAACTCGAGCACGTGCTCGCGTGCATCCGCCGAGCGGGCCAGTTCGACGTGATCTCGGATCACTCGGGACCGCTCGCGCTCGCGCTCTCGGCGACCACCCCGACGCCCTTCGTCCACACGGTCCACAACGCGCTCGACGGCATCCTCGCGCCCACCTACGACGCCGCGCTCGACATCGCACATGGCGCCCGGCTCGTGTCGCTCTCACCGGAGCAGCGGCTGCCGCGCCCGGGCCTCCCGTGGATCGCGACCATCCCGAACGCGGTCGATCTCGTGCGCTATCCCTGTCGCTCGCGCGCGCCCGGCGAGTACCTGCTCTGGATCGGCAGGATGTGCCGTGAGAAGGGCCCTGATCGCGCCATCGAGGTGGCACGGCAGGCCGGTCTCCCGATCATCCTCGCCGGGAAGATGCACACTGCCGCCGAGCGGGAGTACTTCGAGCGTCGCGTGCTGCCCCGCCTGGACCGCTCGGCGCGCTACGTCGGCGAAGCCGACAGGGACACCATCGTGTCGCTGCTCCACGGCGCGCTCGCCCTCGTGAACCCGATCGACTGGCCCGAGCCGTTCGGTCTCGTCAAGATCGAGGCGATGGCCTGCGGTGTGCCGGTGCTCGCAACCCGCTGCCCGGGGGCTCCCGAGATCGTCGTCCCCGGCGTCACCGGCTTCCTCGCAGACGACTATCGCTCGCTGGCGGACGCGATTCCGGCGGCGGCGGCAATCCGCCCGGAGACGTGCAGGGCCGAGGCAGAGCGCCGGTTCTCGCCCAGCCTCATGGTGCACCGCTACGTGAACGCGTTCCGCGCAGCGATCGCAGGGAGCGCCGAATCGCGCCTGCCTCGCGCGTTGCCCGCCGCTCTCGATCCCGCGCACCATCGCGCTCCCGCCGTCCGGGCCTGAGGACTCGTTTCAGACGTCGCGTTCGGAGTGCGAGACGCCCGGCGCCTGAAACCGGCGCTCAGGCCTGCGGATTTGCCGTATCCGACGTGCGCGCGTCCGCGGATGAATGCGCAGAGCCTCCTGCATACGGTGTCCGGACCGGAAGAATCCAGCGGAAAGGACCGTCATGTCCGTCGCCGATGCAAATCTCCAGGAGCGGGTTCTCGAGGAGCTCCGCTGGGAGCCCTCGGTCGACGCGGCTCACCTCGGCGTCGCCGCTGACGATCACGTGGTGACACTGACCGGAAGCGTCCCGAGCTACTACGAGAAGATCGCGGCCGAGCGCGCGGCGGAGCGCGTCTTCGGGGTGCAGGCGCTCGCCAACGACATCGAGGTCGTCTTCCCCGGCGCGCACAAGCTCACCGACACGGAGATCGCGACCGCGGTGCTCGACGGACTGCGCCGCTCCGTGTCGGTGCCCAAGGCCGGCATCGACGTGACGGTGAGTCACGGAGTCATCACGCTCCGGGGCGGCGTCGAGTGGCGCTACCAGCGTCAGGCGGCCGAGAACGCCGTGCACGACCTCGCGGGCGTCGTCGACGTCGTCAACCTGATCGGCGTGAAGCCGCGGCCGTCGAGGAAGCTCGTGAAGCAGGGCATTCTCAATGCGTTCCAGCGCAATGCCGTGCTCGATGCGCGCCGCATCGAGGTCGAGACCAGCAATGGCACGATCACGCTGCGCGGGACCGTGCACTCGGCCCAGGAGCGGTGGGCGGCGGAGCGCGCCGCTTGGGGTGCGCCGGGCGTGCGCGACGTCGAGAACCGCCTCGTCGTCCGCGCCTGAGCGGTCGGGGCGCGTGCGCAGCAGGACGGAACGGAACGGGACGGCTCGCCCGTCCCGTTCCGCCGTGAACCCGCGCGTTCGGCGTGCGGGTCTACCGCAGGGCCCCGACAGCGCCGCGGCGCGCTGTGCCTATGCTCCCGTCGTGCTCGCATGACCGTCGCTCCGGTGCAGATCACCATCCTCGAGGGGTCCCAGTTCCTCGTGGCGGACGCGCGTGGCGACGTCGCTTCGGGCGTCGAGGGCCTCTACGCCGACGACACGCGGCAACTCTCCCGCTGGACGATGACCATCGACGGCCGGACACCGGAGCTGCTCTCGTCGGGCACGGGGGACTACGCCTCGGCGACGATCTACCTCAGCCACGACGCCGGGTCGCCGTCGCACCCGTCCCCGATCTCCGCGATCCGCCGGATCTTCACCTCCGCGGGGACGATGCAGGAGCGGCTCACGCTCGAGAACTATGGGGCCGAGGCCGTCGAGGTCATCGTCGCCTACGAGTTCGACGCCGACTTCCTCGACATCTTCGAAGTCAAGTCGCAGAGCTTCGAGGAGCGCGATCGCGCCTTCGCGAAGTCGATCACGCCCTTGCGCACGAGCCGGTGGTACGACGCGCCCGAGCGGTCGTTCGGCTTCGCCGCGGAGGGCGGGGGATTCTCTGCGTCGAGCCTCGTGTGGTTCGACGAGACCGGGATCCCCGGGGACCGCGAGGTCCATTTCGAGGTGCGGATCGAGCCACGATCCACCTGGGAGCTGACGGCCTGCGTCGTCGTGCTGGGCCGTTCGGAGATCCGCCAGGCGAGCTACCCCGCGTCGTTCTTCCGCAGCGAGCGACTGCGCGTCGCGGCATCTCAGCGCGCGTGGTTCGACGACGCGCCGGTGCTCGAGGGGACGTTCGAGCGCTTGCCGCACGCATACCGCAAGTCCCTGACCGACCTGGCCGCGCTGCGGATCCGCGCTCCGGCGGGGGACCAGAGGCCCATGCTGCCCGCCGCGGGTCTCCCCTGGTTCATGACCGTGTTCGGTCGCGACACGCTCCTGACGTCGTTCCAGGTCATGCCGATCGGCGATGGACTCGCTCGCGCCGCTCTGCGCACCCTCGCCGAGTTGCAATCGCAGGACGACGATCCGGGCCGCGATGCCGAGCCGGGGAAGATCCTGCACGAGATGCGCGCCGGCAAGGTGGCCAGCCTGACCGGCCAGTTCCCGTATTACGGCTCGGTCGACTCCACGCTGCTCTTCCTGATCGTCCTGTCCGAGGTCTGGAGGTGGAGCGGCGACGCGGAGTTCGTGCGCGAGCTCGAGCAGCCCGCCCGGCGCGCGCTCGCCTGGCTCGAGGAGTCGGCAGATCTCGACGGCGACCTCTTCGTCGAATTCCGGCGCAGGTCGGAGCGCGGTCTCGAGGTCCAGTGCTGGAAGGACTCCTGGGATTCGATGCGCTTCCAGGATGGCAGGCTCGCCCGGGGCCCGCTCGCCGTCGCCGAGGTCCAGGGCTACGCCTACGACGCCCGCGTGAGGACTGCCGAACTCGCCCGGCGGGTGTGGAACGACACGGCCCTGGCCGATCGCCTGGAAGCCGATGCGCACGAGTTGGCCCGTCGCTTCGACGCCGCCTTCTGGGTCGAGCGCGACGGAATCGGCTACTACGCGCTTGCGCTCGACGGCGACAAGCGGCGCGTCGATGCGCTTTCGTCGAACACCGGGCACGTGCTGTTCACGGGCATCGTGCCCGAGCGCCGACGGAGAGAGCTCGCCGACCTGCTCCTCTCGGATCGCCTCTTCTCCGGCTGGGCGATCCGGTCGCTCGCGAGCGACGGCGCCGGCTACAACCCGATCGGGTACCACACCGGCAGCGCCTGGCCGCATGACACGAGCGTCATCGCCTACGGCCTCGCGCGCGCCGGCTTCAAGGAGGAGGCGCTCCGCCTCTCGGTCGCGCTGATGGAGACGGCGGAGCACTACGCCTGGCGCCTCCCCGAGGCGATCGCCGGCTATCCGCGGGCCGACACGGGATTCCCGGTGCACTACCCGACAGCGTGCTCGCCGCAGGCGTGGGCGTCAGGCGCGACCATCCTCTGCCTCCGAGCCCTGACGGGTCTCGAGCCCGATCCGGACGCCCGCACGCTCACCGTCGACCCGAAGCTGCCACCCGGCACCCGCATCCGCTGGAATCGGGTTCCCGCATTCGGCGCACGGTGGTGCATCGAGATCGACGACGATCGGCACGAGGTCAGGCGCGTCGGCTGATCTCGGCGGCGGCTCGTCGCCGTCTGCCTGGGCGGGACGGGACGCGGAACTGGACGGCTGACGGCTTCGCGATCGCCGTGCCCGCTCCCCGAAGGAATGGGGTAGTCGATATCGAGGAGTGAGGCCGGGGTGTTCCTCGGATCGTCGCGGGGGTGTCGTGGATCGATCTAAGAGGTATGCGGATCCTTCTCAGCCTCGTAGTGTGCCTCTCGCTGATCGTCGCTCCGGCGGTCAGCCAGGCGCGTGGCACGTCAGCGAAACGCGCGAGCAGCGGCGAGCAGCAGGTTCTGGTGCTCCTCAACCAGATCCGCGTCGAGCACGGCCTCGCGCCGTTTGCCGCCAGCGCGGCGTTGCACAACGCGGCGCGCTTCCACTCCAGCGACATGCTGGAGGGCGGCTACTTCGACCACAACTCGCCGACCCAGGCCTGGGACGCGCGTATCGCCCGCTACCTCGAGGCGCCGCTGATCGGCGAGGACATCGCCTGGGGCCAGGGCTCCTACGGCACACCGGAGGGCATCGTCAGCCAGTGGATGCACTCCCGCACCCACCGCGCGATCATCCTCACCGCCGGCCTCCACCGCATCGGCATCGGTCTCGCCACCGGCACCTTCAGCGGCGCCCCCGGCGCCGTCATGGCAACCGCCGACTTCGCGGCCTGAGCACCTCACACCCCGGACGCCGGCGGCGACCCGGCGCCGAGACGCCACTCGCCCAGGCGCTCGCTATCGTCCGCGCGTGAGCAGCGACAGGATTCTCGTCACGGGATCCGCCGGGCACCTCGGTGAGGCGATCGTCCGCGTCCTCCGGGACGCCGGCCGCGATGTCGTCGGGCTCGACATCCTCGCCTCGCCGTTCACCGACGTGACCGGATCGATCGCCGACCGCGACCTCGTGCGCCGGAGCCTCGCAGGGATGCGCTCGGTCATCCACACCGCGACGCTCCACAAACCGCACGTCGGATCGCACGATCGCCAGGCGTTCGTCACCACGAACATCACGGGGACGCTCGTCCTGCTCGAGGAAGCGGTCGCCGCGGGAGCCGGGAGCTTCGTCTTCACGAGCACCACGAGCGCCTTCGGCCGGGCGCTCTACCCGGGCTCGGGAGCACCCGCGGCGTGGATCACCGAAGACGTGGTGTCGATGCCCAGGAACATCTACGGCGCGACCAAGACGGCGGCGGAGGACGTGTGCGAACTCGTCCACCGGGATCACGGACTTCCCGTCGTCGTCCTGCGCACCTCCCGCTTCTTCCCCGAGTCGGACGATCGCGACGAGGTTCGCGCAGCGTTCGAGGACGCCAACGTGAAGGCCAACGAATATCTCTACCGCCGGGCCGACATCGAGGACGTCGTGAGCGCGCACCTCTGCGCGCTCGAGCGCGCACCGCAGATCGGATTCTCGAAGTACATCGTCAGTGCCACGACGCCGTTCGTCCGCGACGACACGGCGTTGCTGGCCGAGGACGCCCCGAGCGTCGTGCGCCGCATCTTTCCCGACCAGGAGGCCGAGTACGCGCGGCGCGGATGGACGATGTTCCCGCGGCTCGATCGCGTCTACGTCAACGAGCGTGCACGCGCCGAGCTCGGCTGGAGCCCGCGCTACGACTTCCGCTACGTGCTCGACCGGCTCGAGGCCGGCGAGGATCCGCGCAGCGAACTCGCTCGAGCCGTGGGCGCGAAGGGCTACCACACCGTCAGCACGGGGCCCTACACGGTGCGCTGAACCGCGCCTAGCGCGAGAACGCAGCCTCGACGTCGCGCAGCCGGGCCCCGGCGCGCTCGAGCTCGTCCACGCGCGCAGCGAGCGCCGTCGCCGTCTCGGCCAGCTGACGCAGCAACTCCGCCGTCGAGGGTTCGGCTGTGGCGCGCGGGCGCCCCGCGCTCCGGGTGGGCGAGGCCTTCGCCTGGCGTACGGACTTCGCGGCTCGAACCCGCTTCCGGTGCCCGATCACGCCGGTCTCGTGCGCCACGCGGTAGTACACCGTCTGGAGCGTATTGGCAGACACACCCGTCTCCTGGGCGACCGCCTTGATGGCTGCTCCCACCGGCATTCCCGCGTCAATTTTCGCGCGTATCTGCGCGAACTGCACCTGCGCCCTGGGCCCGGCCATCGATCTGCACCTCCGGTGAATGTTTGCCGTGACATTTCTGGCATGTCAAAGCTTGACAGTTGCGGCCCCGGAGTTGTAGCTCACGCGAGGGGGGCGCGACGCCCTTCGCGACAATCCTCGCGCCTGCCGTAGGTGACAACTCCAGATCAGCGGCGCGCCACGGCGCTTTCGCCGCGTCTGCCCACTGCGTATCATCACGGCGCTCATTGTCAACCGGCGCACGAGGAGCAGCATGACCCGCGAGGAGATGATCGCTCTCGGCGAGAGGGCGATCGCGGCATTCAACGACCCGGGGAACCGCGACGACTACTTCGAGACCTTGTACGACGACGACGTCGTGCTCCACGGCTACACGCCCGGACCGCTCACGCCCAGGACGGTCGTCAAGCAGTTCTACGCCCAGATCTTCGAGGGCTTCCCCGATGCGCGCGTCGAGGTCGAGCACGCCCTGGTCGACGGCGACTATCTGACACTCGGCTTCCGGTTCCTCGGAACGCACGACGGGGCGTTCATGGGCGTGCCCGCGACGGGCCGGCCTGTCGACGTGCCCGGGATCACCATCCTCCGCTTCGCCCGCGGTCGGTGCGTCGAGCGCTGGGCGGTCGCCGACTTCCTCTCGGTGCTCATCCAGGTGGGCGCGCTGCCGCCGCCGGCCTGACGGCGGTCGGGAGGGGGAGGTATCGTCGTCGCGTGACGCACGGAAATGCGCCGGAGTGCGACGTCGTGGTCATCGGAGCCGGCCTCGCCGGCCTGAGTGCGGCGCGTGATCTGGCCGCGACAGGGCTGTCGGTCATCGTCCTGGAGGCGCGCGATCGCGTGGGCGGCCGCGGCTACTCGGCAGAGATCCGCGGGCGGCTGGTGGAACTCGGGGGCTCATGGTTCACGCCCGATCAAGCGCTGGTGCGCACCGAGCTCGAGCGCTACGGCCAGCCGATCCGCGACTACCCGCAGAGCCTGCACCTGCGCTGGCGCACCGGCGGCGTCTTGCGGCACGGCCTGCCGGTGCCGTGGGATGAGCTCGCTGCGCTCGAGCGTGCCCTCGGGGTCGTCGCGCGCGACGCCATGGCCACGGGGGACGAGGCGGCCGCGACCTGGTGCCTCTCGGCCTCCGACTACATCGAGTCGCTCGACCCGACGCCCGCCGTCCGCGACTTCCTGACCGGATGGTGGCAGCTCATGGGCGGCGCCCCGCCCGAGCGCGGCGCCATCTCCGACGCGCTCTCCTCGATCGCCGGCCACGGCGGGCTCACCGGCCTCGTGACGTGCCTCGCCCACGGCCCGGCGAACGGCTGGAGCGCCCTCGCCGCAGCGATCGCCGCAGAAGACGGCGTGCGACTCGAGCTACGGACTGCAGTCGAGACCGTCGAGGTCGCCGGCGACGCCGTCCTCTGCCGCGCCGGGGACGGCCGGACATGGCGGAGCCGCGGGCTCGTCGTCGCCGTGCCGATCAACTGCCTGCCGGGGATCCGCTTCGAGCCTGCGCTGCCCGACCGCGTTGCCGAGGCTGCCGGCGCGAATGCCGGCTCGGCGCTCAAGGTCGTCATGCTCGCCCGCGGAGTCGCGCCGCACGGCATCGCGGTGGGCGTCGGCGATGGCCTGCACTGGTGGTATGCCGACGACGAGGTCGACGGGCTGGTGCGCATCACCGGGTTCGGGTGGGAGACGGAGGGCTTCGACGCGTCGCAGCGCGCGGACGTCGAGCGGGCGCTCGCCGCGTTCTTCCCCGAGGCCGAGCTCGTGGAGCACCTCCACCACGACTGGATCGGCGACCGGGCCTCGCGCGGTACCTGGCTGACGGCGCCGGCCGGACGCCTCGATCTCGTCGATCCGGCGCGATTCCGCCCATGCCGGCGCATCGCCTTCGCGGGATCCGACGTCGCCGAGGACCACGCCGGCTGGTTCGAGGGCGCGCTCACGAGCGCCGCCGCCGCCGTGCGTCACCTGGAGTCGGAGCTCAGCGCCGAGCTGCCGCCCCGCTAGCGGCGCGGGGCCCCGGCGGACTCGGCATCCCCCCGGTGAGACCACGAGGTCAGCCGCCGGGCAGCGTCCTGGGCTGTCGGGCGATCGTCATCGTGACGCGCCGCGGCCCCGACTGGTCGACGACGTCGAGTTCGATCGTGTCACCGGGCTTATGGGCGGCGAGCGCCCTGGCCATGTCGCCGGCCGAATGCACGGGGTGGCCCCCGATCGCCACGACGGCATCGCCCTCGCGCAGCCCCGCCCTGGATGCGGGGCTGCCCGCGAAGACGGCGATCGCCGCCGCCCCGCGCGTCTCCGGCGGGAGGCCGATCTGCACCGCGGCGGCAGCGCTGCCGATCGAGCCGAACGTGACGCCGATCCACGCGCGCGCCCCGGCGGGCGTGCGGCGGATCTCGTCGATCACCGGCCGCGCACCGTCGATCGCGATCGCGAAGCCGATGTTCTGGGCGCTGCGGGCGGCCACGGTGTTGATGCCGATCAGCTTGCCCGTGGCATCGACGAGCGCGCCGCCCGAGTTGCCCGGATTGATCGCTGCGTCGGTCTGGAGCAGCCCCTCGAGCGACGGGCCGCCCTCGGCGTGCACCGTGCGGTCGAGGCCCGAGACGATGCCCTGCGTCACGGTCGGGCCGCCGTTCAGGCCGAGTGGGAAGCCGATGGCGAGCACGCTGTCGCCGAGGCGGAGGGTCGAGGAGCGCCCGAGCGGGACCGGCACGAGATCGCGGAGCGGAACGCGGATGATTGCGAGGTCGCGCTCGGCGGCCGTGCCGATCACCTCCGCGCGCACGGGCTTGGTGTGCCGGCCGTCGTCGAAGTAGACGGTCAGCGTGCGTGCGCCCTGCACGACGTGGTTGTTCGTGACGATGATGCCGGCGGGGTCGATGACGACGCCTGAGGCCTCGCCGCGACTGCCGTCGAATCCGACCGTCCGCACGTTCACGACTCCGCGCAGCACGCGAGCGACGACATCGGCTGCGCGCTCGTCCCGGGTCGCGGCCGGAGAGGCGGAGGGCGCCATCTGCGTCACGGTCCTGACCGTCGTCACGGTCGCAGAGCCACCGCCGCAGCCGCCGGCCGCCAGGCCGAGCACCGCCGCCGCGCAGACCATGCCGAGGGCCGGGATCCTCACGGCAGGCGCTGCACCCAGAGCAGCGAGAGCCCGGTTGCGGCGAGTGCGAGCAGCGCCGCCGCGCCGACGAGGGCGAAGCTCAGCTCGCGCCACTCCTGCTTGTTCCCGAGCCGCGAGGCGAGATCCTCGTAGACGGCGTTGAGCCGCGCCTCGCTCTGCGTCGCGAAGAACTCGCCTCCCGTCGTCCGGGCGATCTGGCGCAGGGTCGTTGGATCGGGCGGGACGGGACGCTCGAAGCCCCCGATGCTGAGAACGCCGTTCGGGGTGCCGAGCGCGACCGTGTAGACCGGGATGCCGTAGGACTTCGCGCGCCGCGCGCCGGCGAGCGGGGCGAGGGTGCCGCGGGTCTGGGCGCCGTCGGAGAGCAGGAGGATCGCCGCTAGCGGCGCGTCCGGCGTCCGGGGCAGCGGTGGAGGTGCCACAGCGCCTCCCGTGCCCGCCTCCCCGTTCGCCTGCGGCTCGAGGAGCTCGACCGAGCGGGCGAGCGCGTCGCCGATCGCCGTGCCGCGGCCGAACGTCGAGCCGTACACGAGACCCTGCAGCACGAGGTTGCGATCGTGGGTCAGCGGCGCCGCGACATACGGCTCCGAGGCGAAGGTCACGAGTCCGACGCGGTACTTTTCCGGCACCTTGGCGAGAAAGCGCCGCACGGCCTCCTGGGCGGCTGCGAGACGCGTCGGCTTCACGTCCTCCGCCGACATCGACCCCGACATGTCCACGACGAGGGCGATCGAGGCCTGCTCGCTGGCGACCGAAATCTGCAGCTCGGGGCGCGCGAGCGCCGCGGCGGCGCAGGTGAGGGCGAGCAGGATCAGCACGGGCGGGACGAGCGCGCGCCAGCGCCGCACCGCCGAGGCCGTGACGACGCCGGCCAGCACCTCGATGTTCGTGTAGTGGATGGCATAGCGCGCACGCCGCCGTTCGAGCACGATGTAGCCGACCACCGCGAGCGGCACGATCAGGAGCGCGAGCAGCGCCGGCGGCCAGGCGAGCCTCACCGCGCGCACTCCGCGAGCACTTGCACCTCGGCCCACACGCCGGGCGCGAGTCCGCGCCGCGTCGCGCTGACGAGAACCGCGCCGCCGCGCCGCACGGCGACGACGCGCACGGACGCGAGCTGCGCCTTCGTCGGAGCGCCCAGCGTATAGAGGCCCACGCTGTGGGTGCTGCGCAGCAGGCGCTCCCCGCGCTTGCAGCGCAGCGTCGCGCGCGCCAGCCGCCCGGGCGCCACCGGCAGCGTCGCCACGCGCGTCGTGATGGGATCGCCGGGCTTGACCGCGCCCGAGCGCGCGAGAGCCATGGGCGTGCGCGGACCGCCGCCGGCTCCGGGGATGCAGCCGATGAACGGCTCGTAGCTCGTGCGCCTGCGGACGTGCCCCGCGTAGGTGCCCGTGAACACGAGCGTGCCGGTCGTCGTGATGCCGGGGTTGACGGGGCTCCCGATGCGCCCCGGAAACTCGACTGCGACGGCGGTCTCGCTCGCGAAGGCATCGACGCCCCCGACCACGCCCTGCGGGCACACGAGCCGCCAGCGCGCAGTCGCGGAACGATCGGCCGGAGCCGGGATCACGACCCACGGACCCGCCACGGGAATGCAGACCCGAAGGCCCCGGCACTCGTCCGCGGCACTCGAGGACGCGACGCCGGCCCCGAGCGCGACGGCGGCCACGAGCGCCGCTGCGACCGCCCGCATCACGGCACCCTCCGGAACCAGAGCACGGAGAGCACGCCGCTCGCGAGCAGCAGGAGCGCACCCGCCCCGGCGAAGGCGACGGTGATCTCCTCGTCCTTGCGGGTCGTGCCGAGCCGGGATTTCAGATCCTTGTAGACGGCGGCGAGATCGGCGGCCGTGGGCGCGGCGAAGTACCTGCCGTTCGTCTGTGTCGCGACCTGGCGGAGGGCGGCCGGATCGGGCGGCACCTGAATGCGCTCGACGTAGCCGCCGACGTGCGGCACCTGCACGACGCCGGCCTGGGTTCCGATCAGCGCCGTGAAGACCGGGATCCTGGCCTGACGCGCCTGCTTGATGGCGTCGGCGAGCTTGACGTGCCCGCCGTCCTGGGCGCCGTCCGAGAGGATCAGGATCGCGCTCGGCGGCGGCTTCTCGCCGGCCGGCGGCTGCACGCCCTGCGGCGTCCCGCGGGCGACCGCGACCGCCGTCGCGAGGCCGTCGCCGAGTGCCGTGCCCTGGCCGATGCGCAGGCCGCCGAGCGCCTCGTCCACGAAGGCGCGATCGGTCGTCGGTGCGGACGCAAGCTGCGCCAGGCTGCTGAAGTCGACCACGGCGACGCGATAGGACTTCGGCAGGCCGGTGAGGAAGCGCCGGGCCGACGCCTGGGCGGCTGCCAATCGCGTCGGCGGCACGTCGGTCGCGGCCATCGAGTGCGACGTGTCGATTGCCAGCACGACCGTCGCCTGTTCGGAGCGCTCCGAGATGGTCGCGTGCGGGCGCGCGAAGCCGAGCAGGAACGTCGCGACGGCGAGCAGCAGGATCGCCGCGGGCAGGTGCCTGCGCCAGCCCGGAACGTGGTCGACGACGTTCGGGAGCAGCCCGGGAGCGACGAACCGCGAGGCCTCGCGGATCCGCCTGCGTTCGAGCAGGACGTAGCCGGCGGCTGCGAGCGGCAGCAGCACCAGCGCCCAGAGCGCGACAGGGGAGGCGAAGCTCACTGCGCTCCCGCGTGGCGGAGGAAGCCCGTCAGCTCGCGCAGCCAATCGCCCTCGGTCCCGAGCACGACGTGCCGCGCACCCGCCGAGGCGATCTCGGCCGCCACCTCGCGTCGCTCGCCGGCGGCCGCTGCGGCGAACTGCGCCCGCAACCGCTCGCTCGAGGTGTCGACCTTGAGCTGGCGACCGGTCTCGGGGTCGACGAGCCGCAGTTGCCCGAAGCGCGGCAGCTCCTGCTCGCGCGGATCGCGGATCTCGATCGCCACGACATCGTGCCGTCCCCCGAGCATGAGCAACGGCCTGCGCCAGTCGCGCGGCCCGCGGAAGTCGGACACCACGACGACATACGAGCGCTGCCGGGCGAGGTTGCCGACGCGCTGCAGCGCCTCGCCGATCGAAGTCGCTCCGCGCTCGGCCCGCCGATCCCGCGCGGCCTCCTCCTTGCGCAGCGCGAGCAGCAGACCGAGCAGGCCGGCGCGGCCCTGCCGCGCAGGCAGCATGCGCGGCTGCTCGTCGCCGAACGTGACGAGGCCGAGGCGGTTGCCGCGCCGCGTCGCCGCGTAGCCGATCGCGAGCGCCGCGCCCTCTGCGACGTCGGCCTTCCGGCGCTCGGCCGTGCCGAACGTCATCGAGGGCGACGTGTCGAGCACGAGCCAGGTGACGAGCGCGCGCTCGGCGAGGTGGATGCGCACGTGCGGCGTGCCCGTGCGGGCCGTCACGTTCCAGTCGATCTGGCGCACGTCGTCCTCGACCGGCTCGTAGGGCCTGATCTGCGCCAGCTCGCTGCCGCGCCCGAGCAGGTTCGAGCGGTGATCCCCGGGCAGTAAGCCCTCGACCCGGCGCGCGATCGAGAGGTCGAGCGCGCGCAGCAGCGGCTCCGGCATCGGGCCAGGCCCGGGTCGGGCAGGGCTCGCTCCCCGGCGGAGGAGCCCCTCGATCACGCCGCGCGACCGGAGAGGTCGAGCTGTGGCACCGAGACCGCCGCGATGACCTCGTCCAGGAGGCCGTCGGCGCTGCGGCGCTCGGCGAGCGCCTCGTACGAGAGCACCATGCGGTGGCGCAGCGCGTCTTTGATGAGCTCCTGCAGATCCTGCACGAGCACGTAGTCGCGGCCGCGCACGGCGGCCAGCCCGCGCGCCGCGTGGATGAGCGAGATCGGCCCGCGCGGGCTCGCGCCGAACGAGATGAAGCGCGCCAGATCCGGCAACCCGAACTCGGCGGGCCGGCGCGTCGCCGTCGCGAGCCTGAGCGCGTAGCTGACGAGGCCCGGGTCGACGTAGATCTCGCGCACGGTCGCCTGCACCGCCCGGAGATCCTCGATGGTGAGGAGCTGCGTCAGCTCGGGCGGGGCCACGAGCGAGCGCTGGATCACCGTCAGCTCCTCGTCGTGCGACGGGTAGTCGACGAGGATCTTGAGCATGAAGCGGTCGACCTGCGCCTCGGGCAGCGGGTAGGTGCCCTCCGACTCGATCGGGTTCTGCGTCGCCATCACGAGGAACGGGTCGGGCACCTTGTGCGTCGTGTGGCCGAGCGTGACCTGACGCTCCTGCATCACCTCGAGCAGCGCGGACTGCACCTTGGCGGGCGCGCGGTTGATCTCGTCGGCGAGCAGGAAGTTGCAGAACACGGGCCCGAGCTCGGTGTCGAAGCTCGCGTCTCCCGGCCGGTAGATGCGCGTCCCGATGAGGTCGGACGGGACGAGGTCGGGCGTGAACTGGATGCGATTGAACGTCCCTCCGAGGACATCGGCCGTCGTCTTCACGGTGAGCGTCTTGGCGAGGCCGGGCACGCCCTCGATCAGCAGGTGGCCGCCGGTGAGCAGGCAGATGAGCACGCGTTCGAGCATCTGATCCTGCCCGGCGATGACGCGCCGGATCTCGAACAGCGCCTGCTCGAGCCGCTCCTTCGTCTGTGCCGTGCTCTGGGGGTCGGCGCCGCTCGGCACGTGCTCTCCTTTGGTCGCTTCGAGTTGACGGTGCTCGGTGTGGATCGGCCGCTGGTGGTCTACGCCCAAAGGCTGTCAGCCGGATCGTCGCGCAGGATCGCCGCCGCCGGCGGGGAGTCGAGGAACGAACCCTGGAACCACGCGCCAAGCGGGCTGGTCGGTCGATCGCCGGCACGACGACAGCGGCCCCGACAAGCGTGCGCGCGCAGCCGACATGCGACTCCCCTTCACCCTCGCGGACAGTCGCGACATGGTACCCGAGGGCAGAACGCATCCGGACTCGGCCGGCACGCGGGATTGCGCCGCTTTCGGCACGTCCGTACTCTGGCGATCCACGAGAGGAGCACACCATGGAGACCTCGAACACCGACGACCAGGCGTCCTTTTGAGCGCACGAGCAAGCGGCGCCGCGGCTTCCCGAGCGAGCAGGGCGTAAAGCGTGGCACGCGCGTGGTGCACGCGAGCAAGGAGCTCGTCGAGAAGCTCGGGCGCAACGACCCCTGCCCGTGCGGCTCGGGGAGGCGCTTTCAAGCGGTGCTGCCTGCAGAGCGGGCGTCATGACGGCTCCGGGCGTGACCACTACTTTCCGCGAGCTGGCGTGAGAGCGGGCCTGTGCAACGTCAAGGGTCTGGCCCTTGACGTTGCAGCCCGGCCGCCCGAGGGCTGCGAGCGCGCTGGACTCGTCACCCGGGCGCGCGCAGCGTGAGCGGCGCAGACGCGACCTTCACCGCGATCGCCGAGAGCCTCCTGTCCGAGGCCGGCGTGAGCCAGGGCACGGGCTTCGGCGCGAACCCCGGACTCCGCGCGAACGGCAAGATCTTCGCGCTGCTCGTGCGCGGCGAGCTCGTCGTCAAGCTGCCCGCTCCACGCTGTGCCGACCTCGTCGCCCGCGGCTCGGCGCACGCGTTCGATCGCGGTCAGGGACGACCACTCAGGGAGTGGATCTGCGTCGGCGATGATGCGCAGTCCGGGTGGATCGCGCTGGCACGCGAGGCGCTCGCGTTCGTGGCGAAAGAAGGCCTGGTGCCGTGAATCGTTCGTTCTGAGAATGTTCGAGACTGCGTGATCGTTCGCTGCCTGCGTCCGCAGGGAACGACCCCGGCAATCCGGCGCTGGTCTGTGGCGCGCGGCTTCGTCCCGCACTACCGTCCCATCCAGTGTGGCGAACATACGTTCGCATAATACGGCCCGCGCAACCCGGAACGTGCGCCGAGACTGTGCCGATTTCCAGCGCCTTCCGGCCGCGTCTCCGGCCCGGCGGTCAGGGGCATCACACGCTAGAGCCCGAAGGCCGCGAGGACATGTGCGCCGCCGTAGGCGTGAAGACGGATCACCGAGTCGCCCTCGATCTCGAGCAGGAGCAGGCGATGCGGACGCAGCTCGCCGTCGCACGTGCGCTCGGCGAGCGCGATCGCCGGTTGGCCGTTGGCCCACGCCGGACGGGCCGTCAGTCGCCAGGCGCTGCGTGCGTGAGCGAAGAACGCGGCAACCGCGCCGGCGCCCTCCACCGAGGGCTGCGGGGGCATCAGGAGCGCCGCGTCTTCACGCATGAGGGCGACGAGGCCGTCGATGTCGCTGCGCTCCCATGCATCGACGTAGCGCCGCAGCAGATCCCTCTCGCTCGCCCGGCGGGGGAACTCAGAGCGCGCCGGGAGCTGCCGGTCGACCGTGGCGCGCGCCCGCTGCAACGCGCTGTGCACCGCCGAAGCGCTCGAACCAAGCAACTCGGCCGTCTCGGCCGCACTCCAGCCGAGGACGTCCCGGAGGATGAGGACGACGCGCTGGCGGCCCGGAAGCCGCTGGATGGAGGTCAGGAATGCCAGCTCGATGCCCTCGCGCTGCGCGTAGCGCGCAGCCGGGTCGACGACCGCGGAGCCGGACTCCTGAAGGCGGGCGTCGGGGTAGGGATCGATCACCGGCTCGGCGCGCCGCTGCCGCCGCTCGAGCTCGTCGAGGCACGTGTTCGTCGCGATCCGGTAGAGCCAGGTCTGCACGGAGGCGCGGCTCTCGAAGCGGTCGAGGGAGCGCCAGGCCTTCAGGCTCGTCTCCTGCACCGCGTCTTCGGCGTCGTGGAGCGAGCCGAGCATCCGGTAGCAGTGCACTTCGAGCGCGCGGCGATACGGCTCGACCAGTTCGCCGAACGCCCGCTCGTCCCCGGCGCAGGCGGCTGCGACGAGGCCGCCTTCGTGGCGGATTGCCTCCGTCATCGACGCCATGGTGCTTGGACGGGGCCGAGAACGCGAATTCATCGACGAATTGCCGGACCGCAGCCCGTCTCTACGCTCAGGACACCAATCGATCGGAGTTGGACATGGGTGCGATCATCGTGCGCTACCGCGTGAAGCCCGGCCGTGCCGAGGAGAACGCCGCGCTCGTGCGTGAGGTCTACGCAGAGCTCGCGCACGCCGAGCCGCCCGGCTTCCGCTACGCGACGTTCGTTCTGGACGACGGCGTGACGTTCGTGCACATCGCGTTTACGGAGGACGGCCAGGACGCACCGCTTCCGCGGATGCCGGCATTCCAGCGCTTTCAGCGCGACATCGCCGACCGCTGCGACGATCCGCCGCAGGTCACGCGGTCGTCGCAGCGCGTTGGTGGCTACCGCCTCTGACAGGCGGCAGGAGCAGGATCCTTGACACGGCTAACAACGTTAGCTATGCTCGGCTTACGCCGTTAGCCACGAGCAAGGAGCACCTGCCATGCATATCGCCCACCCCCGCCCGTCCCACGCCCACGTCCGGCGCGGCGCGTTCGCCGCGCTGACCGCGCTGCTCCTGGCAGCGGCGATTGCGGAGATCCTGAGCCGCGGCACCGGATGGTGGCTCTTCGCCGCATTCCTGATCGCGCCGGATATCGCTCTCGTGGCCGGAATCGGCACCGGTCTCGAGAAGGGCCGGCTGCATCCGCGCGCGGTCCGGCTCTACAACGCGACGCACAGCTTCTGGGGCCCTGCACTGCTGGCAGTGATCTCGGTCGGCCTGCCTGCCGCCTGGCTCGCCGGCGCACTCGCATGGGCCCTGCACATCTCGTGGGATCGCACCATCGGCTACGGGATGCGGACGCGCGATGGCTTCCAGCGCTCCTGACGCCCTCACCCCGCGTGCCCGCGAGATCGTCGCCGCCGCACGTGAGATCCTCGAGGCGGAAGGGCGCGAGGGTCTCACGATGCGGCGGATCGGCGAGCGCCTCGGCATCCGGGCGCCATCGCTCTACAAGCACTTCCCGGACAAGCAGGCACTCGAGGCGGCGATCATCTCCGCGGCGTTCGAGGAACAGGCCGAGCTGTTCGAACGGGCAGTGCAGGGCAGTCCGGATCCCCTCGCCGACCTGGCGGCGGTCTACCGGCGATTCGCCCGCGCCCACCCCCACCTCTACCGCCTCATGACCGATCAGGAACTGCGTCGCGACCTCCTCGCCCCGGGTATCGAGGAGCGTGCGGGCCTCCCCGTCTTCCGCGCCGCCGGCGAGGATCGCGACCGGGCGCGCGCCGCGTGGGCCTTCGCGCATGGCATGACCATGCTCGAGCTCACGAACCGCTTCCCGCCGGGCGCGGACATCGATGCCGCGTGGCGCGCGGGCATCGACGCGTTCCGCGATCTTCCCGGCGCGTCCTCGTAGCGATGGGGTGTGGAGATCACCCTCGCGGGCCCACGGGGTTCTGCCGATGGAATCCGAGATGGCCCGCACGGCGCGCGCTCGAACGACCGGCTCGGTCTCCCGGGCGGACGCGGCTCGCGCGGATCTGGACGCCGGGCACTGGTGGCTGACCGCGACGGTCGATGCGCTCGACGACCACCTCTACTTCGGGTTGCTGCAGCCGGACGGGCACTTCGACACGCTCTTCTCCGGGCCGAATCTCGAGCGCATGATCGGAGGGGAGCTGCCCGCCCTGCAGGAGGATGTGAGCGACGCCTGGCAGAACCGGATCGATCCCGCCGACCTGGCGGCGTATCGGGCGTGCGAGGGCGAGTTGCTCGCCGGGCGCCCGGCGCAGGTCGACTACCGCGTGCACGGGATCGACGGCCGGATCCGGTGGATCCGCGCGCGCGTGAAGCCGGAGCAACTCGGCGACGGCAGCGTGCGGTTCGCGGGGATCCTCTCGGACATCACCAAGCAGCGCGCGGCCGAAGACGACCTGCGCTTCGCGCTCGCCGATCTGGCCGAGGCGAACGCCAAGCTCGACGCCGCGCACAGCCTGGCGGTCGAGCTCGCGATGACCGATCCGCTCACCGGCGCCGCCAACCGGCGCCACGTCGATCGCGTTCTCAACGAGCTGCTCGCGACCGGCGGGCACTCGATCGGCGTGCTGCTGCTCGACCTCGACGACTTCAAGGACATCAACGACCGCCATGGGCACCTGGTCGGCGACGAGGTGCTGATCGCCACCGTCGCGCGCCTGAACCGGGCGGTGCGACCGGACGACGTCGTCGCACGCTGGGGAGGCGAGGAGTTCCTGCTCCTCTGCCGCGCGGGGAAGCACGAGAGCATGCGCGCGATCGCCGAGCGCGTCCGCGCGAGCGTCGGCCGCCGCGCATTCGCGACGGCGGCCGGCGACATCGCCGTCACGGCATCCGTCGGCGCGGTCTCGAGCCGTGGGCTCGCCCAGACAGCCGAGCCGCTCATCGCCGCCGCCGACGCATCCCTGCTCGCCGCCAAGCGGGCCGGCAAGAACTGCACCGTCGTCGCACGCCCGCCGCGACCTCACATCCGCGCCGCCTGAAGCCGGGCCCCGCCAAGGGGGCCCGCCGGGGCGGGCCCCCTTTACGGGATCCTCGATTCGCCCGAGGGGGAGCGGTCGAGTCCGGTGCAGCAGGATCTCCCCGCAACTCGCGGTCTTCGAACTCACCCGTCGGAGTGATTCGCCGCTGCTCAGCCGGCCAGGTACGGCACCGTCAGCGGCCCGTACGGCAACACGCACACGCGGGCATCGGGCCCCGCGTCCTCGAGCAGATGCCGCACGGTGGCCTCGACGTCGGGCGTCTGCTCGAGGTGCGCCTCGGCGAGCTCGGCGTCGGACAGGTACGAGGTGTGGACGATCACGCGCGAGCGCGACTGGATGCCCGCCTGGATCTGGATCTGCCACTGGTCGGCCACCGTCTGCGTCCGTGCGGCGATGGCCTCGAGCAAGGCCGCCGGTGACGCGGCGGCGGTCAGCTCCGCGCGATACGGGCCGTGGGCGGGAAAGCCGTCGCGGCACTCCGCGGCACAGACGATCGTCCCGCCCGGGCGCACGACCTGTGCCGCCGCCGACATCCCCTTGACCGCCTGGTAGAGGTTCTGGTCGAGCGGGAAGCCGGAGTTCGTCGTCAGCACGACGTCGAAGGCACCCGGCACGGCGCGCATCGCCGTCTGCCGCACGAGCGAGCAGGCCGCGTCGTGCATCGCGAACAGCTCGCCGCCGAAGGCCCGCGCGATGCGCTGGTCGCCGTCGAGCACGACGTCGAGGGAGAAGTGCGTGCCGGTTGCGGCCGCGATCGCCCGGACGTCGTCGTGCACGGGGTTGCCCTGCGTGATGCCCCAGCGCGCGTCCGGATGGCCGATGCGCGCGGCATCGTGCAACGTGAGCGTCGTCTCGAGGCCCGCCAGACCGGGCGCGACCAGCTTCGGCCCGCCGGAGAAGCCCGCGAAGAAGTGCGGCTCGACGAAGCCCGTCGTGATGCGCACGTCGGCGCGTGCCCACTCGCTGTTCAGCCACACGGGGACATCGGCCCCGAAGCGCCCCATCCAGGTCAGCGACGACTCGTCGCGGGCGTCGTGGTTGACGACGCGCACGGCCGCGAGCACCTCGTCGCCGAGCATCGCGCGCAGCTCCGCCTCGGTGTTGCCGCGATGCGTTCCGGTGGCGACGAGCACGACGATGTCCTCGAGGCGCACGAGCCCAGCGAGCTCGTCGATGATCGCGGGCACCACGATGTGACGAGGCTGCGGCCGCGTGCCGTCGCAGATGCTGATCGCCACCGTGCGCCGGCCGCGCACGACCTCGCGCAGGGGCGGTCCGGCGATCGGGTGGCGGAGGGCGTCGAGCACCGCCGCGCGCCCGTCGGGCGCCGCCGGCGGGTGGAGCGGCTCGACCACGGTCGTGCGGTCGTCCGGCAACTCGACCGTGAGGCCGTCACTCCCGTACGCAAGATCGATCCTCACGGCGCGGGCGCGATCAGCTCGGGCGGCGCGTAGGCCTGCACCGCGGGCACGGGGCCGTCGAAGCGCT
Organism: uncultured Gaiellales bacterium; assembly: GCA_964651695.1. GTDB lineage: Bacteria > Actinomycetota > Thermoleophilia > Gaiellales > JALYLC01 > JALYLC01. The sequence continues at coordinate 34,433 of CAZYYP010000002.1, read as the reverse complement.
CGACCTGGACGAGCGCGGTCTGCGCACTCGGGCCCTGGGCGAGCCGCGAGGTGCCCTTGTCGAGCGTGAGCACGTTCGGGTTGCCGTGCCGGTCGAGCGCCGCCGGGTCGCCGGGAGCCACGGGATCCCACCAGGCGCCGGTCGAGAGCTGGACGACCGAGCGGCGCAGGTTCGGGTCGAGCACCGCACCCGCGAGGCAGGTGCCGCGATCGTTGAAGACCCGCACGACGTCGCCGTCGCCGATGCCGCGGGCGCGCGCGTCGTCGGGATGCAACCGCATGGGCTCGCGGCCGTCGACCTTGGAGTCCTGGCTGAAGCCACCGTTGTCGTACTGCGAGTGGAGCCGCGTGGACGGCTGGTTCGAGATCAGATGGAGCGGGAAGCGGCGTGCGAGATCCGACCCGAGCCACTCCGCAGGCTCCATCCAGGCCGGGTGGCCCGGGCAGTCGTCGTACCCGAACCCGGCGATCGTCTGCGAGGCGAGCTCGATCCGGCCCGAGGGCGTGGGCAGCGGTGCGGCGACGGGGTCGGCGCGCAGGGCGGCGAAATCGAGCGTCCGGCGCCGCGGCGGCGTCGGCATCTCGATCCGCCCCGCGGCCCAGAACTCCTCGTACTCCGGCAGCTCGACGCCCAGACGCCCGAGGTCGTCGCGGGTCGATGCGTAGAAGTACCGCACCCACTCGTCACCGCTCCGTCCCTCGGAGAACCCGTCCAGGAAGCCGAGCCGCGCGGCGAGTGCGCAGAGCGTCTCGTAGTCGGTGCGCACCTCCGGCGGCGGCGCGACCGCCTGGTGCATCGCCGAGATCCACGAATCGGCCCAGCCGGCCGCCACGTCGTTGCGCTCGAGTGCGGTGGCGGCGGGAAACACGATGTCGGCGAAGCGCGCGATCGGATTCCACCTCGACTCGTGCACGATCACCGTCTCGGGCTGCTGCCACGCCCGGGCCAGCCGATTCAGATCCTGGTGGTGGTGGAACGGATTGCCGCCACACCAGTAGACGAGGCGGATGTCGGGAAGCGTGATGCGCTGACCGTCGTAGTCGATGACCGTCCCCGGCGCGAGCAGCATGTCGGCGATCCGCGCGACGGGCGTGCGCACGGTGACGCGGTTCTGACCCTGCGGGAGGGCCTTGACGCGATGGCGGTCGGGTTGCACCCCGACCGAGTGGATCGCGCCATAGCCGCTCCCGAAGCCGCCGCCCGGCAGCCCCATCGAACCGGTCATGGCGGCCAGGGCGACGCCCATCCAGAACGGCTGCTCTCCGTGATCGGCCCGCTGCAGCGACCAGCTGACGGTGACCAGCGTGCGCCGTGCCGTCATCTCGGCAGCGAGAGACTCGATCGCCGCCTGCTCGACATCGCAGATCCCGGCGGCCCAGGCCGCGTCCCGCCGCACGCCGTCGAGTGCACCGACGAGGTAGGCCTCGAGCTCGTCCCAGCCCGTGCAGCACTCGCGCAGGAAGCGCACGTCGTGCGTCCCGGACGCGATCATCGTGTGCGCGAGCCCCATCATCAGCGCGACGTCGGTGTTGGGCCGCGGCGCGATCCAGCGCGCGCCCTGGTGGTCGTCGATGTCGCCGCGCACCGGGCTGAGGTTGACGAAGTCGACGCCGGCCTCGCGCGCCGCCACCTGCGCGCCGCGCGCGACGTGCCGCGCCAGTCCGCCGGAGTTGATCTGGGTGTTCTTGAGCGCCAGGCCCCCGAACGCCACGATCAGCTCGGTGTGCGCGGCGATCTCGTCCCAGTGCGGAGCCGACGAGTAGATGGCATCGGACGGCCCGCCGATGACGTGCGGGAGGATGACCTCCATCGCCGCGCAGCTGTAGCTGTTGACCGACGCGGTGTAGCCGCCGTGGAGGTTGAGAAAGCGGTGCAGCAACCCCTGCGGGTGGTGGAAGCGGCCCGCGCTCCCCCAGCCGTAGGAGCCGCCGTAGATGCTCGCGTTGCCGTGCTCGGCCTTGACGCGCGCGAGCTCGCGCGCGGCGAGATCGAGCGCCTCGTCCCATCCGACCTCGACGAATGCGTCCTGACCGCGTGCCGCGCCGCCCGCACCCTCGAGCCAGCCCCGGCGCACGGCGGGGCGCAGGATGCGGCCCTCGTGGTTCTGCGCGCGCGGCATGCCGGGGCCGATCGGCGATGGGTCGGCGTCCTCGGCAGCCGGGTGCAGCGCGACCACCTGGCCGGCATCCACCTCGACGTCGTAGTTGCCCCAATGCGTGGACGTCGGCGATCGGCGGCGCTGCGCGATGAGCCCATCACCTCCAAGGTCGGCGGGCGAGCCCGAATGCTAGCCCGTCCCGTGCGAACGTCTTCGCGGCGCCGGACGGAGCTCGTCGCCCAGCCCTCGCAGCCGGCGGAAGTTCACCTCAGCGCCCCGCTGAGCGAGCTTCCACCCGTGGAGTGATCGTGCCGATCGGGCGCACCGTACGGGAGCGGCGCGCGACCGTTCAGGTCGTCGCGCGCGACACGCGCGGAAGCCGCAACGTGCTCGGGGAGATCGTCCAAATTCCATCCAGGACTTGACGCCAGAGCCTGCTCTCGTATGGTGGCGGTATGCGAAGTGCTCGTCTCTGTGCGTCCCTGGGTGTCGCGGCAGCTCTCCTGACGCCCGCGGTGGCCCTGGCCGACCCCGCGCCGCTGCCCAAGCCCGCGGTCGTCACGCCCCTGCCGAAGCCGACGCAGACGCCCGTCACGCCGCAGCAGCCCGTCACGCAGACCCCGGTCACGCAGACGCCCGTCACCCAGACGCCCGTCACGCCACGGCACACGGTCACGACCACGGTCACGCAGACGCCCAAGACCCCGGTCGTGCCCCGCATCACGAGTGGCGGGCGCGTGCAGCCGGCCGTCACCCTGGGAGGGGGCCGCACCGAGCCCCCGACGCCCCCGGCGACGACGACCGACAAGCCGGCGACGGCCGTCGAGTCGGCGACGACCGTCGGGCTCTTCCCCACACGCCTCTCGTCGGTCGGCGACGAGGCGCTCCCGAGCTATGACGCGTGGCCGTCCTGGGTGCTCGGAGCCTTCACCCTGCTGGCCTCCGCCGAGGCATTCCTGCTCGTGCGCCTGGCGCGCAATCGCCGCTTCGCCCAGGGCGACGCCCTGCGGCCGTACTGACCGACGGCGAGACCTCCGCGTCCGTGACGGATCAGCCGAGCGAGGGGCCGGACGCCGCCGGCGTGCCGCTCGCGACGGTCGCGCGCGAGTGGACGCGCATCGGCGTGACCGGATTCGGCGGGCCGCCGGCACACGTCCTGCTGCTGCGTCGCCTCGTCGTCGACCGCAGGCGCTGGATGGACGCGCAGGAGTTCGAGGATGCGAACGCAGCCTGTGGGCTCCTGCCCGGGCCGGCCTCGACCCAGCTCGCGATCTTCTGCGCCTACCGCGTCGGCGGCCCACTCGCCGCTGTCGTCGGCGGCCTCGGATTCGTGCTCCCGGCCGTCGTGCTCGTCCTCGCCCTCTCCGCGCTCTTCTTCGGGCACGCCCCGCCGCTCTGGGTCCGCGGAGCGGGAGCGGGCGCCGGCGCCGCAGTGGCAGCCGTCGTGCTGCAGGCGGGTCGATCACTGCTCGTGCCGAGCTATCTGCGCGTGCGCGACGACCGCGCGCGCACGCTCCGCTGGGCCGGCTATCTCGCCGCGGCAGCAGCCGCGGCCACGTTCGCCGGCCCCTACCTCGTACTCGTGTTGCTCGCCAGCGGGCTGATCGAGCTCGCCGTGCAGCTCAGAGGCACGGTGGCAGCCGGCATGCATCCCGGGCTGCTGGCCGCACTGGCTCCCGGCGCCGTCGCCACCGGCGGGCTGGGCGCGCTGTGCTGGACGGCCTTCAAGGTCGGCGCGCTCTCCTACGGCGGCGGCTTCGTGATCATCCCGCTGATGCAGAGCGACGCCGTCCATGCCTACCACTGGATGACCGCCGCCGAGTTCGCCAATGCGGTCGCGCTGGGCCAGATCACGCCGGGCCCCGTCGTCGCAACGATCGCAGCCGTGGGGTATGCGGCGCACGGCGTCGTCGGCGGGCTGCTCGCTGCGGCGGTTGCCTTCGTGCCGTCGTTCTCCTTCATCCTGCTGGGGGGCGGGCGGTTCCAGCGCCTCCGCTCGAGCGCACGTGCACGCGCATTCCTGGAAGGCGCGGGGCCGGCGGCGATCGGGGCGATCCTGGGAGCAGCCGTGCCGCTCGCCGTCGCACTCGACGAGGCGTGGCAGGTCGCGCTGCTGGCCGTCGCGGCGGTGGCGCTGCTCGTGCTGCGGCGAGGGGTCGTCGAGACCCTCCTGTGCGCCGGTGCGGTGGGCGTGGTCGTCGCGCTGGCGGGCGGGCCGTTGCCGTAGAGCCGAGATCGCGTGCGGGCGATCGGCGTCCGCGCGGGTCGTCCTGGGCGAGCGCGGGCGCTCGACCGAGGACGGGCGGGAGGTTTCGCGCCGCAAGGCCTGCGACATCTCCGCTCGAGACCGCACGCAACCACGAGGAGTCAATACCCAATGCCAGCCAATCTGCAGGGGCGCCGCATCGCATTCCTGGCCACCGACGGTGTCGAACAGGTCGAGCTGACCGAACCGTGGAAAGCCGTCCAGGCGGCCGGCGCCGATCCCGAGCTGATCTCGCTCGAGACGGGTCACATCCAGGGGATGAAGCACGACGACAAGGGCGACGCGTTCGCAGTCGACCACGCCCTCGACGAGGTCGACGCCGCGGACTACGACGGGCTCGTCCTACCCGGCGGGGTCGCAAACCCCGATCGCCTGCGCACCGACGACCGCGCGGTCGCCTTCGTGCAGGCGTTCTTCAGCGAGAACAAGCCGATGGGCGTCATCTGCCACGGGCCGTGGATGCTCGTCGAGGCCGACGTCGTGCGCGGCCGCACGCTGACGTCGTGGCCGAGCCTGCAGACCGACATCCGCAACGCCGGGGGCGAGTGGGTCGATCACGAGGTCGTCGTCGACCGCGGTCTCGTGACGAGCCGCAACCCGGGCGATCTCCCGGCCTTCTGCGCCAAGCTCGTCGAGGAGCTCGCCGAAGGGCCCCACCCTCGCTGAGAAGCCGCTGTCAGCGGAGTGCGGGTGCGCCGCACTCCGCTGCCGATGCGAGCCGGCGCGCGCCGCTCAGGGACAGACCCTCGCGGGCCAGGAAGACGAGCCCGAGGCCGACGCCGAGCACTCCCTCGACAAGCTGCAGACCGACGCTGAAGGCGACCGCGTTCGCCGTCGATACGGCATAGGCGCTGACGAGCGGGCCGGCGACTCCGAGCTGGAAGATGCCGAGGTTGCCCGGCCAGAAGGGGAAGAGCTGGACGATGGTGGACGAGACGAACACGAGTCCGGCGCCCGCGAGGCCGACGTGGATGTGGAAGGCCTCGAGCGCCGCCCAGATGCCGGCGATCTGCGCCGCCCAGGAGGCCGTGCCGGCGACCAGCGCGAGAGCGGTCGCGCGCGGGCGGGCGAAGAGCGCCTGACCGCGCGCGAGACCGGAGAGCAGCCCCGCGAGGCGCCCGCGGACGCTGCGCAGCACGAGCATCGCCGCCCCGGAGGCGGCCACGAGGACGAGGGCGAACACGCCCACGAGCTGCCAGACCAGATGCGGCAGATGCAGCACCGGCGCGAGGGCGGCGACGGTGAGGGCGAGCGCCGCCCCGAGCACGAGTTGCTCGGCGAGCGCCGTCCCGGCGATCGTCGTCGCCGGAATGCTCTCGCCGGCGAGCCGCTGCCGCCGCGCGAGGATCGCGACGCGTGCGAGCTCGCCGATGCGGGCGAACAGCACCGTGTTGAGCAGGAAGCCGATGAAGACCGGCGGCACGATGTGCGCAGAGCGCACGGGCCGGTGTCCGGGCAGCGCATCGAGTGCCGCCTTCCAGACGATCGCCTTGCCCGCGATCGAGGCCAGGTTCAGCAGCAGCGAGGCTGCGATCCAGCTCCATGCGATGTCGGCGCCCGAGAGGGACGAGAGATCGACGCGGCGCGCGAGCAGCGCGCCGATCGCAACCACGGCGGCTGTGCCGGCGACAGCGCCGAGGAAGCGCGAATGCGCCAGGGCCGCGAGGCGGCGAGCGGGTTCGAGGCTGGGGAGGGCGGGGACGGCGGACATCTCGCTCTGGAGATTGCCGCCCCGGACGGGACGGCTGCGTGCGGGGCGCCTGTGTCCTGTGGTGGGGCCAGCCGCACCAGGGACGCACGCCGCGCAGACCGCGAAGTCCTCACTCAGCCGTCTAAGGTGCCGATAGGCACAAGGATGGTCCCACCCGAGCCTCCCACCGCCGACGCGCATCCGAGCACCCGGCCGCTGCACCCCGACCTCAACGCGCCCGGTGCGCTGGAGCGCTTTCTCGGCGCGCTCGAGAGCGTCGGCGTCGTGCCGTTCTCGGGGGTGTTCCTGCCCGACGGGAGCTGGCAGGCGCCTTACAGCGGCCCGGGCATCAACGTCTTGCTGGGCGGCCCGTTCCCGGAGGGGATGGACGGGGGCGCGTTCTGGGAGAGCCGCGTCGTCGTCGCCGACCGTGCGCGCTATGCGAGGGGCATGGCGCAGCAGCGCCGCGGCGAGTCGTGCCAGATGGAGTACCGGATCCAGGCGATCGACGGGCATGTCCGCTGGATCCGCGAGTGCTCGCGCGCGCGCCCGCAGCCCGACGGCAGCGTCTGGGTCGACGGCGTCGTCATCGAGATCACCGAGCAGCGCGCGCAGTCCAGCGCCGTCGACGAGCTCGAGGCTGCCTTGCACGTGACGCGCGAGCGGCTCGACTCGGTGCTGCGCGCCCTCGACGAGTACATCTACGCCTGGCGGTTCCCGGCCGAGGGAGACGCCTCCATCGACTTCGAGTCGATCCCGCAGGCGACGTTCCTGCATCAGGCCCCGAGCGGATTGACGCCCGAGGAGGAGTGGGTGCGCTCGGTGCACCCCGACGACCGCAGCGCGGCGGCCGACGTCCTGGCCGACCAGGCGGCAGGAGTCGCCGGCACATGCGAATACCGGATCCGTGACGCGAGCGGCGATCTGCGCTGGCTCCGCGACACCTGGACCTGCCGGCGCGAGGCCAACGACGACGTCATCGCCGAGGGCATCGTCTCCGACATCACGCAGCTGCGGCAGGCGCAGGACGGCATGGCATCCGCTCTCGCGAGCGCAGAGATTGCCAACGCGGAGCTCGACGAGGCCCGGCTCGTCGCAGAGCGCGCGTCCGGCACCGACGCGCTGACCGGCCTCGCCAACCGCCGCAGCTTCGCCCGCTCACTCGACGCGGCGGTCGCGCTGGCGCCGTCGGCGCCGTTCGGTCTGATCGTGCTCGACATCGATCACTTCAAGCGCACGAACGACACCTATGGCCACCGCGCGGGCGACGACGTGCTCATCGGCGTCGTCGGGCGCTTGCGGGAGGCGTGCCCGGGCGGAGCGATTCTCGGGCGCTGGGGCGGCGAGGAGTTCACCGTGCTGCTGCCGGGCGTCCGCGACGAGGCGGCGCTGCGCTCGATCGCCGAGGACGTCCGCCGCGCAGTGCGCTCCCGGAAGGTTCCGACCTGGAGCGGCGCCATCGCGACGACCATCTCGTGCGGCGGCGTCCTCTCGAGCGGCGGGCGCGACGTCGACGAGCTGTTCCACGAGGCCGACGCCGCCATGCTCGCCGCGAAGCAGGGCGGCCGCGACCGCACGCTGCTCGCACGCGACACGTCCCCGGCAGCGGCGGAGGAGCGATCCGAGGCCTTGCTCGTGGCGCAGAGCTTCGCGCAGATCGCGGGGATCCGCGAGGGCATCGGCGAGCCGCACTCCAGCGAGGTCGCCGAGCTCGCCGGGCAGCTCGCCGTCGCGCTCGACCTGCCCTCGGCGACCGTGCTGCGGTGCCGCCTCGCCGGCTGGCTGCACGACGTCGGCAAGGTCGCGATCCCGGATCGCGTGCTCGCGAAGCCCGGCCCGCTCGACGACGGGGAGCGGCGCGTGATGATGACGCACGCGGCGTTCGGCGCCGATCTCGTCGCCCGCACGCCCGGCATCGCCGAGAGCGCGGGCGCCGTCCGCCACCATCACGAGCGCTGGGACGGTGACGGCTATCCCGACGGACTCGCCGGCGCCGACATCCCGATCGAGGCGCGCATCGTCGCGGCGGCGGACACGTGGAACGCGATGACGCACGACCGTGTCTACCGCCGTGCCCTCGACTTCGACTCGGCCTGCGCGGAGCTCCTCGCGACCGCCGGGACCCAGCTCGACCCGAAGGTTGCAGCGACCCTGCTGACCGTCGTGCGCGCGGCACGGCGCACCCGGCACGTGCCACCCGCGGACGGACTCGCGGCCTGACCCGGTCCGCCGGGATCGATCAGCTCGAGCTGATCGAAGCGACCTTCAGCGCGATGATGTGCGCATCGCTCACGACCACGCCGGTGTCATCGGCCGCGCAGGTGAGCGTGACGTTGCCGGCGGCGCCGAACGTGTGCGTCGTGACGAGCGCGACCGGATCGTCCGAGCTCGCCGAGAGGTCGCTGTCGACCTGATCGCCGTCGCTGCCCGCCTTGAGCAGACAGGTGACACCCGGCGAGCTGGTGTCGAGCGTGGCGTGCAGGCTGGCCTTGGCCACGATCGCGTACGAGCCCGCCTTGAGCGAGAGCGTGACCACGCTGGTCTGGGCACTCGTGAGGGTGACGGCAGCGGGGGCCGAGGCCTCGGAGGCCGATCCGCCCGAGCCGTCGGAGGAGGAACTCGAGGACACGGCCGCGCCGGCGGCTCCTCCACCGGAGGACGAGCCGGCGCTCGCGGCCGGCAGGATCGAGGCCGGGAGCTTGCCGGAGGCCGGAAGGACGACCAGGTGCCCCTTGTGCGGCGACTTCGTCGCGCTGAAGCCGTCGACGGAACCGGCGTTGCGCGCGTACAGGGCCTGCTTGACCCACCCATCCGCCGCCGAGCCGACGGGCACGGCCGCGAGCACCAGCGCAAGGGTGGCGACGACGATGGCGGGAGAGGGCCTGCGCATGCCAATCGGCACCTTACCGCCGTCCCGGACCTGCAGCGATTATTTCTGGATGAAGAGCTTCGGGCCGCTGCAGGTCGACCCGTGCAGGCGCCACGTCCACGTGACGCGGCCGAGGCGCGCGGTGCGCTCGGCGTGACCGGCGACGCTGAAGCCGAGCATCTGCGTGGCCGCGGCGATCATCGGCCGGTTGCGCTCGAGGACGATCGTGGCCTGGCGCGAGAAGCCGAGGTCGCGCGCGTACTGCAGCGATGCGGCGAGCAGGCCGAGGCCGATGCCACGACCGCGCGAGGAGCGCCGCTCGTAGAGGTCGAGGCCGAAGCACGTTCCGGGCCGCGTGGCGACGTCCTCGGCGCCCGTCGGCCCGATCAGGTCGAACGCGACGATGCGCCCGCCCTCCCAGGCGGCGAGACAGAGGATGCCGCTCTGCATGCGGCGCCGCAGGTGCGCCCGCCTGCGGTGCGCCTGGGTCGCGGTCCAGATGCCCGCGAGGGGCGCGTCCGAGGCGCCGTCGTAGGGCGCGACCGTCACGCCGTCGGGCAGGGAGAACGCCGGCAGCTCGCCGGTCAGGTCGCGTTCGAGGACGAGGCAGCGCGACTGCGAGTGCGTCCAGTGCGCGCCGATGGCCGCCCCATGCAGGGCGTGGGCGGCGGTCCGGCCGGCCACGCCGCGCTGCTCGAGCCGATGGAAGAGCCGCTCGAAGCGGGACACGCCGGGCTGCTCGACACCCGCGGGCTCGGGCGCGGCGACGGGCGCGACCGGCCGGGCGACCGGCGGCTCCGCCCCGCTCCGGGCCACGGCCGCCGCGAGGCTCGCGATCGAGATGCCGCGGCGATCCTCCCACAGCTCGTCGGGGAGCTCGCGCGCGAAGGCGCCCTCCACGGCGGCGACGGCGTTGACGAGCGACAGGGAGTCGAGTCCGAGCGTGCCCAGCGGGTCGTCGATCGGTAGCACGCGCGCGCTTCCGATACCCGTGGCCTGCCGCACGATCAGCGCCACCTCGTCGAGCAATGCGTCATCCGGGTCCGAGCGCCACTGAGAACGAGCGGCCATTCCCCAACCTTAGGCCCGTCTGTCCCGGCGGTGGTGGCGAATGCCCCTTCCAGGATTCTCGGATCGCGGGACGACTTCGCGCAGGTCTTCGGCCGAAAGCCTGACCTTGCCGGTCGGGCCGACAGGCAGCTCGTCCAGGACGACGATCCGGCGCGGCACCTTGTACTCGGCGAGCTCGCCGCCGCAGTGCGCGATCAGGTCGGCATTGGCGACGCGGCGCTCCAGCACGACCGCTGCGGCCACGATGTCGTCGCCGCGGCCGTCGGGCAGCCCGATGACGGCGGCCTCCCGCACCGCCGGGTGACGCTCGAGCGCTTCGGCGACCTCCTGCGGCGACACCTTGAGCCCGCCGACGTTGATGACGGAGTCGCGGCGCCCGCGGATGCGAACGAATCCCTCCCCGTCGATCTCGGCCAGGTCGCCCGTGCGGAACATCCCGCCGCTGAGTGGCGAGGGCCCGGCAGGGGCGCCGAGGGCATACCCGGCGGCGACGGCCGGGCCCCGGACGACGAGCTCTCCGGTGGACTCGTCGACGTGCACCGCCACGCCTGCGATCGCCCGGCCGACCGAATCGGGGTGTTCGAGCACCCGCTCGGGCGAGTGATTCGCGACCGCCCCGGTCTCGGACGAGCCGTAGTGCTGGCAGATCGGAGCGCCGAAGCGCGCTGCGAAGCGACGGATCAGGTCGGCCGGGAGCGGCGCCGTGCACGACAGCAGGTAGCGGGCGCCGCTCAGCTCCGGCGGCGCCGAGACGGGCGCATCGGCCGCGACGCGGTAGATCGCCGGGACGCCCAGGTAGACCGTTGCGGCGGCCATGTCGGCGAGCGCCCGCCGCGGCGACAGGGCCGGCCGCTGCTCGAGGACGGCGCCGCTCGCAAGCACCGCGAGGACGCCCAGGTCGAAGCCGTAGGAGTGCGTCAGGGGCACCGGGGAGGTCACGCGATCGCCGGGCCGGAGTCCGAGCGCGGCGACGATGCCGGCCGACTCCGCAGCCACGTTGGCGTGCGTCAGGACGACCGCCTTGGGCGCTCCGGTCGACCCGGACGAGAGCTTCACGAGCGCCGCCCCCGCGAGCGCCGCCGACCGCTCCTCGCCGTCGCGCGCGACGAGCGCGAGCGACGGCTCGCCGTCGATCTGAAGCGCAGCCGGCGTGCCGCCCGTCGCACCCGCGATGCGCGCCGCATGCGCCGCCTCCGCCACGATCAGGCGCGGCGCCAGTCCGTGCGCGACTGCCGCGAGCTCGGCGCCGCCGAGTCCCGGCGGCACGAGGACGACCGTCGCACCGATCTCCCAGGCCGCAGCGAGCGCGGGAACGAGCGCGCGCGCGGACCCGAGCGCGAGGCCGACGACGCCGCCATCGCCCACCCCTGCCGCCGTCAGCGCGGTCGCGAACGCACGCGCCGCACGGCGCAGGGCAGCGCCATCGAGGACGCCGTCGGCATCGACGACCGCTGCGCGGTCGAGCTCTTCTGCCAAGCCCATGCGCCTCACGCTAGACCCGTGAGACCTCCGGCGTACATCAAGGCACCGCAAAGATCGGCCCTGCGACCGTTGTGCCCGCCGCCGCCGACCCGTAGGTTGATCACGTATGCATGCTCCGATCACCGACCGCCTGCTGTCGTTCGCACGGCGCCACGAGACCCTGGCGGATGTCGCGATCGCCCTCGGCGTGCTGGTGATCGCGGGCCTCGACGCGGTCACCGAGCACTCGCACCCGCTCGTGCCGCTGGCCTTCGACAGCGCGCTGGCGCTGCCGCTCGTCTGGCGCCGGCGCCGGCCGACATGGGTGCTCTGCGTGATCGCACTCATCGCGGGCGCGCAGTGGCTCGCCGACGTCAAGGTGCTCGGCGACGCGGCCCTGCTGGTCGCCCTCTACACCGTTGCCGCCCACCGGCCGCGAACCGTCGCGATGCTCGGCACCGCGCTGCTCGGGCTGGGCGCCGTTCTCGCCACCGTGCGCTGGGGCGCCGACGATGCCTTCAAGACGTTCATCGGGTTCACCGGCCTGACGGTCGCGGCGGCTGGTCTCGGCACCAGCGCCCGTCACCACCGCGAGCGCGCCGCGCGCCTCCAGGTCGAGCGCGACCAGCAGAGCCTCCTCGGGGCGGCGGCCGAGCGCGCGCGCATCGCCCGCGAGCTCCACGACATCGTCGCCCACAACCTCAGCGTCATGATCGCGCTCGCCGACGGCGCCGCGTTCGCGGCCGAGCGGACACCCGCACGATCGGTCGAGGCGATGCAGACCGTGTCGGCGACCGGCCGGCAGGCGCTCGGCGAGATGCGCCGGCTGCTGGGTGTCCTGCGCGACGACGACAGCGCCGGAACGCGGGTGCCGCAACCCGGTGTCGACGAGATCGACCAGCTCGTCGGCCAGGTGCGCGCGGCCGGGCTCCCCGTCACGCTCGCCGTGCAGGGCGACGGTGGCACGCTGCCCGCAGGTGCGCAGCTGACGGTCTTCCGCCTCGTCCAGGAGGCGCTCACGAACTCGCTCAAGCACGCGGGGCCGGCGGCGTCGGCCGCCGTGCGCCTGCGCTTCGACTCGGCGGGGGTCGACGTCGAGATCAGCGACGACGGCACCGGCGTGCGCGCCACGTCGCCGGGCACCCAGGGGCTCGGGCTGAACGGGATGCGGGAGCGCGCTGCGGTCTACGCCGGGACGGTCGAGGCCGGCCCGCTGCCGGCCGGCGGGTGGCGCGTCCATACGCGGCTCGCGGTCGACACCGGGACGGCCGGGACGTGACCATCCGCGTGCTCCTGGTCGACGACCAGCCGCTGCTGCGCGTCGGCTTTCGCATGGTGCTCGAGTCCCAGGACGACCTGCAGGTCGTGGGCGAGGCGGGCGACGGAGCGGAGGCGCTGCGCCTGACCGCCGAGCTCGGTCCGGATGTCGTGCTGATGGACGTGCGCATGCCGGGAATGGACGGCATCGAGGCGACGCGCCAGATCGTCGCCTCCGGCAGCCCGTCGCGCGTCCTCATCCTCACGACGTTCGACCTCGACGAGTACGCCTTCGCGGGACTCCGCGCCGGCGCCAGCGGATTCCTGCTCAAGGACGTGCCGCCGGGCGACCTGCTGACCGGCATCCGCGCGGTCGCAGGCGGCGACGCCGTCGTCGCCCCGAGCGTCACGCGGCGCCTGCTCGACAGCTTCGCGCACCGCCTGCCCGCGCCCGGCGAGCCCGCGGGCATCGACGAGGCCCTGGCCGAGCTCACCGCGCGCGAGCGCGAGGTGCTCCTGGAGCTCGCGCGCGGGCTCTCGAACGCCGAGATCGCCGATCGCCTCGTGCTTTCCGAGGCGACCGTCAAGACGCATGTGGGGCGCATCCTCGCCAAGCTCGACCTGCGCGATCGCGTGCAGGTCGTGGTATTCGCCTATGAGATCGGCCTCGTCCAGCCCTCGCAACTCTGAGATCAGGTCCCGGCAGGGACTCACTGCTCTGCACACAAGGAGATATCCCATGACCAACAATCGCTGGACCGTCATCCTCGCCGCAATCGCCGGCGTCATCCTGATCGTGATCGCGATCGTCTACTTCGCCGAACCCGCCAAGTCGCTCCCCGGCTTCTTCCCCGGACACCAGGCCGGCTCGAACCATCACCACGCCAAGCACGGCATCGCCGCACTGCTGCTCGGGATCGGCGCGTTCGTCCTGGCCTGGTTCCAGACGGGTCCGCGCACGCGGACGGAGGCCTAGAGCGTGCTCGTTGCGCTGGTCTCGTACCCGCAGGCGGCCCTGCTCGGACTCCTCCAGGGCTTCAGCGAGCTCTTCCCGATCTCGAGCCTCGGCCACAGCGTCATCCTCCCGCGCCTGCTCGGCTGGAACATCCATCAGAACGACGCCTACTTCGTGACCTTCCTCGTGGCCACCCATCTGGCCACGGCACTCGTGCTGCTGGCGTTCTTCTGGCGCGACTGGGTGCGCATCCTGCGCGGCCTCGGCCGCTCGCTCCGCAATCGCGAGATCGGCGACGACAGCGACGCACGACTCGGCTGGCTGCTCGTGGTCGGCACCGTCCCCGCGGGCCTGCTCGGCCTGCTGCTCGAGCACGCGCTGCGCGACCTCTTCGCATCGGCGCGCTCGGCCGCGTTCTTCCTGATCATCAACGGGTTCATGCTCTACGGCGCCGAACGCCTGCGGCGCAGGGCGCAGGCGGCTGCGATCGGCGAGGACCCGGAGGGGAGCGACACGCGCATCGCCGGAAGCGTCTCGTGGCTGGGGGCGCTCGGGGTGGGCGCAGCCCAGGCGGTGGCGCTCGTGCCCGGCTTCTCGCGCTCCGGGGCGACCATGGCGGGCGGCCTGCTCGTGGGGCTCTCCAACGAGGACGCGGCCCGCTTCGCATTCCTGCTCGCAACCCCGATCATCGGTGCCGCGGCACTCCTGAAGCTGCCCGACCTGCTCGGCTCGAGCGGGAACGGCGTGCGCGGACCGGCGCTCGTCGGCGCGATCTGCTCGGCCCTCACCGCCTACCTCGCCATCCGGTTCCTGATGCGCTACTTCGAGACCAATCGCCTCACGCCGTTCGCCGCCTACTGCGTGGCGGCGGGCGTCGCGGCGTCGCTGTACTTCGTGCTCTGAGTTCCCAAGGTGGTGCCATGCGCGTCGAATTGATGATCGAGGGCCAGGAGGACGTCACCTGGCCGCAATGGGTCGCGCTCGCGCGGGCCTGCGAGGAGCACGGCGTCGGCACGCTCTTCCGCTCGGATCACTACCTCTCGGTCGAGGGCCGCGAGGAGCGCGGATCGCTCGACGCCTGGGCGACGATGGCCGGCCTCGCGGCCGTCACGTCGCGCCTGCGCCTCGGCGTGCTCGTCTCGCCGGCCACCTTCCGGCACCCGTCGGTGCTCGCCAAGTGCGTGACCACCGTCGATCACATCTCGGAGGGCCGCGTCGAGCTCGGCCTCGGCGCCGGCTGGAACGAGCGCGAGCACGAGGCCTACGGGTTCGACTTCCCCCCGCTCGGCACGCGCATGGAACTGCTCGAGGAACAGCTCGCCGTCGTGCGCGGCGCGTGGGCGGACGGCCCGTTTGCGTTCACCGGCAAGCACTACCGGCTGGCCGGCGTCGACGCGCTCCCGAAGCCCGTGCAGCGGCCGCATCCGCCGCTCATCGTGGGCGGCAGCGCGAAGCCCCGCACCGTCCGCCTCGCGGCGCAGTTCGCCGACGAGTACAACACCGTGTTCGCCACCCCGGCGGAGTGCGCGGAGCGGCGGAGCACCGTCGAGCGCGCATGGCAGGACGCCGGGCGCGACCCGGCTTCCCTGACCTTCTCGGTCATGGTGCCGTGGCTGATCGGCACGGACGCCGGCGACCTGCAACGGCGCGCGGCGCGACTGGCCGCGCGACAGGGTTCCGAGCCGCAGGCGCTGCTCGAAGAGTTCGCCCGGGTCGGCGTGACGGGCACGCTGGACGAGGCGAGCGCGCGCCTGCGCGCCTACCGCGACGCGGGCATCGACCGGATCATGCTGCAGCACCTGCTGCACGACGATCTCGAAGCGGTCGCGCTGCTCCCCCGGCTCGCCGCCGCGCTGTGAGACGCGATCCCGGCCTCGAGGCAGATTCGGGATACGATCGCCTCTATCAGCGCGCTTTCTGAATGGTCCGGGCTCGACCTGCGGCACCTCGCAGCGCTCGATGCGATTGCGCGCGAGGGGTCGGTCAGCCGCGCCGCGACACGGCTCGGCTATACCCAGTCGGCCGTCAGCCAGCAACTGCAAGCGCTCGAGCGCATCGTGGGCGTGACGCTCGTGACCCGCTCCCCGGGGACGCGGACCGTCGCGCTGACCGACGCCGGGCGCCACCTGCTCGCGCACGCCGACGCGATCGCCGGCCATCTCGAGTCGGCGCGCGCCGACCTCGCGGCGGTCGCCGGCCGAGGGGCGGGCGAGCTGCGCATCGGCGCCGTGCCGAGCGTCGCGGGCGCACTGATCCCGGCGCTCGCGCAGGAACTCCGCGAGCGCGCGCCGCGCCTCGCGCTCCACGTGCACGAGTCGTACTACGCGACGGAGCTGCTCGACCGCCTCGCCGCCGGTGACCTCGACCTCGTCATGGCACCAGCCGACGAGCCGCGCGAGGCGCTCGAGTCCGCGGAGATCCTGCGCGACCCCTACGTGCTGCTGGTGCCGGCCGGCGATCCGTTCTGCGCACTGGGCCGGGAGCTCACGGCGACCGATCTCGCCCGCCGCGACCTGATCGGCAAGGATTGCGGAACGGCGAGCCAGCGCGCGCTCAGCGCAGCGCTCGGCGACCACGGCCTGGGCGCCCCGCGCATCCGCGCGCACGACCTGCGCGAGGTGAAGGCGATGGTGCGCCGCGGGCTCGGCGTGGCCGTCGTCCCGAGCCTGCTGCTCGATGCCCTCGAGCCCGAGCTCGCGACCGTCGCGGTCGACCACCTCGTGCCCGACCGCGTGATCGCCCTCACGACGCGGCGCAACGGCGCCCGCACGCCGGCGGTCGCATTCGCCGCGGCGATCGTCATGGGCCTCGATCCGGCCGGGACTCGCACGCGCGAGAGTCCCTGACCGCGCGTCAGATCCGCTCGGGGCGCCAGGCGTGCCAGCGCTCGATCTCGATCCACGCGCTCACGCGTCGCCGGTCGCGCACCGCATAGGGCTGACCGGTGTAGCGCACCGACAGGCGGTCGATGCCGGCGAGATCCGGATCATCCTCGAGCGAGACGACGCGACCCTGCAGGCTGACGTGAACGCTCCAGTCGGAGAGATCCATGACCGTCAGGGAGACCCGCGGGTCGGCGCGCAGATGCGCGAGGCGCTTCCGGCTCTCGTCCATGTTGACGAGCAGGCGGCCATCCTCCCAGTCGTACCAGGTCGCCACCGTCACGGGGGACCCGTCGGCTCGCACCGTCGCGATGACGGCGGCGTTCGGCCGGGTTAGGAACGCGTCGAGCCGGGGAGGCAACGGGGGCTCGGGCACGCGGCGAGCCTACCATCTGCCCGTCGAGCCTTCGCAGCGACGCCGACCTGCCATGCCGAGCGACCCGCCCACCTACGCACCCATGCTCGCCGCGACGGCGGAGGCCGTCCCGCCCGGCGACGCATGGCGCTTCGAGATCAAGTGGGACGGGTTCCGGGCCATTGCGCGCGTGGCCGGGAACGACGTGCAACTGCTCTCGCGCAACGGCAAACGGCTCGAGGGCGGTCAGGCCGCCGTCGCCGACGCGCTGCCGCGTGCGCTCACGAACACCGATTGCGTGCTCGACGGCGAGCTCTGCGCGTTCGATGAGAGCGGCGTGCCGAGCTTCACGCTCTTCCAGCGCGGGGAGGGCGCTGTCGCCTACGTGGTCTTCGACGTGCTCGAGATCGGCGGCCAGGCCGTCACGCACGAGCCGTGGAGCCGGCGGCGCGAGCTCCTCGCCGGGCTGATCCGCCCAGGCGCCACGGCGATCGTGCTCTCCCAGGTCTACGACGACGGCGAGGCCCTGCTCGCGGCGGCGCGTGCGCGCGGCCTCGAGGGCATCATGGCCAAGCGCGTCACGGCGATCTACAAGCCCGGGCGCCGCAGCGACGACTGGCGCAAGATCAAGCTGCGCCAGTCGGCCGTCCTGCGTATCGCCGGGTACACGAGCGGGCAGGGGTCACGCGCCAGGCTGGGTGCCCTGGTGCTCGCCACCGACGACCTGGAGTACGCCGGCAACTGCGGCAGCGGACTCTCGGACGCGGACATGCGCGAGCTGCTCGAGCGCTTCGCTCCCCTGCAGCGCGAGACCTCTCCGCTGCGCGGCGCCGGGCCCGCGGGTGCCACGCGCCTGGGCGTCACGTGGCTCGAGCCATCGCTCCGGTGCGAGGTCGAGTTCGCCGAATGGACCCGCGACCACCGCCTGCGCGCGCCCGTGTTCAAGCGACTCGCGAAGGAGCAACCCGTGACGGACAGGCCGGATCGCGAGCTCAAGCTCACGAACCAGGACAAGATCTTCTTCCCCGAGGAGCAGATCACCAAGGGCGATCTGCTGGCCTACTACCGGCAGGCGGCAGGGCTGATCGTGCCGTATCTCCGTGACCGGCCGATCACGCTCGTGCGGTACCCCGACGGCATTGCAGGCAAGCACTTCTTCCAGAAACAGCGGCCCCCGCACGCGCCCGCCTGGATGGAGAGCGCGACGCTCCCGAGCAGCTCCGACGGCAGCGGAACGGCGATCGAGTACCTCGTGATCGACGACGAGGACGGGCTCCTCTGGACGATCAACGCCGGCTGCATCGACGTCCACGCGCCCTATGCGCGGGCGCAGAGCTTCACCTCGCCCGACTTCGTGCTCTTCGACCTCGACCCGTCCCCGGGCGTGACGCTCGCCCAGACCGGGCGCGTGGCCCTGCTCGTGCGCGACGCCCTGGCGGTGCTCGAGCTGCGCGCGGTCGTCAAGACCTCGAGTGCCGAGGGGATGCATCTCGCGGTGCCGCTCCGCCCCGGCCACACCTATGCGCAGGCGCGCTCCCTCGTGCAACTCGTGGCGCAGGCGCTCGAGCGCGCGCACCCCGACCTCGTCACGACCGAGTGGAACAAGAGCCGCCGCCACGGTGTGCTGATCGACTCCCATCAGGTGGGCTACGGGCGCACGATGTCGGTCGCCTACTGCGTGCGACCGCGCCCGGGCGCGCCGGTCTCGATGCCACTCACCTGGGACGAGGTCGAGTCGGGGGCCTTCGCCCGCGCGCGGCCCACGATGCGCGCCGCGCTGCGGCGGATGGAGAAGCTCGGCGATCCCTTCGCCGGTGCGCTGGCGGGCGACCAGAGCCTGCCCGCGGCGCTGCTCGCGAGCTAGCGGTGCGCGATCCGCTCGAGCTCGCCGAGGTGCAAGATCAGCTCGCCGGCGCCTCGCACACGGCGACTGCGCCCGCTGCCACGCGAACGCGTGCAGGCACGCGGTGTCGGCGAGCGGGCTCTAGTACCACTTGCCCTTGGCGAATCCCCCGAACGCGATCAGGCCGATGAGCGCGACGACGATGCCGACGGGCCAGCTCCAGACGATCCCGAGAATGATCCCGACGATGACGAGGATCCCCCCGGCGCCGATACCTGCGGGCTTCCCGCCCGAACGTTGCATTGCCATGCTGAATGCTCCTCCGTTGAAGACGACGTTCATTGCTACCCCCGGGTGGCGCTTCGAAACACGCGTTCAGGGCGCCTCGCCGGGCGCACGTGTTGGGTCTCGTGTGGCGCGAACACGTGGCCGTCGAGCTCGCGGAGGCGCTCTGCGAGGGAGCGATAGGCGTCGGTGCCGACCGGCACGAGCGAAGCCTTCCCGCGCCTCTCGCCGCCAGACCGTAAAGATTCTGCGCACGTCGGCGGAGGGCGGTTTCCGGTCGGGCCGGCGCGGGGAAGACGACCGCGTGGAACACCTGACCGAACCCAAATTGCTCTACTTCTACTCGCCGAAATCGGGCCCCAGCCGCCGTGTCGAGGCCTTCCTCGACCAGGTGCTGCAGGAGCGCAACAACCACGATTCCTTCTCGCGCGGGCGGATCGACGTCGATCGTGCGCCGCAGCTCGCGGAGCATTTCGACGTCGAGGCCCTGCCCACGATCGTCGTGCTCGAGGATGGTCGTGAGGTGCGCAGGGTCGAGGGTCGCGTGAGCGTCGGCAGCATCCGGGACGCGCTCAGGCCCTGGCTGAACTGACGCGAAACACAACTCTTATCCCGCGTTTAGACAGGACTGCTCAAATGCTGAGTATGAGCAGCCGAGAGCCCATCGAGAGCCGTAACCGGAACCTCCGGCGCGTGAAGCGGCTGACGACCGTCGCCGCGACGGCGGCGGCCGGCTTGACGGCGCTGATCGGCGGCCTCGCGGCGAGCGCCGGGGGACACGCCGGCAGTGCCGTCGCGGCGACCCCGGTGACGACCACCGCCACCGC
>CAZYYP010000002.1:0-14474 GCA_964651695.1 uncultured Gaiellales bacterium | reverse complement strand
ACCGCCACCGCCACGACGGACAACTCGACGACCGGCAACTCGTCGTCCGCGACGACCGCGACGGCCGCCCCGACGACGACGACGGCGACTCCGGTCGCGGTCTCCGGGGGATCCTGACGTGACCGCGACCGCATCCTTCGAGGCCCTCGGCACGACCGCCGCGGTCACGGTCGTCGACGACGCCGCGCTGCCCGAGGCGCTCGCGATCGTCGAGCACGAGCTGCGCCGCATCGACGAGACGTGCAGCCGCTTCCGCGACGACTCCGAGCTCTCCCTCCTCAATCGCACCGCGGGTGCGCCCTTCCCGGCCAGCCCGCTGCTGCTCGAGGCCGTGGCGGTCGCCCTGCGCGCGGCCGCACAGACCGACGGCGACGTCGACCCGACCGTCGGGCGCTGCATGGGTGCGCTCGGCTGGGATCGCGACTTCACCGTCGTGATCGCGCGGCGCGAGACCCCGCGTCTGAGCATCGTCCCGGCGGCCGGCTGGAGGCGCGTGCGGATCGACCGCGCGCGCGGGACGATCCACATCCCGGCCGGCGTCGAGATCGATCTCGGCGCGACCGCCAAGGCGCTCGCAGCCGATCGCTGCGCCTGCGCGGTGCACGCCGCGACGTCGACCGGTGTGCTCGTCAACCTCGGCGGCGACCTCGCGCTCGCGGGCCCGGCCCCCGCCGGCGGGTGGCCGATCCGCATCACCGACGACCACCGCAGCGACATCACGGCGGACGGCCAGACGATCGCCCTGAGCGCCGGCGGGCTCGCGACCTCGAGCACCACCGTGCGCCGCTGGCGCGCCGGGGGCAGGGAGCTCCACCACATCGTCGAGCCCCGCAGCGGCGAGCCCGCCAGCGAGGTATGGCGAACCGTCAGCGTGGCCGCCGCCGACTGCGTGCAGGCCAACTCCGCCAGCACCGCCGCGATCGTGCGCGGCGAGCGCGCGGTCGCCTGGCTCGAGAGCAGCGGGCTTCCCGCCCGCCTCGTGCGCAGCGACGGCACGACGACCACCACCGCCGGCTGGCCCGCCGAGGTCGCGGCATGAACCAGCCCGCCATCTGGTACCTGATGCGCGCGAGCGGCGCCGTCGCGCTGCTGCTCCTGACCGCCGTCAGCGCGCTCGGCATCGCGACCGTCAGCCGCTGGCGCCCGGGCCGCGTGCCGCGCTTCGTCACGCTCGGGCTCCACCGCAACATCTCGCTGCTCGCAGTCGCCTTCCTCTGCATCCACGTGGTGACGGCGATCGTCGACCCCGATGCGGCCGTGCGGCTCGCCGCCGTCGTCATCCCGCTGCCCAGCGCGAAGTACGGCCTCTGGCTCGCGCTGGCCGCCCTCGCGTTCGACCTCGTGATCGCGCTGGTGGTCACGAGCATGCTGCGCCACCGCATCGCGCCGCGCATCTGGCGCGGCATCCACTGGATGGCCTACGTGGCGTGGCCCGTCGCGCTCCTGCACGGCATGGGCATGGGGACCGACGCGAGGTCGGCCTGGATGCTCGCGATCGACGCCGCCTGCGTCGCCCTCTTCGCCGGAGCGGTCGTGCTGCGGCTGATGCTGGCCCCATCCGGGCAGAGCAAGCATCTCGCTCCCCGTCTGGGGGTGGCACCGTGAGCGCGCTCGCAACCGAGTCTCCGAGGACCCGCACTCAGACGGCGCGGCGCCTGCTTCCACCCGCCAGCGCGTCGCCATCGCTCGCAGCTCACCTCGACCGCTACGGGCACCTCCCGAGCCTGCGCGGCGAGAGCGCCGCTCTGATCGCCGCGGTCGAGGCGAGTGGCCTGCGCGGCCGCGGGGGCGCGGGATTCCCGACCCACAGGAAGCTGCAGGCCGTCGCCGCCGGTCGCGGGCCGATCGTCGTCGCCAACGGCGTCGAGGGCGAGCCCGCGAGCCACAAGGACGCGCTCCTGCTGCGCATCAACCCCCACCTCGTGCTCGACGGCGCCGCGGCCGCGGCCGCGGCGGTCGGGGCCCGGCGGATCGTCATCGCCGTCGGCCGTGACGCACCCGGCTCGTACGCCAGTGTCGCCGCTGCGATCGCCGAGCGCGAGCGCACGAGCGAACGGGCGCGCTTCGAGCTGGTCGACGCTCCCGAGCGGTTCGTCGCCGGCGAGGAGACCGCGCTCGTCCAGTGGCTGAACGGCGGCCCCGCGAAACCCGCGTTCGTGCCGCCGCGCCCGTTCGAGCGCGGCGTCGGCGGGCGTCCGACGCTCGTGCAGAACGTCGAGACGCTCGCCAACATCGCCCTCATCGCCCGCTACGGCGCCGCGTGGTACCGCGAAGCCGGCACCGCCGCCGAGCCCGGATCGATGCTCGTCACGCTCGCTGGCGCGGTCGGTCGCCCGGGCATCACCGAGCTCGAGGCGGGCACGCCCCTGAGCGACGTGCTCGAGCGCTGCGACGGCCTCGGCGGGCACCCGCAGGCGCTGCTCGTCGGCGGCTACTTCGGCACCTGGGTGCCCGCCGCGGCGGCCTTCGACGCCACGCTTTCCGACGCCGGCCTGCGGCCCTACGGCGCTGCGCTCGGCGCCCGCTCCATCGCCGTGCTGCCACGCACGCGCTGCGGCCTCGCCGAGACCGCGCGCGTCGCCGACTACCTGGCCCGCGAGAGCGCCGGGCAGTGCGGCCCCTGCGTCTTCGGCCTGCGGGCGATGGCCGATGCGCTCGCCTCGCTCGCACGCTGCGACACCGATGCCTCCGGCAGCGTCAAGCGCCTGCGGCGGCTCGTGCCGCAGGTGACGGGCCGGGGCGCCTGCGCGCACCCGAACGGCGCCACGCGGCTCGTCGAGAGCGCGCTCACCGTCTTCGCCGACGAGGTCTCCCACCACCTCGCCGGCCACTGCACCGCGCCGCACGGAGATCCCCTGCTGCCGATTCCGCCGACCGACGGAGAGTGGCGATGAGCCGCGAGACCACCCATCTGCGCGTCAACCCGATCCGCTGCGATGCCTACGGCCACTGCGCCGAGCTGCTGCCCGAGCTGATCTCACTCGACGAGTGGGGCTACCCGATCATCGCGGACGGCCCCGTGCCGGCGGCGCTGCAGCGCGACGCGCGACGCGCGGTCTCGCTCTGCCCGCGGCTCGCGCTCGTGCTCGAGCAGCGCGCCGCCGAGCGCGTCTGACGCTCGGCTCGGCGCGTCGGTCTCGGCGCCTCGCCGTGGTGATCTCAGCCGCCTCCGCCGCCGTCGCCGTCGTCGTCGACGACCACGACCGACGGGCCGAACGAGACGGTCACGACGGCCCCGCCATCGGGCGCGTTGGCGGCCTCCACGGTGCCGCCGTGCGCCTCGGCCGCCTGGCGCACGATTGCGAGGCCGAGGCCCGAGCCGGGCATGCCGCGTGCGTTGTCGGCGCGGTAGAAGCGGTCGAAGACGTGCGGGATATCGGCCTCGGCGAAGCCCGGACCGTGATCGCGCACCGTCAGTGCCCCGTCCTCGAGGTCGAGCTCGATCAGGCCGCCGGGGGGACTCCACTTGTGGGCGTTGCCGAGGAGGTTGGAGATCGCGCGGCTGATGCGCTCGGGCTCGCCGCTCACGACCGTCGGCTGCAGGGTCGTGCGAAAGATGACCGAGTCGCCACCCCTGCGCTCGGTCCGCTCGACGAGCTGGCGCACGATCTCGTCGATGCGCACGTCGTCGACGACGTCGCTCGGCTTGGCGCCGCGCGCGAGCTCGACCACGTCGCCGACGAGCGCGGTCAGCTCGTCGAGCTCCGCGATGATGTCGGCGCGCAGACTCGCGCGATCCTCCTCGGGCAGCAGGTCGGCATCCTGCAGCACCTGGATGTTGGCGCGCAGACTCGAGATCGGGGTGCGCAGCTCGTGGCTGGCATCGGCCACGAGGTGGCGTTGCGCCTCGGCGGAGCGCTCGAGCGCGTCCAGGGTGGCATTGAAGCTGCGGCCGAGCCGGGCGAGCTCGTCCTTTCCCTCGATCTCGAGGCGTTGCGAGAGATCGGGATTCGCGGTCAGCGCCTCGGTGCGACGCGTGAAGCGCGACACCGGGGCGAGCGCTGCGCGGGCGACGATGCCGCCGAGCAGGGCCGCCACGAGGATGCCGATCCCGCCGACCGCGAGCAGGACGTAGAGCAGCTGCCGGAGCGAGTTGTCGACCTCGGTCAGCGGACGCGCGACCTGCAGTGCTCCGAGCGGCCCGCGGCCGACGGTGAGCACACGCAGATGCACGCCCTCGACGTGCGTGTCACTGAAGTATCTCCCGTTGCCCGTGGCGGCGAGCGCCTTCGCGCGCGCATCGACCGGCAGCTTCGTCGCAGCAGTCGTCGCCGAGACGATCGTGCCCCCGGGTGACACGAACTGCACGGTGCCTGCCGCGTCGCCGAACGGATTGGGCGGCTGCGCGTCGTTGTCGTTCGGATGGTCGCCGAACGACCCGCCGCCCTGATTGTTGACGGGCGGCCGCGAGGCCAGGAGCGGCTGGGCACGGTCGCGCAGCGCGCTGTCGATCTGTCCCTGCAGCGTCGAGCGCGCCGCCTCGTACTCGGTCGCAGCGAGCGCGAGCACCGTGAGCGCGACGGCGACCCCCGCCACCGCAGCCATGCGGGTGCGGAGGTTCACGGCTCGCGCAGCGCGTAGCCGACGCCCCGCACCGTGTGAATCAGGTCGCGCGCACCCATGTCCTCGAGCTTGCGGCGCAGATAGCCCACGTACACGCGCAGCGCGTTCGAGGCGGGCCCGAAGTCGTAGCCCCAGACGCGGTCGTAGATCAGCCCGTGCGGGAGCACGCGCCGCGGGTTGAGCATGAGCAGCTCGAGCAACTGGTACTCCGTGCGCGTCAGCTCGGCGAATTGGTCGTTGACCATCACGCCGTGGCGCGAGCTGTCGAGCCTGAGCTCGGCGAACGAGAGCGCGTCGGGGTCGCCCTCGCCGTTGGTGCGCCGCATGAGCGCGCGCAGGCGCGCCTTCAGCTCGCCCACGTCGAACGGCTTCACGAGATAGTCGTCCGCGCCGGCATCGAGACCGTCGATGCGGTCGGCGACGGCATCGCGCGCCGTGAGCATCAGGATCGGCACGCGGTTGCCGGCACCCCGTAGACGCCGGCAGACCTCGATGCCGTCGATGTCGGGCATGCCGATGTCGAGCACCACGGCGTCGGGCACGCCGTTTGCGACCTGGGTCAGCGCCTGCTGGCCGCCCTCGGCCATCTGCACCTCGTAGCCCGCGAGCGTGAGCGCGCGGCGCAGCGCGTCGCGAACGGAGCGGTCGTCGTCGACTACGAGGATCCTCATACGACCCATTGTGCCCCGCTGCGCGGTATCCGGAGGGGACTCCTACGGACTTCTTAGGGTGCGTCGCACCCTCAGGTGCGCCGCGATGCCTCGGGTGGCTTGTGGACGTGGCGTGTTATTTCAAAAGCTCTTCACGGATTCGGTACATCCCTCTGCAACCGTTGACCCATCGACGTCGGCCGGCGCCGCCCGGCCCAACCGGGAGGAACATCATGCGAGCCTGGATCCGGCTGCCATCGCCCTCGATGGCCGTTGCGCTCATCGCACTGACGGTCGCCCTCGGCGGCACCACCTACGCCGCCGTGCACATCGGCACCAAGCAGATCAGGGACAACGCGGTCACGAGCGACAAGATCCGCAACGGCACGATCAGGAACATCGACCTCGCGCGCAACAGCGTCGTGACCGCGAAGATCGTCGCCGGCGCAGTCACCGGCCTGCAGATCAAGGACGCGAGCGTCGGCAATGCCGACCTGGGCAACGACTCCGTGACCACCTCGCGGATCCGGGCCGGGGCAGTCGGCAACAGCGACCTCGCGAACGACGCCGTCACGACCTCGAAGCTCCACGCGGGCGCCGTGACCACCAGCGACATCGCCGACAGCTCGGTCTCGAGCTCCAAGATCGCCGACAGCTCGATCGTGGCCGCCGACATCAAGGACGGCGAGGTCGTCGAGGGCAACGGGCGCATCCTCTCGGTCGCCGTGACGCTGCCCGACGGCGCATCGGCGACGCCGCTGCTCGGCGCACCCGGCCTCGGCACGCTGCGTGCGAGCTGCACCGCGGGCGTCGCGACGACGCAGTGGTCGAACACGGCCACGACCCCGGTCGTCGTCACCAACCAGGCGCTCTTCCACGACACGAGCACCGTGGTAACGGGCGACCTCGATCAGGTGCACGTGGCGACGGTCGCCGCCGGGGCCTCGACCGATCAGCCGGTGAACATCGGCGCGAGCGGCGTCGAGTCGGTGATGTGGCAGGCCAGCGTCGATGACGCCGGCGGCGACCACGTGGCCACGCTGTGGGTGACGGCGAGCGCAAGCGGCGCCGGCTGCCGCCTGGCTGCGCAGGGCTTCTCGACCGTCTGACCCCTACGGGGCTGGAAGGCGATGCCCGGTCACGCGAGCACCGGTATCCGGCGCGCCGGAACGGGGACGACCGGCCGGGCATCGCCCGTGCACCGGTTCATGCGCTCGTGGTGGTCGAACTCGGCCGCGAACACGCGTAGCGCGCTGGCGATCAACCGCGCCGCGCCATCGGGATGCCTGCAGGCACCGCGCCCCGTGACCGCCGCCAGCCGCCGCCGGGCCGTCTCCCGATCGAGCTGGCGGCCGCGGTAGGCGACGTCCTCGAGCCCGCCGGCGAGCGCATCGAGCCCGTTCACGCAGGGCCCGCACTGCCCCGCGCTCTCGTCGGAGAGGTAGCGCGCGATCCGCGCCGTCTCGGCCACCCCGCAGGTGCGGGCCGGCAGCGCGACGATCACGCGCGCCCCGGGCGCGGCGCCGAACGGGGCCAGGCCGGCGCGCGAGAGTCTCGCCTCGGTGACCTCCGCGCCGGTGATCCAGGTGCCGAAGAGGCCTCCCACGAGCCAGGCCTGGAGTTCGGAGGCGCCCCCGCCCGCGCCGTCGAGGATGTCGCCGAGCGGCTCGCCGAACGGCACCTCGTAGACACCCGGCCGCCGGAAGGCCCCCGCGAGCGTGACGAGCGCCGAGCCCGGCTCGGCGGCGGTGCCGACCGCCCGGAACCACTCGGGGCCGAAGCGCGCGATGAGCGCAAGGTGCGCGAGCGTCTCGACGTTCTGGACGAGCGTCGGTGCTCCGCCCACGCCGCGCTCGAACGGGCGGGGCGGAGTGAAGGTCGGGAGACACGGCCCGCCGTTGATGAACTGGACGAGTGCCGTCTCCTCCCCGGAGATGAAGCGCTCGGGCACGGAGACCACCTGCAGCGAGACCCCGCGGTCGCTCCCGCCGCGGTCGGCGATCGCCCCCTCGAGGGTCGCATGCAGCGACGGGCTCGCTGCGACGATCGCCGTCCTGGCTCCGACGCCGCGCGCGGCCAGCACCGCGCCGTCGAGCACGAGCTGCGGCGCGTATGCGAGCAGCACCTTGTCTTTCGCCGAAGGCGGCTCGCCCTCCGAGCCGTTGGCGACGACGACCGGCCGCCCTCGGCCCGCGAGGACGGCGGTCAGCTTGTCGGCCACGGGAAACCCGCCACCACCGCGGCCCTGCAGGCCCGACTCGGCGACGAGCTGCACGAAGGCGTGGCGGCTGTGCAGCGGAGGTAGGGCTCCGTAGCGGCGGACGTGCGCCTCGAAGCCGAGTGCGCCGCCGTCGGGCCGGAGCCCGCCGAGCAGCCGCCGGACGCCCTCGGGCGCGCGGACGCGCTCGCGGGTGACCACCGGCGTCACGAGGCGCCGCCCAGCGCGGCGACGGTCCCGGTCACGACGTGTGAGACCCCGTCGATCTGGAGGTCGACGTGGAGCGCCAGCTGTCCCGAGCGGCCGCGCAGTGCGAGCACGAGCCGGGTGCCGCTCAGCGAGACGATCTTGCCGAGGTACTGATTCGGGAGCGACGCGGGTCCGAAGCTGGCTCCGCTCGCCGTCATCGAGACGCCTCCGCCTTCGACGGCCTGGCCCTGCAGCCGGATCCACAGCACGCCTGCGGCCGGCCGCTTCGTGCGCCCCCGGATGCTCACGAGCACGAGACCGTTCGCGGCCTGGGTGGACGACATGCGCCCGCGCAGCGCGGCGGTGAACGGCGGCGCCGGCAGCGACGCCGTCGGGCGCCGGGGCGATGCTGCCGGAGCGGCGACCACGGGGGCAGCCGTCGCGGTCGCGTGCGGAAGGAGCCGCTGGGGGGTGCCGGCGCGCGCGGCCCAGCCACCGCGGCCCGGCCCGGTCACGTACCAGCCCAGCATCCCCAGCGGCACGAGCAGCACGCCCGCCGCGGCGAGCGAGCGGGCGCCCGTCCAGCTCGAGCCGTCGACCAGCCGCGCCAGGACGGCCGCGGCGACGATCGCCGTCGAGATGGCACCGAGCGCCTGCATCCAGCCGACACGCGCGTCGCTGCCCGTGCCGAAGGTATGGGCGAGCGCGATCGGCCAGGAGCCGTACGCGCACCAGTGGAGGGCCCGCCAGGTGCGATACCCGAGACGCGCGCGCAGAAGGCTCGTGATCGTGAGGGCGAGGAGCAGGTCGAACGCGACCGCCCCCAGCCCGAGCCAGATCGGGCGGTACGGGGAGGCGAAGGGGATGATGCCGTCCTGGAGGCCGATCGGCGCGAAGCCGTCCGCGACCGTCGTGACGACGTGCACCGCGATGAATGCCACCGCGAGCAGCGCGAGGTTGCGATGCAGGCCCACGACGAGAAAGCGCGGCCAGCGCTCGGTGCGCAGGCGGCGGACGCCCGCGATGCCCAGGCACATGATCGCCGTCAGCAGGATGAGCGAGACGACGCCCGTGCCGCGCGTGGCGTACCAGAGCGTCTTCGGCCCTCCGATCGTCGCGAGGAGCGAGGTGTTCACGAGCCGCCGGAGACCGCTACCGGGGGCGCCGGCGTGACCACCGGTGGGGCGGGCGGGGGACTCGGGGCCTGAGTCGCGGGCGCCGCCGGGGTTGCGGGCGCGGCGGGCGCGGCGGCGTCGGCCGCGACGAGCGGCGGCGGCGTCGCAAGCGCCGGGGCGGTGGCCACAGCGCTCGTTCGCCGCACGTGGGTCCGCACGACGATCGGAGCCGTATGCCGGCTCTTGCCGGGGAACGCCCTGGCCGCGAGACCGCCGAAGGCGGCCGCGAGCCCGGCCGTTCCCGCGAGAGCGAACGCGGACGTGCGCCGGAGGCGGCGAAGAGCCGCGTCGCGGTGGCCGATCCGGCGATTGAGCTCGGGTTCGCGCGCCCTCATGCCCCGAGTGGACCAGCCCCGTATGAGAGGCCGGTGAAAACCGCGCCTACGGAGCTCTCAGAGCGGGGCACCGCGCGGAAGCTCGATCCAGACGTCGGCTCCGCCGGACGGCCGGTTGGCCGCGCGCGCGTGACCGCCGTGGGCAGCGGCGATCAGCTCCACGATCGAGAGACCGAGCCCGGTGCCCCCGCGGCTGCGAGCCTCGTCCGCGCGGCTGAAGCGATCGAACGCGCGCGGCAGGAAGGCCTGGGGAAAGCCGTCGCCGTCGTCGGCGACGTGCAGCTCGACCAGGCCGCCGCGTTCGACGGCCGAGAGGGCGATGGAATGCGCGCCGTGTCCGAGGGCGTTGTCGACGAGGTTGCCGATCGCCTGGACGAGCCGCTCGGAATCGGCCTCGAACAGGACGTCCCCGCCCTCCACGACGAACGCCCTGCCGGCGAGCCGATCGGCTCCGCCCGAGAAGCGGCTGGCAACGGCGCCGAAGATCTCCTCGGCCGTCACGAGCTGCCGGCGGATCGGGAGCCCGCCCCGGTCGGAGCGCGCGATCAGCAGCAGATCCTCGGCGAGGCGCGAGAGCCGCTCCGTCTCCTCCGCCGCCGAGCGAAGGGTCGCCTCGAGCTCACCGGCGGTGCGCCGGCGGCGCAGCGTGACCTCGATCTCGGCACGCAGCAGGGCGAGCGGCGTGCGCAGCTCGTGACTCGCATCGGCGACGAACCGCCGCTCGTGCTCGAACGCCGCCTCGAGCCGCTCCAGCATCTCGTTGATGGTCGTGGCGAGGCGCGAGATCTCGTCGTTGCTCCGCGGCACGGGAAGCCGCCCCGGCGAGGCAGCCGACACCGCCGCCGCGCGGCGGCGCATCGCCTCGACCGGGCGGAGCGCCGCCGCCGCGAGCCCGTAGCCCGCGATCGACGCGAGCAGCAGGGCGAGCGGGCCGGCGACCAGCAGCTCGTCGAAGAGATGGTCGAGCGACTCCTCGCGTGGCTCGAGCGAGCGTGCCACCACCACGGCCTTGCCGCGCGGGCTGCTCGGGACGCCCAGCACGCGCCAGTCACCCTCGGGGTTGGTGAGCGTGATCGAGCGCAGCACGGTCGCGCCCGCCGCCACGCGCCGCGCATCGGCGGCCGAGAGCAGCGGGACGAGGCCGGTGCGATCCGAGCGGAGCACGCCGCCCTGGGCGTCGAGCTCCTGGGCGAGCGTGCTGCCGCCGCCGACGTCCCGGTCGCCGAGATCTGCCCCGCGGCGCACGTGTGCCACCGCCTCCGACGACTGGGAGCGGAGGGTCTGGTCGACCGAGGCGAGCAGCGCGTCACCGACACGGACGTCCACGAACACGCCCATCCCCGCGAGCAGCACTGCCATGGCGAGGGCGAACGCGAGCGTCAGCCGCAGCCTGATCGGCAGGCGACTCAAACGCCCGACCGCAGGCGGTACCCGACCCCGCGAACCGTCTCGAGCGAGTCGGTGCCGAACGGCCTGTCGATCTTCTCGCGCAGGTAGCGGATGTAGACGTCGACGATGTTCGAGCGCCGCGCGAAGGCCATGTCCCAGGCGCCGTCGAGCAACGTGGAGCGCGTGAGAACGCGGCCTGGGCTGCGCATGAAGATCTCCAGGAGCGCGAACTCCTTGGCCGACAGGTCGAGCTCGACGTCGCCGCGCCACGCCTGGCGTGCGGCCGGATCGAGCCGGAGGTCGCCGACCGCGATCACGGCCGGGCGCTCGGCGGGCGCGCGGCGCACGAGCGCGCGCAGCCGGGCCAGGAGCTCCTCGAAGGAGAACGGCTTGACGAGGTAATCGTCGGCTCCCGCGTCGAGGCCGCTGACGCGGTCGTCGATCGCGTCCCTGGCCGTGAGCATGAGCACCGGACTCCACACGCCGAGGTCGCGCAGTTGCCGGCACACCTCGAAGCCGTCGGCACCCGGAAGCATCACGTCGAGCAGGATGGCGTCGTAGCTCGCGGCCTGCGCCATCCAGAGCGCGTCCTCGCCGCGGCCCGCCGTGTCGGCCGCATACCCCTCCTCGCGGAGCCCTCGGGCGATCACCTCGGCAAGCTTCGGTTCGTCCTCAATCACCAGCACGCGCACGTGGTCATTGTGGGTGCACGTCCGTGAGACGACAATGAGACGCTCTCATTGACCGTTCATGTGAGGCTGATCGACTGGATCGATGCAGGTCGACCGCCATGCCGCCGCGCAGGCCGGCGCACGAGCCCGCGCGCGCCGCGGGACCGCGTCCGGAGGGGTTGCGGGCAACTCGCGCCTCACGGCCGTCACGGCCGCCGTCCTGCTCGTGCTCCTCGCCGTCGAGGGCCTCACGCTGCTCTCGCTGCAGTCGCTGCTCTCCTGGCACATCTTCGTGGGCATGCTGCTCGTCCCGATCGTCGGGCTCAAGCTGGCCAGCACGGGATACCGGTTCGTGCGCTACTACAGCGGCGACCGCGACTACGTGCGCGCCGGGCCGCCGCCGACGGCGCTGCGCCTGCTCGGACCTCTCGTCATCGTGTCGACCGCGGGGCTCTTCGCCACCGGCGTGACACTCGCGGCCGTCGGACCCGGTGGCGGCGTCGTTCTCGGCCTCCACAAGGCGAGCTTCGTCGTGTGGTTCGCGGCCATGACGATCCACGTGCTGGCGCACCTCCTGCGCCTTCCCGCCCTGATCGGGCCGGACATCCGCGGCGGCGAAGGCGTCGGAGGCTCGCGGCTCCGCCTCGCGACCCTCGCGGCAGTCGTCGTCGCAGGCGCCGTGCTCGCAGTCGCTACGATTCCGCTGATCTCGCCCTGGACGCACTGGATCGGTCACTGAGCACGCGCGGCCACGAGCGATGACGATGCCCTCGACCGTGGTCGATCGCAGACGCGAGGCGCGCAAGCGCCGGCGTCGCCGTGCGCGCGCGCGCCTTGCGGCGCTCGTGTGCTTCCTCGGCGCGGGCACGATCATCGCCATCGCGGTGGCGACGCGCAACGACAACCCGCCGGCAGCGCAGGGCGCGATCGATCCCACCCCGCGGGGCGGGGTGTCCGTCGTGCTGCGCTCGGCTCGCCACACCGCCACCGTGCGGCTCGTCGAGCGCCATACCGGCCGGCTGGAGCAGCCCGTGCAGGACGGCGCGGCAGTCGCGCTCCCGGGCGGGGCGATGCTGCTCGGCGGACTCTCGAGCGCCGATACCTCGCGCACCGACATCCGCCTCGTCGGGTCGACGGCGGATCGTGCGGCGGGGCACCTGCCCGTCGCGCTGCACGACACCGCCGCCGTGCGCCTCGGAGGCGCGGTCTATCTCTTCGGCGGCGGCACCGGCTCGAATACCCAGAGCGATCAGATCTTCCGCGTGCCCCTGTCCGGCACCGGTGCGACGGTCGTCGCGCACCTCCCCGCTCCGAGCTCGGATCAGTCGGCAGCCTCGATCGGCACGACGGCGTTCGTCGTCGGAGGCTTCACGGGCCGCGTGTGGCTGAACACGATCGTCGCGTGGCGACCCGGCTCAGCCGCGCGCGTCGTCGCGCATCTGCCGTACGCATTGCGTTACGCGGCCGTCGCGGCGGCCGGCACGCGCCTCATCATCGCCGGCGGGTCGCTCGTGGATGGATCGGCGAGCGACGCGATCCTCGAGTACACGCCAGGGAGCTCCCGCGTCCGTGTGATCGGGCACCTGCCGTCGCCGACGACCCATGCCGCCGCCGCGACCCTGGGCGGCCTCGTCTACCTCGTCGGCGGGCGCAGTGCCGTCGTCGGCACGCCGGTCGCGCGGATCCTCGCGATCGACCCGTCCACGGGGCGCACCCGGGCCGCCGGAACGCTCTCGGCCGCGAGCTCGGATCTCGCCGCGGTCTCCGACGGCACGCGCATCCTGCTCGTGGGAGGGCGCGGGCACGCCGGCACGGAGGACTCGATCGACAAGCTCGTCCCGGCGACCCGAGCGCCCGCGATCGCCCCGTCGTTCACGGCGCAGAGCACAACTCGCGCCGGCGCCGGCGTCTATGCGCACGACGGCGCGAACAACCTCACGGGCGCCGCGCGCTTCGCGAAGCCGCTGGTGTACGTCCCGAACAGCGGCAGCGACACCGTCGACGTGATCGACCCGGCGACCTACCGTGTCGTGCGGCAGTTCCCGGTGGGGGGGCTCCCGCAGCACGTCGTGCCGGCCTGGGATCTGCGGACGCTCTACGTCACGAACGACACCGGCAACAGCCTCACGCCCATCAACCCGCGCACGGGCAAGCCGCAGGGCGCGCCGATCCCGGTCGACGACCCGTACAACATGTACTTCACGACCGACGGCCGCTACGCGATCGTCGTCGCCGAGCGGCTCCACCGGCTCGACTTCCGCAACGCGCACACGTTCCGGCTGCATCATTCGCTCTCGGTACCATGCCCCGGCGTTGATCACCTGGACTTCACCGCCGACGGCCGGTATCTCCTGGCGAGCTGCGAATTCGGAGGCTCGCTGCTCGTGGTCGATGCGCGGCACGAGCGGGTCGTGCGCACCGTCGCGCTGCCCGACGGCGCGAGCGGCATGCCCCAGGACGTCAAGCTCTCGCCGGACGGTGCGCTCTTCTACGTCGCCGATATGCACGCGGGGGGCGTCTGGGAGATCGACGCCCGCTCCTTCCGCGTGCTGCGCTTCCTCGCCACGGGCGCCGGAGCGCACGGCCTCTACCCGAGCCGCGACGCGAAGCTGCTCTACGTCTCCAACCGCTCGGCGGGATCGATCTCGGTGATCAGCTTCCGCACCCGCAAGGTCGTCGCCACCTGGCACATCCCCGGCGGCGGCAGCCCCGACATGGGCGGCGTCTCGGCCGACGGCAAGGTGCTGTGGCTCTCGGGCCGCTACAGCGCCGAGGTGTATGCGATCTCGACCCGCACGGGACACCTGCTCGCGCGCATCCACGTCGGCTCCGGCCCTCACGGCCTCAGCGTCTGGCCGCAGCCGGGCCGCTACTCGCTCGGTCACACCGGCATCCTGCGGTAGCCGTGCGCCACGCCGCCGGAAGCGCCGTCGCCGTCGCGCTCACAGCGCTCGTCGCCGGCGGGTGCGGCGGTGCGGCCGGATCCTCGGGGACGACGGTCGCACGAGGGGCGGCGATCTTCACGCGCTCGTGCGGCAACTGCCACACGCTGACCGGACACGATACGGACGCAGACGGCGGCGACCTCGCGATGGGCCATCTCAGCGTCGCCGAGATCATCAGCTTCACGGAGGTCATGCCGAACCGCCCGCGGCTCTCGGACGCCGACACGATCACGGTGGCGGAGTTCGTGCGCGCCGCGACCGTTCGCCACCGCCACTGACGCTCGGCCCGTGCAGGCCGCGGGCGCATGGGTCATGCTCCTGCGACATGAGTCGCGACCC
>CAZYYP010000001.1:51210-83493 GCA_964651695.1 uncultured Gaiellales bacterium | reverse complement strand
GCGAGTGGATCATCCAGCTCGCCGGCGAGCGCCCGTCGCACATCCTCGCGCCCGTCATCCATCGCTCCCGGGGCCAGGTCGCGGAGGTGCTCGCCACGCACCGCGGCGGTCCGATGTCCGACGACCCGGCCGGGCTCGTCACGTATTCGCGCGAGCAGCTGCGGACGTCGTTCCTGGAGGCCGGGATGGGCATTACCGGCGCCAACTTCATGGTCGCCGAGAGCGGTACCGTGATCGTGCTCGAGAACGAGGGCAATGGTCGCCTCGTCTCGTCGCTGCCCCGTTGCCACGTGATGCTCGCGGGCATGGAGCGCGTCCTCGATACGACCGCGGATGCCGCCTTCATGGTCGAGCAGCTGACGCTCGCGGCGGTGGGCCGCGAGCTGCCGAGCTATGTCTCGTGGCTGAGCGGCCCCGCCGCCGACGGCGACGACGGCCCGCAGGAGTTCGTCGTCATCGTGCTCGACAACGGGCGCTCGCGCATCCGCGAGAGCGACGAGCGCGAGATCCTCAACTGCATCCGCTGCGGTGCCTGCCAGACGGTCTGCCCGGTCTACGCCAAGGTCGGCGGGCACGCCTACGGCTCGGTCTACGGCGGCCCGATCGGCGCGGTGCTCACGCCGCTGCTCGCCGACATGCGCGCCGGCGAAGGCCGCAAGCTGCCGTTCCTCTCATCGCTCTGCGGCGCGTGCACGGATGCCTGCCCGGTCGGGATCCCGCTGCACGACCTGCTCGTGCGCGATCGCACGCTCGCCAACCGCGCGGGGCTCGCCTCGCGGGGCGAGCGCGCCGCCTGGGGCGCCTGGTCGCGTGCCTGGTCGAACCCCCGCCTGTACCGCGCCTCGGCGCGCGCGGGCGCGCACTCGGGGCCGTTCGCTCGCGCCTTCGGCCCGGGCGCGAGCTGGCTCGACGGGCGTGCGACGCTTCCGCTTCCGAGCACGAAGCCGTTCCACCGGCGCTGGCGCGACCTGGAGGACGGCGCGTGATCGACGAGTTCATGGCCGCCGTCGTGGCCGACGGCGGTCAGGCCGTGCGCGTCCCGGACGCCGCCGCCGCCCGCACTGCCGTCGCCGCACTGCTGGGCCGCGACGCGTCGCTCTGCTTCTGGGACGGCGACCCGCTCGTGCGGTCGATCGAACCGGCCACGCTCGGCACCCTGGCGCCTGCAGCCGATGCCCAGACGGGCATCACGGGCGCGGTGTTCGGTGTCGCCGCCACCGGCACGATCGTGCTGACCTACGGCGAGGGCCGCTCGCGCGCCACCGGGCTCCTGCCCGATTTCCACATCGCCCTGGTCGCAGCCGACCGCGTGCTGCCGACGCTCGACGAGGCGATCGCGCGCGTCTACGCGACCGATGTCCCGCGCGGGATGACGCTCGTGACCGGCGCCAGCGCGACCTCCGACATCGAGCAGATCCGCGTCGTCGGCGTGCATGGACCGCGCCGCGTCGCCGTGATCGTCGTCGGCTGACGCCCGTCCAGCCCCCCGTTGGGGTGATCGACGCATCCCGCATTCGCGCAGAGCCTGGTGACCGGGTCGCACCTGCGACCCGCCAAGCCGGCGTTCGGAGGACCGATGCGAAGGGCACGCGCAGAGCGGGGACAGATCCTCCCACTGATGGTCTTCGCGCTCGTTGCGCTGCTCGGCATCTCGGCCTTCGCGATCGACGTCGGCTACGCCTACTACGCCAAGCGTCAGCTGCAGAGCGCGACCGACGCGGCGGCGCTCGCCGGGGCGCAGGATCTGCCGAACACCTCCACGGCCATCGCCACCGCGAGCTCCTACGCTGCGGCCAACGTCCCGGCGAATCTCTCGGGCTTCCAGTTCACCTACAAGGCGAAGTGCACGAACACGGCAGTCATCGCCACCGGCTGCGACCCGGGCGTGAACCCGAATGCGCTCGCAGTGTCGGGCACCGCGAGCACGACTACCTGGTTTGCGCGGCTCTTCGGCATCGATCACTTCGACATCTCGGCTCACTCCGATGCCTGCAGTCCGTGCTCGTCGAATCCGGTGGACATCGTGATCGCGATCGACCGCACGGGCTCGATGTGCCAGCCGACGGGGCCGGGTGGCACCTGCACCGACCTCGACAACGCCAAGGACGGCGTTCGCACGATGCTGCAGATCCTTCAGCCGCCGAACGCTCAGGTCGGCATGGTCGCCTTCCCACCGGTGGAGTCGACGGCGACCGACCCGTGCTCGGCGCCCTACAACTCACTCGGCGGCAATGGCTACGACGGCTATGACAGCCCGAGTCGCGGATACGTGACCGACCCGATCAGCGGCGACTACCGGAGCGCGACCGGCGCGCTGAATCCCAGCTCGGGCCTCTATCTGCACACGACCGACGGCCCCAAGGCGTCGTGCATCCAGGCCGGCGGCAACACCTCCTACAGCGAAGCGCTGCGTCAGGCCCGCGCCGAGCTCGCCGCGCACGGTCGCCCGAACGTGCCCGACTACATCATCTTCCTGACCGACGGCGAGGCGAACATCGGCAGCGTCTACGGTCCCGGTGACCCCACCTACCCGCCGGGAAACGCCGATGATCAGCAGCCCTGCCACACGGCCGTCAACATCGCGAACAACTACAAGGCCGATGGCGTGACGATCTACAGCATCGGCTACGCGCTCGGAGACAACGTCGCCTGCACGGCCGGCGGCTTTCACAAGCAGGTCGGCGGCACCTGGGAGCCCTGCACGCCTCCCGACAGCGGCTGCTACCACTACGCGAGCACGACGCCCGAGAGCCCGGGGATCACGTCGTCCCAGACGCTCTCGCAGATCGCATCGCCCGGCGACTTCTACAACCAGCCGAACCCCGGGCAGCTGGACACGATCTTCGCGGCCATCGCCTCCGACATCGGCCAGGGCTCCAGCCGGCTGATCGACGACAACTTCTGAGAGATTCTCACTGGATGAGCGTGGATGGCGGGACGGGCCACGCTAGAGGTCGCGCGCGAGCAGCTCGGCGATCGACTCGCGACGCGTGAGCAGGCGCGCCTCGCCGCCGTCGACGAGCACTGCCGCGAGACGCGGCATGGCGTTGTAGGTCGAAGCCATGGACTGGCCGTAGGCGCCGGTCGCCGCGAAGGCCACGAGATCGCCGGGCACGAGCGCAGGCATGTCCACGTCGTGCGCGAGCACGTCGCCCGACTCGCAGTGGCGGCCGGCGAGCGCAACGTGCTCGTCGCGGGGCTCGCCCAGGCGGCCGGCGGCCGACACCGTGTAGGTGGCGCCGTAGAGGGCGGGGCGCACGTTGTCGGCCATGCCGCCGTCGAGCGCGACCCAGCGCGTGCCGTCGGCCGCGAGCTTGCGCGTGAGCACGCGGTAGAGCGTGACGCCCGCGGGCCCCACGACGGAGCGCCCGGGCTCGATCAGCAGCTGCGCCGCGGGGAACTGCTTCAGCGCGGCGGCGGCGACGGCCGCTGCCAGCGCCCGGGCATCGGGCGCCGACTCGTCGCCGTAGGGGATGCTCAGACCGCCGCCGACGTCGATCAGCCGCGGCTCGAGCGCGTGCTCGTCGCAGAACGCGCGGAACCAGCGCACCATCCCCTCGAGCACGCCGGGATCGTCGACCTGGGAGCCCAGGTGAACGTGCAGGCCGCGCCAGTCGAGGTGCGGATCGGCGCGAGCCTCGTGGCAGGCGCGCGCGGCGTCGGCGGGCGCGAGCCCGAACTTCGATCCATGGTGGGCCGTGGCGATCTTCTCGTGCCCGCCGGCGACGATGCCCGGGGTGACGCGCACGGCCACTGCCTGCCGGCGTCCGTGGCGCCGGGCTGCTGCCGAGACGCGGGCACCCTCGTCGGGACCGTCGAGGACGATCAGGCCGCACCCGGCCGCCAGCGCTGCGTCGATGTCGGCGCCGGTCTTGCCATTGCCGTGGACGACGATGCGGCTCGCGTCGATGCCCGCGCGCAGGGCGGCCGCGAGCTCGCCCGCGCTCGCGACATCCGCGCCCAGGCCGCACTCCCCGAGCAGGCGCAGCACCCCGACGGTGCAGCACGCCTTGCAGGCGAAGGACACGTGGGCATCGGGATGTCCCGCCACGCCGTCGACATAGGCCTGCGCACGCTCGCGGAGCGTCACCGCGTCGTAGACGTAGAGTGGCGTGCCGAAGCGGCGGGCAAGCTCCTCGGTGGCGATCCCGCCGATCTCGAGGGCGCCGTCGCGGTCGACCGCGGTCGACGGCCACGGCGACCCGAGCGGTGTCACGAGCCGACCCAGGCGCGCGTGGCGGCGATCCGCCATGTCAGCGCGGCGAGCTGCTCGTCGACGCGCCGGGGGGACGTGCCACCGGGAGCGTCGCGCGCGGCGATGGCCTCCTCGGGCGTCGGCTCGGCAAAGCGCTCACCCGAGGCGATGCGCGACGCGACCTGCTCGTGGGCCTCGCGGAACGGCATGCCGCCGCGCACGAGCGCCTCGGCGACATCGGTGGCGACGGTCGCGCCGTCGGCCGCGGCCTCCCGCATCCGACCGGCGTCGAAGCGCAGGCCGGCGACGAGCAGCGCCGTGGCGCGCAGGGCGCCGTCGTAGGCGGCGACCTGCGCGAAGGCGAGCTCCTTGTCCTCCTGGAGGTCGCTGTCGTACGCAAGGGGAAGGCCCTTGCAGACGGCGAGCATGGCCGCGAGGCGACCGATCGCGACGCCCGCGCGGCCGCGCAGATGCTCGGCGACCTGCGGGTTCTTCTTCTGCGGCATGATCGAGGACCCGAGAGCGATCGTGTCGTCGAGCTGCGCGAACGCGAACTCCTGCGACGTGAAGATGATCACTTCCTCGGCGAGGCGCGAGAGGTGCACGAAACCGAGTGCGCAGGCGTAGAGCAGATCGCACACGAAGTCGCGGTCGGCGACGGCGTCGATCGTGTTGTCGAACGAGCGCGCGAAGCCGAGCTGGGCAGCCGTCCACTTGGGATCGAGCGGCAGGCTCGAGCCGGCGAGCGCACCCGCGCCGAGTGGGCATTCGTCGGCCGCCGCGTGAGCGGCGCGCAGGCGCTCGGCGTCGCGCTCGAGCATCCACGCGTGCGCCGCGAGGTAGTGGCCGAGCAAGATCGGCTGCGCACGCTGCAGATGCGTGTAGCCCGGCAGCACCGCGCCCTCGTTGGCGCGTGCGCAGGCGACGAGCGCCTCCTGGGCAGCGGCGACGCCGAGCGCGAGCTCGCGCGTCACGTCCTTGGCCCACAGGCGCGTCGCCACGGCGACCTGGTCGTTGCGCGAGCGCCCGGCGTGCACCTTGCGACCGAGCGGCCCGAGGCGTTCGGTGAGGCAGCGCTCGAGATAGGAATGGACGTCCTCGTCGGGCGCGTCGTCCGGGACGGCCGGCACCTCCGCGAGCGCTTCCGTGAGCGCGGTCGCCTCGTCGGTGGTGAGGAGTCCCACGCGCTCGAGCATGCGGACGTGCACCTGCGATGCGATGACGTCGTAGGCCAGGAGCGCCTTGTCGACGGGCAGCGAACGGGAGAACGCGAGGATCGCCGGGTCGAGCTCCGCCCGGACCCGGCCCGCCCACAGCGGGCGCGAGGATTCGGTCAGCTCGGCGCCCCTGCGCTCTGCAGCTGACCGCAGAGCGCCGCGACGCTGGCCCCGTCGGCGGGCTCGCGCGCGATCACGAGGATCGTGTCGTCGCCCCCGACCGTGCCGGCGACCTCGGCCAGGTCGGCCAGGTCGAACGCCCGCGCGACCGGCATCGCATTGCCGGGCGCCGTGCGCAGGATGAGCAGATTGCCCGATGCCTCCATGTGCCGGACGAAGCCGAGCGCCGTGCGCAGCCGCCCGATCGGATCGGGCTCGTGCTCGTCGACCGCAAGCGCGTAGATCGTGCGGCCGTTGCGGCGGATGCGCACGGCGCCGATGCGATCGAGATCGCGCGAGACCGTGGCCTGCGTGACCTCGATGCCACGCTCGGCAAGGGCGGTCACGATCTGAGCCTGGCTTCCCAGCTCGTCCTGCTCGAGCAGGGTTGCGATCAGTCGCTGACGGTGATTCATGGCTGCATAACTATACAGTAGTCTGCATGACCTGCGCGCCCGCTGCATAACGCGGGCGTCCTGCCGTCTGCCGATCGGAGCGTACCCGCACGATGTCCAGAGTGCTCAACCGCATGCCCGTCGGCGAACGGATCGGCATCGCCTTCTCGGGCGGCCTGGACACCTCGGCCGCGGTGGCATGGATGCGTGAGCGCGGCGGCGTGCCGTGCGCCTACACGGCCGATCTCGGCCAGTACGACGAGCCCGACCTCGCCGACGTCCCGGCGCGCGCGAAGATCTACGGCGCCGAGATCGCCCGTCTGATCGACTGCCGCTCGCAGCTCGTGCACGAGGGACTCGCGGCGCTGCAGTGCGGCGCGTTCCACATCGGCTCCGGCGGTCGCACGTACTTCAACACGACGCCGCTCGGTCGCGCTGTCACGGGCACGCTGCTCGTGCGCGCGATGCACGTCGACGGCGTCGACATCTGGGGCGACGGATCGACCTACAAGGGCAACGACATCGAGCGCTTCTACCGCTACGGGCTGCTCGCGAACCCGGCCCTGCGGATCTACAAGCCGTGGCTCGATGACGACTTCGTGAACGAGCTCGGCGGCCGGCGCGAGCTGCACGACTGGCTCGTGGCCCGCGACCTGCCCTACCGCGCGAGCACCGAGAAGGCGTACTCCACCGACGCCAACATCTGGGGTGCGACGCACGAGGCCAAGGATCTCGAACAGCTCGGCACGAGCATGCACATCGTGCAGCCGATCATGGGCGTGCGGCACTGGGACGCCGATGTCGCGATCGCGCCCGAGCGCGTGTCCGTGCGCTTCGCCGATGGCTGGCCGGTGGCGCTCAACGGGGGCGGGTTCCGCGATCCCGTGGAGCTCGTGCACGAGGCCAACACCATCGGCGGGCGCCATGGGCTCGGCATGTCGGATCAGATCGAGAACCGCATCATCGAGGCCAAGAGCCGAGGCATCTACGAGGCGCCGGGCATGGCGCTGCTGCACATCGCCTACGAGCGCCTTCTCAACGCGATCCACAACGAGGCGACGATCGACACCTACCGCGGCTCCGGCCGCCGGCTCGGCCGCCTGCTCTACGAGGGCCGCTGGTTCGACCCGCAGGCCGTGATGCTGCGCGAGAGCCTGCAGCGCTGGGTGGCGAGCGTCGTCACCGGCGAGGTCGTGCTCGAGCTCCGCCGCGGCGACGACTACTCGGTTCTCGACACCACCGGCCCGCATCTGACCTACCACCCGGAGCGCCTGAGCATGGAGCGCAACGAGGGCGCCGCGTTCGGGCCTCTCGACCGCATCGGCCAGCTGACGATGCGCGACCTCGACATCGAGGACTCGCGCGCGAAGCTCGAGCAGTACGCCGAGCGCCGGCTGCTGACGCCGGAAACCGATGCGCTCGGGCTCCTGCCGGCGGCCGAGCCCGAGGCGGACTAGCCCCGTCGCCTGCGCAGTCCGTGCCGGAGGAGCGTCAGTAGCGGCGGCGGCTGTTGCTGCGGCCGGGGCGGCTCGAGCGCTGGAGCACGTCGAACTCCTCGAGCGCGCGGCCCGAGCCCACGGCGACGCACGTCAGTGGCGACTCCGCCACGTGCACGGGCATCTCGGTCTCGCGGCGCAGGCGCTCGTCGAGGCGGTTGAGCAGGGCGCCGCCGCCGGCCAGCACGATGCCGCGGTCCATGATGTCGGAGGAGAGCTCCGGCGGCGTCTTGTCGAGCGTCGATTTGATGGCGTCGATGATCTGCTGCAGCGGCTCGTCGAGGCCGAGGCGCACCTCCTGGGAGGACAGCATCACGGTCTTCGGCAGACCGGTGACAAGGTCACGGCCGCGGATCTCGGCCTGCAGCTCCTCCTCCATCGTGGCCGCCGACCCGATCTCGAGCTTGACCTCCTCGGCGGTCTGCGTCCCGATCAGCACCTTGTACTCGCGCTTGACGTAATTGACGATCGCCTCGTCCAGCTCGTCGCCGCCCACGCGCACCGACTGCGACACGACGATGCCCCCGAGCGAGATCACGGCCACCTCGGTGGTGCCGCCGCCGATGTCGACGATCATGTTGCCGGTCGGCTCGGCGACGGGCAGCCCGGCGCCGATCGCGGCCGCCATCGGCTCCTCGATCAGATACGCCTGGCGCGCGCCGGCCGAGAGCGTCGCCTCCTCCACCGCGCGCTTCTCGACGCCGGTCACGCCCGAGGGCACGCAGACGACGACGCGCGGGTGCGCCCAGCGGTTCTGATGGACCTTCTGGATGAAGTGCCGCAGCATCTGCTCGGTCACCTCGAAGTCGGCGATCACGCCGTCCTTGAGCGGCCGGATCGCCTGGATGTTGCCCGGCGTGCGGCCGAGCATCCGTTTGGCCTCGATCCCCACGGCGTGCACTTCACCGGTGCGCGTGTCGATCGCGACGACCGACGGCTCCGAGAGCACGATGCCGCGGCCGCGCACGTAGACGAGCGTATTGGCCGTGCCGAGATCGACGGCCATGTCGCGGCCGCCGAACGAGCGGAGGTAGTCGAGGATGCTCATCGGAGGCTTTGCCTGTCGCGGCGTGACACGAGCGAATGCGCCGGGATGCAGGGCGATTCTACTCCTCACCCCGAAACAGGGCGACGGCGCTCGGAGAGCATCTCGACGAGCAGCGCGACCGGAAGCCCGACCACGTTGAAGAAGTCGCCCTCGATGCCCGTGACGAGCGCCGCGCCGCCCTCCTGAATGGCATACGCCCCCGCGCGACCGCGCCATTCGCCGCGAGCGACGTACTCGTCGATCTCGCCGGCGTGGAGGGGGCGGAAATACACGGCGGTCTCCGCATGCGCGGTAACCGCGCCGCGCTCGTCGCGTAGCGTCAGGCCGGAGACCACATCGTGCCTCCGCCCCGCGAGCCGGCCGAGCATGCGCGTCGCCTCCGCTGCGTCGGCGGGCTTGCCGAGCACCTCGCCGTCGACGAGTACCACCGTATCGACGCCGAGCACGGTCTCGCCCGCGCCCGGCTCGACCGAGAGCGCCTTGCCGCGGCTGTGCCGCTCGGCGAGCTCGTGCGGCGGCACGGGCAGTAGCTGCTCGTCGTAGTCGGGCGCGACGACGCGGAAGGCGAGGCCGAGCTGCGTGAGGATCGCGCGGCGCTGCGGCGAGCGCGACGCCAGGACGAGCGTCATTCCCCCGCGGGCAGGAGCTCGCCGGCCCCGA
The DNA here is from genome assembly GCA_964651695.1 of uncultured Gaiellales bacterium. GTDB lineage: Bacteria > Actinomycetota > Thermoleophilia > Gaiellales > JALYLC01 > JALYLC01. Next base: position 74,323 of record CAZYYP010000001.1, on the reverse strand, counting down.
AGTAGAGCGGAAGCTCGCGCGCCGCGCTCTCGGGCGAATCGGAGCCGTGCACGATGTTCTCGCTCAGCACGAGCGCGTAGTCACCGCGGATCGTGCCAGGCGCGGAGTCGAGCGGATTGGTCGCGCCCATCATCGCGCGCACCGTCGGGATCGCGCTCGGGCCCTCGAGCGCGAGCGCGACGAGCGGGCCCGAGGTGATGAACGCGACGAGCTCGCCGAAGAACGGGCGCTCCTTGTGCTCGGCGTAGTGCTCCTCGGCGACCGAGCGCTCGAGGACGAGCTGCTTGAGCCCGCGGATACGGAACCCGCGCCGCTCGAAGCGGCCGATCAACTCGGCCACGAGACCGCGTCGCACGGCGTCGGGCTTGAGCAGGACAAGGGTCGTCTCAGTTGGCATTGCGCTTCCGGCTCACTCGGGTCAGGACTGGGTTTCGTACAGCGTCATCGTGCGCTGTTGCGCCTGGGTCGGCGTCGGCGCCTCGCAGAACGGGCAGAGTCGCCACTCGGGCTTGAGCGGCGAGCGGCAGCGCTGGCAGGTGAGCTTGAGGCGGCGGGCGCAGTGCGGGCAGGCGATGAACTCGGGCTCGACGTCGCCGCCGCACCCCGGGCACATGCCCTCCTCGCCGAGCCGGCGCTCCATGGCGCGGATCTCGAGCTCGCGCTCGCGCACGTCGTCGAGGTATTCCGGCGGGCGCAGGATCGTGTACACGAGCGCCCCGACGAACGGGAAGACGAGCGCCGTCACGATCGAGACGCCGACGAGCACCGGATCGTCGACCCGGCGCTTGGCGTCCTTGTACGTCCAGAACACGAGCGCGAGCCACAGCACGCCGACGAAGAACACCACGAGCAGCACGATCGCGTGGAACGTGCTCGAACTGAAGAAGTCGGAGACGCCCCCGAGCGGATTGTCACTCGTGGTCGTCGCGGCGAGGGGCAGACTGAAAGGCATTCGAATCGGTCGTTCGGGCGCCGGAGCGCGAGTCCTCTAGACGATCGCCTTCGCGAGCGCATAGCCGATGGCGTAGAAGACCGCGATCGTGAGCAGGATCAACCCCAGTATCAGCACGAACACGCGCCCGAGGCTCCGCCTGCGGCGCATGCTAGCGGGCCTCCAGCACGGCAGCGCGCAGGCGCTCGAGCAGGTACAGCGATCCCGCGATCACGACGGCGCCACCGGCACCCGCCCGGCTGCGGGCGAGCGCGAGCGCGGCGAGCGGATCGGGCTCGGCGCAGACGTCGCCGAAGCCGGCGCCCCGCGCCGCCGCGGCGAGTGCCTCGGCCGGCAGCGCCACCGCATGACCCGCGTGCCCGCTCGTGGTGGCGACGAGCGCGTCGAGCGCCGGGGCGAACGCGTCCAGCATGGCCGCGAGCGGCTTGTCCTCCTGGACCGCCAGCACGCCGACCCGCGGTCTGCGCGCACCGAGCGCGCCGTCGAGCTCCCGCACCAGCGCCCGGGCGCCCTCGGCGTTGTGGGCGCCATCCAGGAGCACGACCGGCTCGCCGTCGATCAGCTCGAGGCGGCCGGGCGGGACGGCGGCGGCGATCGCTGTCAGCGCCCGCTCACGCGCCACGGCGCGCGGCGCGAGCAGGAGCTCCGCGAGCCGCAGCGCGAGCGCCGCGTTGTCGCGCAGGTAGGCCGCGCGCAGCGGCAGCGCGTCGCCCGCTTCGACTGCGATGCGCTCGCACGTGGCCCCCGCCTCCTCGGCGTGGGCCGCGGCCAGCGCGTAGATGGCATCGTCGACCACGCCGACGCAGAGCGCAGCGCCCGGCTCCAGGACGGCCACCTTCTCGGCCAGGATCTCCTCGCGCGTCTCGCCGAGCACGCGCTGGTGATCGAGCCCCACGTTGGTGAGCCCGACCACGCGCGCCCGCACGACCCGGGTCGCGTCGTGGCGGCCGCCGAGTCCCGCCTCGACGACACAGGCCTCGACGCCCGCCTCGCCGAGCACGAGCAGCGCCGCGGCCGTGAGAGCCTCGAACTGCGTCGGCCCCTCGCCGTGCTCGCGCTCGACCTCGCGCACGGCGTCCTGCACGCGATCGAGGGCCACGGCGAGGGCCCCCGGCCCGATCGGGCGGCCGTCGATCTGCACGCGCTCGTCCCAGCCCACCACGTGCGGCGAGAGGTACGCGCCGGTGCGCAGGCCCGACGCGGTCAGCGCTGCCGCGGCGAAGCGCACCGTCGAGGACTTGCCGTTCGTCCCCACGACGTGGATGGCGTCGAGCCGCTCCTGCGGGTTGTCCAGGTGCTCGAGGAGCGCCGTGATGCGCTCGAGCCCGAGCTTCATCCCGAACGGGGCGAGCGACTCCAGATAGCCCTGGGAGCTCACGCGCCGAGGTCGGCGAGCCGTGCGCGCAGCTCGGCCGCCTCGCGCTCGAAGCGCTCAAGCTTCTCGCGCTCGCCCTCGACCAGGTGGGGCGGCGCCCGCTCCACGAAGCGCGCGTCGGCGAGCTTGCGGCGCGCGCGCTCGATCTCGGCCCCGGCGCTCGCGAGCTCCTGCTCGAGCCGGGGCCGCATAGTGCCCGCACCGCCCTGGGCGAGGATGTCGACGGTCGCGGCACCGACCGGAATCGCGTCGAGGAAGTGCCACTCGCTCGCGGACGGGCCCGCGCCGCCGGACGGCGCGACCGTGACGCCGCCGAGTGTCCCGACGAGCGGCGCGACGGCGTCGAGCGGCCAGCCCTGCACCAGGAACGGCGCCTTCGGCGGCAACTTCTCGACGGCGCGGAGCTGTCGCAGCTTGACCACGAACGCGAAGGCCTCGTCCACCCCACGCTCGGAATCCGCGTCGCGACGGGCCGCGGAGGGATCGAGCCACGGCGTGCGGGCGAGTACGTCCTGCTGGCCGAGCTCCTCCCAGATGCGCTCCGTGACGTGCGGGAGCACGGGGTGCGAGAGGCGGAGCGTCGCCGTGAGCACGTGCAGCAGCGTCTCCGAGACCGCGCGGCGGGCGTCCAGGTCGTCCCCGTAGAGGCGAGCCTTCGAGGCCTCCAGGTACCAGTCGCACACGTCGTTCCAGACGAAGCGGTAGAGCGCCTTGACCGCTGCGGCGAAGTCGTAGCCGTCGAGCGCGGCCGTCACCTCGGCGGTCGCATCGGCGAGGCGGCCGAGGATCCAGGCGTCGACCGGTTCGGCGCGCGACGGCGCCGCGACGGCAGCGGGATCGACGTTGAGGAGGATCAGCCGCGCGGCGTTCCAGAGCTTGTTGCAGAGCCCGCGGCCCTCCTCGATCATGCCCTCGGCGAACTTCACGTCCTGCGTCGAGCTCATCTTGAGCAGCCCGTAGCGCGTCGCGTCGGCGCCGTGCCTCGCAATCAGGTCGAGCGGGTCGACGCCGGTGCCGAGCGACTTCGACATGCGACGGCCGTCGGCCGCGAGCACGGTCGGGTGGATGATCACGTCCTGGAACGGGATCTCGCCCGCGAACGCGATGCCCGTCATGACCATCCGCGCGACCCAGAGGTTGATGATGTCGCGCGCGGTGAAGAGCGCGTGGCCCGGGTAGAAGGCGCGCAGCCGGGGCGTGTCGTCGGGCCAGCCGAGCGTGGCGAACGGCCACAGCGCGGAGGAGAACCACGTGTCGAGCACGTCGGGATCGCGCTCCAGCTCGCCCGAGTTGCAGGACGGGCAGTGGCTCGGCGCATCGGCCTGGACGATCGTCTCGCCGCAGCTGCAGTACCAGACCGGCAGCTGATGCCCCCACCAGAGCTGGCGCGAGACGCACCAGGGGCGGATCTGCTCCATCCAGTCGAAGAAGATGCGCTCGCGGCTCTTCGGGAAGAAGCGCACGCGCCCTTCGCGCACCGCCGCGATCGCGGGCTCGGCGAGCTCCTGCATCTCGCAGAACCACTGCAGCGAGACGAGCGGCTCGACGCGGTTGCCCGAGCGCGAGCAATGCCCGACGCTGTGGCGCCACGGCTGCGCGTCCCGCACCAGGCCGCGCTCGCGCAGGTCGGCGAGCACCAGCGCGTGCGCCTCCTCCGCGCTCAGCCCGGCGTAGCGCGCCCCCGCCTCGGCGGTCATGCGGCCGTCGAAGCCGATCACGGCAATCTCCTCGAGGCCGTGGCGGCGCGCGATCTCGAGGTCGTTCGGGTCGTGGCCCGGCGTGACCTTGAGTGCCCCCGTTCCGACGTCGAGCTCGACGTGCTCGTCGCCCACGATCGGCACCTCGCGGTCGACGAGCGGCACGATCGCGCGCCGGCCGATGAGGTCGCGGTGGCGCTCGTCGGCCGGGTTGACGGCGACCGCGGTGTCGCCCAGCAACGTCACCGGCCGCACGGTCGCCACGGTGACGTGGCCGCCACCGACCAGCGGGTAGTCGATCGAATAGAGCGTGTCGTCGACCTCGACGTGCTCGACCTCGAGGTCCGAGATCGCGGTGGCGCAGACCGGGCACCAGTTGACCATGCGATTGGCGCGGTAGAGGTACCCCCGCTCGTACATCTCGACGAACACCTCAACGACGGCGCGCGCGTAGGAGTCGTCCATCGTGAAGCGCTCGTGCTCGTAGTCGAGCGAGCAGCCGAGCTGCTGGAACTGGTCGATGATCGTGGCGCCCGACTCCTCGCGCCAGTGCCAGACGCGCCGCACGAACTCCTCGCGGCCGAGCTCCTCGCGCGTCAGGTTCATGCGGCCGAGCATGCGCTCGACGACGTTCTGCGTCGCGATGCCCGCGTGGTCGGTGCCGCAGATCCAGAGCGCCTTGCGCCCCTGCATGCGCCGCAGCCGGATGATGACGTCCTGCATCGTCCCGTTGAGCGCGTGACCCATGTGCAGCGAACCGGTCACGTTGGGCGGTGGGACGGCGATCACGAACGGCTCGCCGGGATCGCCGGGCTCCACCGCGAAGGCCCTCGTCTCGCGCCAGCGCGCGAACATCGCAGGCTCGACGGAGGCGGGGTCGTAGCGCGTCTCGGCCTCGAGGCGCTTGCGGGCGGCGTCGTCCATCTCAGGGGTATCTTAGGTCCGCCCCCGCCCGCCAGGGGCATATGGCACTCAGGAGCGAACGCCGCGCAGTGCGGCGATCAGTTCCAGGAAGCGCTCCGGCGCGATGTCGTCGCCGACGCCGCCGACGGCCGGCCGCAGACGCTCGGCGAGATCGCGGGCGAGCAGGTTGCGCGGTACCGCGGCGAGGTCGTGGCGGCGCTCCAGGAAGCGCCGCAGCGCCGCAAGTTCGAGGGGCGTGAGGCCGCTCACGTCCCACGCGGGCAGGTCCCCCTGCGCGGGCTCGGGCGCGAGCGCTCCCACCGCGGCGATGGGCTCCGGGCTCACCCTGGGAGCGCGGGGCTCGCGGACGACGATCGTGCCCGCGGCCATGTCGCCGAGCCGCTGGTTGCTGCGGCTCGCGAAGATCGCGATCGCGCCCACGAGGTACATGCCCGGGAGCGCATCCACCGGCCGCACGAGGTTGCGCAGCGCGCTCGCCCTGACCGTCACGGGCGAGCCGTCGTCGCAGACGACGCGCAGGCTGCTCCAGCGCTTGCCTGGCGTCCGGCCCGCCGCCCCCAGCTCGAAGGCCACGGGATAGACGAACACGAGCGCGAAGACGGCGACGGCGATGAGCGCATCGGCGGTGAAGCCGCCTGCATCGACGATCACCATGAGGATGACCAGGGCGACGAACGCGAGGCCCTGGAGCAGCGTGTCGACGAGCAGGGCGACGAAGCGCGAGCCGACGCCGGCCAGGGGCAGCTCGAGCGACACGCCCTCCGGGGTCGCGATGCGGAGCGTCTCCTGCACGCCGGAGCTCATCCGCCAAGCTTAGGCCCGTCTCGGGAGCGCGCCCGCCCTTGCGGCTACGGCGTGGTCGCCGGCGCCGCGGGCGCCGGCGGCTGCACCGTCGAGCGACCGTAGAACGTGGTGTCCGTCTCGGCCGGCGCCGCCGTTCCGCTCGCGTCGACGACCTTCTCGTCGATCGTCCACTCGGTGCGCTCGCTGAACACCCTGCGGTAGAGCTTGTTGCCGTCGATCTGATCCTCCACGAGCCAGGTGTAGGCGCCCGGACGGCCCGATTTCGCCTCCTCCTGGGCGATCAGTGCAGCACTGTCCGGCGGGATGAGGGCGATGAACGTGCGCGACTGCTGCTCGCTGCCGGCGTCCGTGACGCGCTCGGCGACCACCTCGTACTCCCAGGTGGCCCCGTCCGGGGAGGTGCCGACCGTGCGGCCCTTGTAGGTCAGGGCCCAGCCAGCCTCCTTCGGGAACAGCTTCGCGGCATCGAGGCGCTTGATCACCGCCTGGGCATCGTCGGCCGGCGGGTTCGGCTGGGTGTGGGTGTAGGCCACCTTCTTGCTGTGGTCCTTCTTGACCTTCTGCATGTACCCCGGCCAGCGCGCCGCCGGCACCGCCGGGTACTTGGCGGCGAAGCGCGCCTGGAGCGCGGCGGGAGCCGGGTCGGGCGCATTCCCCGGCTCCTCGAGCGAGTACTGGAAGAGCGCCTCCTCGCTGACGATCCCGGCCTTCTTGTTGCCCGAGAACGAGTACTCCTGCTTGTGCGTCGGCGCGATGACTTCGGCATGGCCGCCGAAGGCCGTGTCGAGCGCGTCGAGCATGAGCTGCGAGCGGCCGATGTTGCAGCCCTTGATCTCGACCTTGGTGAAGTCGTCGATGATCTTCACGTCGGCCGTCGGCAGGCTGCCGTCGGCGTTCGCGGCCTTCAGCTCCTTGTACTCGGTGCGGGGCTTCTGGTCGCCGGTCGTGGTGTCCTTGCGGAGATCGGCGGGATCGAGGGAAAAGCCGAGATTGCCCGCCTCGTTGGCGTGCGAGACGATGTACAGGTTGAGGACGGGCGTGCCGCCGGCGTTGACCGTCTGGATGACCTCGGCCAGCGTGCGCTTGTCGGCGAAGAACTGGGCGCCCGGATGGTGCTGCTTGAAGAACACGTTGGCAGCCTTGTAGAAGTTGTCGTTCTTGATGTCGCCCATCAGGAAGACGTAGTCCTTGCGCGGCGGCGACTTCGCCGGCATGAGTGGCGGCGGTTGCGCAGCTCCCGCCGCAGTCGCGTCGGGCGTGGGCTGGGCGGGCGCCGGCGGCGCCTTGGTGTCGGGCTCCCGGGCGAGCAGTGCCGAGACGGCGGCGTTGCCTGCCGCGCGCTGAAGCCGGTTGAAGACGGCCGCGCGACCTGGCCCAGCCCGCGCCGGCCGGGCGCCGGCGCCGAGGACGGAGGCGACGCTCGCGCCTTCCGCCTCTGCCGTCTCCGCACCGACGTGTTGCTGATCCATGACCGGCAGAGGATATGGATCTGCGCGCGACCCTGCTCGTCCGCCGCCCGGCGGCGCCCCGCGGCGGCTGCTACACCTTCGAGCATGCACCCCGACGCGTTCGCGGCCGAGCGCCAGCCGGCCTGGGACGACCTCGCGAGCCTCGTCGCGTCGGCGCGCGGACGCGCCCGGCGCCTGCCGGCCGGCGACATCCTCCGTCTCGGCGCACGCTACCGCGAGACGGCGGCGGATCTCGCGTACGCCCGCCGCAGGTTCGGCGACGACCCGGTCACACGCCGCCTCGAGGTGCTCGTGCTGCGCTCGCGGCCGCTCGTCTACGGCGCGCCGGTACGCCGCGGATCGCTCGTGTCCTATCTCTCACACGGCTACTGGCGCGCCATCGCGGAGCGGCCGCGGCCGCTGATCGCGGCGTGGCTGCTGATGCTCCTGCCCGCGCTCCTGGCCGGGCTGTGGGCGCTCGCCGATCCGGCCGCCGCCGGCGGTCTCGTCCCGGCCGCCTACCGCGGAGTGTCCGACCCCCACCACCAGGGCCTGATCCTGCACGGCGCCGGCGAGCACGCCGGCATCTCGATCGGGATCTTCGTCAACAACATCCAGGTCACGTTCATCGCCTACGCCGGCGGGCTCACGCTCGGCCTGCTCACGGGCTACGTGCTGGCCACGAACGGCATCCTCCTGGGCGCCGTCGCCGGGCTCGCGACCGGGGCCGGCAACGGCGGCGACCTGCTGCGCCTGATCGTGGGCCACGGCGTGCTCGAGCTCTCGTGCATCGCCGTCTGCGCCGCCGCGGGCCTGCGCGTCGGCTGGTCGATCGTCGAGCCGGGGGCCGGAACGCGCGCCGAGGCGCTCAAGGCCGAAGCCGGGCGATCCGTGGGAATCGTGCTCGGCACGATGCCGTGGCTCGTGCTCGCCGGCCTCGTGGAGGGGTTCGTGACGGGCAGCTACCCGCTGGCCGTGGTGCTCCCGCTCGGGATCGCCCTGGGCGCTCTCTACTGGGGGCTCGTGTTCGCGCTCGGGCGCGACCGGGCTCCGCTCAGCGCTGCCGCGCCCGCGCATATGCGCTGACGCAGGCCCCGGCGAAGTGCTGCGGGCGCGCCTCGACGACGATGGCGCCCGCTGCAGCGACGCGAGCGGCGGCGAGTGCGCGCGCACGGCGCATCTCGAGGGCGACCGTCATCGCATAGGCGTCGCGAAGCCCCGCCGGCTGCCGGCGGAGGATGCCGTCGAGCGCGTCGTCGCGCACGCTCGCGACGCACACGGAGTGGCGGCGCGCCAGGATCGGCACCGCGCTCACGAGCGCACGCGCCGCCGAGGAGTCGACGAGGTCCACGAGCACCAGCACGAATGCGCGCTTGCCGCCCCCGATGCTGCGGAACGCGAGCTCGAAGTCGCTGTCGGCGTCGACCGGCTCGACGTCGAAGAGCGAACGCGCAACCGCCGAGGCACCGAGACGCGAGGGCGCGACGCTGCGCAGGATCCCGTCGGCGAACGCGATCGCGCCGCTGCGATCGCCGAGGACATCGGCGGTCGCGCAGACGGCGACGAGTCCGTCGAGCGCGACGTCGAGCAGCGTGCCGCCGCCACACGCCGCCGCGCTCAGCCGCCCGGCATCGAGCAGACAGCGAACCTCACGATCCTGGTCGATGCGGTACTGGTTGGACATGGGACGGCCGAGCCGCGCCGTGGCACGCCAGTTGATCTGGCGCACGTCGTCGTCGGGCGCGTAGTCGCGCACGGCCTCGAACGCCGTGCCGAGCCCAAAGGGGCCTCGTGCCCGCCGGCCCGCATCGGGCAGCCGGCCGCGGCGCGCGGCCTCGGCCAGACGACGCGCGCCCACGAGGTCGGGGTACACGAGCACGTCGGCGTCGCCGCCCGCGCGGTGATACCAGGCCCCGAGGCGCAGGGGGCCCGTGGTGCGCACGCCGACGGGTGGCAGGACATGGCGGCCGCGGCGCCATGCCACGAGCCGGCCCGCGAGCGCACCGTCGGCCTCCTGTGGCTCGAGCGCGAGATCCGCGGGCAGCGCCTGACGGACGCGCACGGGTCCATCGGCGCGCACCTCGACGCTCAGATCGACGGGCACGCCGCGCGCGACGACGGGGGGATGCGCCCGCTCGACCACCGGCCTCCGGCGGGCGCGCACGGCGTCGGCGACGGTCGCCGCGAGCACCGCAGCGGCGGCCACCGCGGCGACCCGCCAGCCGGCCACCACCGCGCCGGCCGCGCAGAGCACGAGCAGCGCCGCCGCGCGCGGCGTGGGTGTCATCGCGGCACCGCGACCGCCGCGATCGCCGCGGCCACGGCCGCCTGCGGCGTCATGCGCTCGAGCTCCGCCTCGGGGCGCAGCACGAGACGGTGCGCGAGCACGGGCGGAGCCATGGCGATGACGTCGTCGGGCGTCACGAACGGGCGACCGGCGAGACGGGCGGCAGCGCGCGAGGCGGCGAGCAGGTGCACCGCCGCACGTGGGCTCGCACCCAACTCGACTGCGGGCAGCTCGCGGGTCCGGCGAACGACGGCGGCGAGGTACGCGCCGACCTCCGCCGAGACGGTCGTCTCGTCGATCAGCGCGCCGGCCCGCGCGAGGTCGTCGGCACCGGCCACGACCTCGATACCCGTCAGGGACGGCGCGCGCACCCCCCGGTGGGCGAGGCGCAGGATCGCCTCCTCCCCTGCCGCGTCCGGGTACCCCACGTCGATGCGGAAGAGGAAGCGGTCGAGCTGTGCCTCCGGCAGCGGGTAGGTGCCCTCGTATTCGATGGGGTTCTGCGTCGCCGCCACGAGGAACGGAGCCGGGAGCGGACGCGACTGGCCGTCGACGGTGACCTGCCGCTCCTGCATTGCCTCGAGCAGCGCGGCCTGCGTCTTCGGCGGCGTGCGGTTGATCTCGTCGGCGAGCAGCACGTTCGTGAAGACCGGGCCCGCGCGGAAGGCGAGCTCGCCCCCGCGCAGCGTCATCGTGCCCGTCACGTCCGACGGGAGCATGTCGGGCGTGAACTGGACGCGCCGGAACTCGAGCCCGAGCGCCTGCGAGAGCGCGTTGACGGCGAGCGTCTTGGCGACCCCGGGCGGCCCCTCGAGCAGGACGTGACCTCCCGTACAGGCCGCGACCAGCGCGAGATCGACCGTCCGCTCCTGCCCGACGACGACACGGCCCACCTGGGCGCGCACGCGCGCGAAGGCCTCGATCATGGTTCCCCCCGTCTCCGCTCGTTGATGCGTGCCAGGCCGCGTGCGGCGGCGAGGGCGCCCGATCGCCCGGACGCGCCCCGCACGATGGCCTCTGCCTCCTCCTCGCTCAATCCCTCGCTGCGGGCGGCCGCGAGCATGAGCTCGTCCACGCTGCCGGCCGGCACGAGCAGCAGGCTGCGCGCCTCGGCGACGACCGGCGCGATCGCGTCGGCCACGGGGCCGGAATGGACGAGCACCCCCGCGAGACCCTCCGCGTACGCGGAGCGCGCGGGCGCCAGGGCCCTGCCCAGCGGCTGGGCCGGGCCCAGGCGGCGACCGCGCGCGAGCGCGAGGACGAGCCCGGCGAGCGCGAGCAGCGCGAGCCCGCCGCGGAACCGCCCGGGCAACGCGCCCCAGCCGCTCGCACGCCCGTAGCCGTGCACGCTCTCGAGGAACGCCACCGGCCGCCCGCGACCCGCGATGTCGAGCGCGAAGCGCGCGTCGTCGCGTTTCGCGAGGCGGCTGTTCACGAGCGGGGCGGCGTCCGCCAGCAGGATCGCGCGGCCCGCGCCCACGCGGGCGACCGCCGCGAGCAGCGCCGAGGAGTCCCCCACGGCGGGCGCCGCCGAGCCCGCAGAGATGAAGCGCCCCTCGAAACCGGGCGCGAGCGCGCTCACCCCTGAGGTCTCGGGCAGCGGCGCGAGCGGCCGCGTGGAACCCAGCGCCGCTTCGGCCCAGCGCGGTGGGTCTCCCACGACGTCAGCGAGCCACGCGCCGGGCGCGGTGCCGGCGGCCACGAGCCGGCCGCCATGCGACACGAAGCGGTGCAGCTCCGCGGCATCGTCGCGGGAGACGAGATCGGGCCACAGCATCACAACAGTCAACCTCGGGTCGAGGTTGAGGTCGCGTGGGCGATCGCGCAGGCGCACCACGTCGTGGCCGGAGCGCTGGAGCAGCGTGGCGTAGGCGGATGTCCCGTAGGCGCCGTACGCGTACGACGAACCGGCCGGGCCCTTGGCCTTCTGGTCGGCGCGCGTCAGTTCGCCGAGCACCCGCAGGACGAGCAGCACGGCGAGCACGATCCCGCCGATCACGATCAGGCGGCGCCCGCCGCTCACATCCGCCCCGTCTCGTCCACCGCCGCGGCGAGGCGATCTCGCACCTCCGCCGCGTCACCGGCGGTCGGCGGCCGGCGCCCGTAGACCACGCCCGCGAAGCTGGTCGCGGCGACGTCGAAGTGCTCCGAGCGGAGCGAACGTGCGACCTGCCCGACCGTGGTGTCGCGCCGCACCCGGATGGCGCCGGCGGCGTCCAGGCGCGTCAGGGCCGCCGCGAGCCGCAGACGCATCGCATCCTCGTAGCGCCCGGCCGCCTCCGCGGACGCGGCGCGCCGATCGAGCTCCCCGGCACTGGCCGACCCCACGCCGAGCGCGCCGGCGGCGTGCTCGGAGACGCGAGGCCGGCGCGAGGCGCGCCGGGCCGAGCCGGCGACGAGCGCTGCGAGTGCGGCGATCGCGGCAACGGCGCCGCCGATCACGATCAGCCCGACTGCGCCGTCCGCGCCCGAGGGGATGCTCAGGAGCCCTGCGAGCCAGGCGAGCGCGCGGGCGAGCAGGCCGGCCTCGTGCGTGCGGTAGTCGCGCCCGGCGAGGACGGCCGCGGCCGCGAGCCGGGCGGCCGCAGCGTCGCCCGGACGGGCGGGTGCCGGGCTGCGGAGCGCCTCGAGCCGGGCGCGCACGCGCGCATCCGACCCGGTGAGGACGCGGCGCAGATCGACCGGCCGGCCATCCACCGCCGTCACGGCCCGTAGGCGCGCGAGCGCGCCCGGGTCGCCGGGCGCCGCGCCCAGCAGCCGCTCGTAGGTCGCGCGGTCGACAGGCCCGGCAGCGGCCGGGGCCGCTGCCAGCGCGAGCGCCAGGGCCGTCAGCAGGCCGACGGCCAGGCGCCTCACGTCTCGCCCGTGCCGCCCGGCTGGAGCGAGTGGGTCAGGAGCTGCACGTCGAAGCCCTCCTTGCGCACCCGGAGGTCGATGTAGAGCACGGTCGTCACCGCGACGCCGAACGGCAGCACGAGCGAATTGGCGATCAGGGTGGAGATGCTCTGCTCGAAGAAGAGCACGGTGTCGTTACCGGTCGAGTCGACGATCTGCGAGACCACGAGGAGAATCGAGAACGTGACGATCCCCTCCAGCAGGAACGACAGCACGATGACGCCGAGACACGGCCAGAAACGGCCCCGGACGAGGCTGCGGGAGCGTGAGAGCGCGCGCCGGCCGCGGAGGTTCTCGCCCAGGAGCACCGGGATCGCGACCGCCCACGCGACGAAGAGGTAGACCCCGGGAACGAGCAGGAGGATGCTCGCAACGGCCACTCCGAGCCCGGTCAGGATCGACACCCACATCACCGAGGCGAGCCGCCTCAGGCCGAACTGCAGCGACGCGTCCGGATCGACGGCGCGGCCCATGTACGCGTCGGCGACCAGGCGGTAGGCGGCTGCGGTGGCAAGCGACGACGCGACCAGCGTGACGACCAGCACGAGCAACTCGAGGAGCAGGAGCGAGCCCGAGTTCGAGCCGCTGTTGCGCACCTGCCTGGTCGCGACCGCGAGTGCGCCGTTGAGCGCCGCCGGGAGCGCCACGACGACGGCCACGATCTTCCAGAGCGCGAACGCGTGACGGCGGTAGACAGCGAGCGCGGTGTCGAGAATCTCGCCGACCCCGAGCGGCCGCAGGACGGGAGCGCTGCTCATCTCACTTCACTCTAGTGACGGCTCCGGCGAGGTGTCGGGTGCGTCGTCTAGGGTGCAGATCGGGCGGGCGACGAGGAGGCAACGGTGACCGAGACGGCGACGAGTGGAGCCGCCGAGACGGCGAGCGGCGCGGGTGCGGCGGTGCGGGCGGTCGGCCTCACGCGCACGTTCGGAACCGGCGATGCCGCGGTCGAGGCGCTCCGCGGCGTCGATGTGACCTTTCCGCGCGGGCAGTTCGCAGCGGTGATGGGCCCTTCCGGCTCGGGCAAGTCGACGCTCATGCACCTGCTCGCCGGCCTCGACGCGCCGACCGCCGGCACGGTCGAGATCGACGGGCGCGAGATCACGCGCATGGGCGACGCCGAGCTCACGCGGCTGCGGCGCGACCGCATCGGCTTCGTGTTCCAGTTCTTCAACCTGCTGCCGATGCTGAGCGCCGAGCAGAACGTGGAGCTTCCACTGAAGCTCGCCGGCCGCTCGGCGGACGACGGCTTCGTCGAGGGATTGCTCGCGAGCGTCGGCCTCGCCGACCGCCGCAAGCACAAGCCATCCGAGCTCTCGGGCGGCCAGCAGCAGCGCGTCGCCGTGGCGCGCGCCCTCGTCAACAAGCCCGCCGTGGTGTTCGCCGACGAGCCGACCGGCAACCTCGACTCCAAGACCAGCGCCGAGATTCTCGAGCTCATGCGGCAGTCGACGACCGAATTCGGGCAGACGATCGTGATCGTCACGCACGACGCGCGCGCGGCGGCCATCGCCGACCGGGTGGTGTTCCTGAGCGACGGCTGCATCGTCGCGGATCGCGGCCGCCTGAGTGCGGACGAGATCCTCGACCAGATCAAGTCGCTGGAGTAGCGCCCCGATGCTCTCGCTCACGCTCGCAAGCCTGCGCGCGCGCCCGCTGCGCGCTCTCCTGACCGCCTTCTCGATCGTGCTCGGCGTCGCGATGATCTCGGGCACCTTCGTCGTCACGGGTCAGATCAACCGGGCGTTCAGCCAGATCTTCGAGGCCGTGAACGTCAAGAACGACGTCGTCGTCGAGTTGCGGACCGTGAGCGACAAGAACCAGGGCTTCCCCGAGCCGTTCTCCACGTCCGTGCTCGCGCGGGTGCGGAGGACGCCCGGCGCCGCGGCCGCAACGGGCGAGATCGACGCGCTGGGATCGCTGATCGTGTTCCCGAACGGCACGCCCAAGAGCGTCAGCTCGACCGGCGGCGCCCCGCCGCTCGTCTTCTCGAGCCCACCGGCGCGCTTCGATCCCGGCACGTACCTGCAGGGCCACCGAGCGACGAAGAGCGGCGAGATCGCGCTCATCTCCGACACCGCCGACAAGGCCGGCGCGTCGATCGGCTCGACCGTGGGCCTGGTCACGCTCGACGGGCTCAAGCGCCTGCGCGTGGTCGGCATCTACACGATCGGCACGTCCGCGTCGCTCGGCGGAGCACTCGTCAGCTCGATCCCGCTGAGCGATGCGCAGCGCTGGTACTCGCTCCCGGGACAGGTCACGCAGGTCAACGTCCAGACGGCCCCGGGCGTCTCCGACGCGCAGTTGCGCGACCGCATCCGCAGCGTCCTCGGCAGCCGCTTCAAGGTGCAGACGGGGCCGGACAAGGCGAAGGCGGACTCGAAGGGCATCGCCGACGTCATCAACGGGTTCCTCGGCCCCGCGCTGCTCGCGTTCGGCGGCGTGGCCGTGCTCGTCGGCGCATTCATCATCTTCAACATGTTCTCGATCACGGTCGCGCAGCGCATCCGCGAGATCGCGATGCTGCGCACGCTCGGCGCGAGCCGCCGGCAGATCCTCACGAGCGTCCTGCTCGAGGGGCTCGTGACCGCCGTCATCGGATCGGTGATCGGCATCTTCGCGGGCCTCCTGATCGCGCTCGGAATCAACGCGCTCTTCGACGCGGTGGGCTTCGGCCTCCCCTCCACCTCACCGCAACTCGCGACCTCCGGCGTCGTGCTCGGACTCGTCGTCGGCCTCGGCGTCACGCTCTTCTCCGCGCTCGTCCCGGCGGTGCGCGCCACGAAGATCCCGCCGATGGCCGGACTGCGCGAGGGCGCGACGCTCCCGCGCGCGCGCTTCGCGCGCTACTCGCCGATCCTCGCCGTGATCTTCGCGCTCGGCGGCGCGGCCTTGATCGCGAACGGCGTCACCGGCTCCGGCCAGGCCAGCCAGCGCCTGCTCGGCATGGCCGGCGGCGCGATCCTCGTCTTCTTCGCCGTCGCCATGACCGCTCGCTTCGCCGTGCCGGTGCTCGCGCGCATCGTCGGCGCGCCGCTCGCGTGGCGTGCGAGCGGCGCCCTGGCACGCGACAACGCCACGCGCAACGCGGCCCGCACCGCACGCACCGCGGCGGCGCTCATGATCGGCGTCGGCCTCGTGATCTTCGTCGCCGTCTTCGCCGAGGGCCTGCGCACCTCGTTCACGAGCGCGCTCGACCGCTCGCTGAAGAGCGATCTCATCGTCACGGCGACCGATCAGCAGGGCGGCGGAACGCTGTCGCCACGGATCCTCCCCGCGCTCGAGGGCATTCCCGGTATCGGCCAGGCCTCGTCGCTGACCGAGGGAGACGTACGGCGGAACGGGCGCCACGGGGGCCTCGACAATGCGCTCAACGGCATTCAGCCCAAGACGCTCGGCTCGGTCTACAAGGTGACCTGGGTGCACGGCTCGAACTCCGACCTGACGGGGCTCGACGACACCGGCATCCTGCTCGAGAAGGACGAGGCGAAATCCCTGCACGTGGGTGTCGGCGGGCACGTGAAGCTGCTCTCGAATGCGCGCGAGCGGGCGACCGTCACCGTGCGCGGCATCTACAAGGACACCACGCTGCTCCAGAACGGCATGGTCACGACACACCTTCTCGATCGGCTGACGAAGACCAGCGGGATTCAGACCGTCCTCGCGACCGTCAAATCCGGCGCGAAACCCGACGAAGTCGTGAAACTCGCGGCCGCACGGCTCACGGCACAGTTCCCGACGGCCAAGCTGCAATCGAACGCGGAGTTCAAGAAGTCGATCGGCGACCAGGTCAATACGCTGCTGGGACTCATCTACGCACTGCTCGGGGTGAGCGTCCTGATCTCGCTCTTCGGCATCGTCAACACCCTGCTGCTCTCGGTCTACGAGCGCACGCGCGAGATCGGCATGCTGCGTGCCATCGGCATGACCCGGCGGCAATTGCGGCGCACGATCCGCATGGAGAGTGCGATCACCGCGGTCATCGGCAGCCTCCTGGGGCTCGTGATCGGCGTCGCCTTCGGCTGGATTGTCACCAAGGGACTCGCGAGCGACGGCCTCGTGTTCGCGATTCCGTGGGCGACACTGATCGTGTGTCTCTTCGGCGCTGCTTTCGTCGGTGTGCTGGCGGGTGCGTGGCCCGCGTGGCGCGCCTCGCGACTACGGGTTCTGGACGCACTCAGCTACGAATAGACAGGGTGGGTTTGCAGGGTGGCCGGGCGGGTGTGGCTGGAAATGCACTGCAAGATATGCCATTAGTATCGGCTGACCCGAACCGAACGGCCGCCCCACGATGGCCCGACGAGGAGACTGGCACCAGCCTGACGGCGCTGTAGACCGATCCGTGCGGACGGAGCGGTCAATGTGCGGCGCCACCCGTACGACACCGAGCGGCACGACTGCAGCCCCGCCGGCTGCCCGTTGTTCGTGCTGCCCACATCCGCGCCCGTGAGGCGCACACGACGAGAAGGAGGAGCGAATGCGTTCGCTCGCCGCGCAGCTTGTCGCGTTGGTGCTCGCCGTCCCCGTTGCGGCCGTTGCGAGCAGCCATCCGAGTAGCAGTCACTGGAGTACGTCCAACACCCGGTTGATCTTCCGGACGCCGCTTGTGGAGCAGCCCGCACAGGCGCGCTGCCGTGCCTATTGCCAGGCGCGCACGTTGCGCCAGAAGCTACGGAGCGTCCACGGCCGCACCGTCGCACTCGCCCGCCGCGCGGCGCTCCCCACGCCGCCCACGCCACGGCTCGGCTGGCAGCGCTCGTCCCTGCGCGTCGAGCTCCGGCACCAGGCGCACGTGCTCGGCCGCTACCGCGCCCAGGCACAGCGGCCGTTGCGCCTGCGCCTCGAGCGCTTCGGCGCATGGGTGTGCATTCACCGCCACGAGGCGGCATGGAACGACGCCGGCGACCCCTACTGGGGCGGCCTGCAAATGGATCGCGGGTTCATGCGCGCCTACGGGAGCGACATGATCGCCCGCCACCACGGCGGCCTCGCCAACACCTGGACGCCGGCCGAGCAGATCGTCGTCGCCGAGCGCGCCTACCGCACGCGCGGGTTCGCCCCCTGGCCGCAGACGTCGCGCACCTGCGGGGTTCGCTAGGCGAGCTTGAGCGAGACGGTCATGACGCCCGGGACGTCGCACCCGAGGTTGTTGCCGATCAGGTGCGCCGGATAGATGCCGTGGATGCAGGTGTCCAGGAACGCCGGGTTGGCGACCATGATCTGCTGCGGCGCCTTGTACCTGCGGACGAGCACGAGCGACCCCGAGGCGACACGGCGCGGGCCGACCCGCAGCGCGTAGCGCATGACGGTCTTGAACGACGAGTGCCGCGCGAGGGCGTGCAACTCGAAGCGCCCGTTCTTCAGCGTCAGCCGCCAGTCGGGCGTCGCAGCGCTGCCGGCGCCGGTCGGGTTGCACTGGTCGGGCGCGCTCAGCCGGCGCGTGACGCCGCCCTGCTGAACCGTCAGGCTGATGGCCTGGAGCGCGATGCCCGAGCAGTCGGTCACGCCCTGGGGCACCCACGTGACGCCGCCGCCCTTGAGGCTCTGCGGCTTGAAGCGCATCGTGGAGCCCACGCCGAGCGGGATCGTCAGCGCGGCAGTCTGGGAGCAGTGAACCGTGCCGGTCTGGTCGACCTCGCTCCAGGTCGCATTCGCGTGGACGGCCGCGCCGTGCGCGGGCGCCGTGAGCGCGAACTCGAGGTCGTGGTCGACCGGATTGGAGGCAGCCGCGGCCGTGCCGGCGTCGACGCTCAGCGCCACCGAGCCGTCGGTGTAGCTGGGGCCGTTGCCGGCGTTGCCCGCGTTGGCAACGTCTGCGCCGAGGCGATCGGCGCGTCCCCAGGCCAGGAACGACGGCGCCGACCACGTGAGGCCGGGAGCGAGGGCCGTGTCGCACGCCGCGGTGACGTCCGCGGCGGCCGGCGAGACCGACAGGCCCGACGTGGCCACCAGCAGGGCGGCCGTCACGATCGCAGTACGCAGACGCATCATGCGCTCATGTATCGGCCCCGCCCGGGGCAGCGCAATGCCTCCGGCGGGTGATCGCACCAGATGCCACGAAGAAGCGCGCCAGACCGCGCTCCGGGGGCCGTCAGCCGGCCACGTCGGACTGCGCGACGACCGCGGTGGGGGTGATGCGCACGAGCAACTCGCCGGGTACGCCGTTGCGCGCGCCGAACTCCGCCCCCCGCTCGGCGCCCATGTAGCGCGCGCCGATACGCGCCGCCCAGGTGGCGAGCGACTCGGGGTCGTGCGACAGCGTGGCCACACCGTCGACGCGCACGAACGCGTACGGCGGACGCTCCTCGTCCACGCACAGCGACACACGGCCATCGCGGCGCAGAGCCTTGGCCTTGATGGTCTCGTGCCAGGTCGTGAACAGCAGCGTGTCGTCGTCGTCGACGGCGAACCAGATCGGCACCACCATCGGGCTGCCGTCGAGCCGCGTGACCGCGAGCTTGCCGGTGCGCGTCCCGGCCGTCAGGAACGAGCGGATCTCATCCGCGTCGAGTCTTCGCATCTCCGCTCCTTGCTCTCGACGGCTCCTTGCCGTCGACCGTTCTCGGGCCGGTCACAGGCAGGATACGGGCAGGGCGCCGTAGGCCAGGCCCTCAGCTGGCGCGCGCTTCATCGCCGCGCCGCTCGTGCTCGAGGACGGCGACGATGGCCTCGACCACCCGCGGGTCGAAGTGCGAGCCCGCGCTGTCGACCAGCTCGGTGATCGCGGCACGATGGCCGCGCGGGCCTTCGTAGGGGCGGTTCTCGGTCATCGCGACGAATGCGTCGGCGGCGCCGACGATGCGCGCCGCCACCGGAATCGCCTCGCCGGCGAGACCGTCCGGGTATCCGCTCCCGTCGAAGCGCTCGTGATGACTGCGCACGACCTGAGCCGCGTCGCTGAGGCCCGGGACGACGCTCACGAGCGCCTCGCCGGCGATCGCGTGGTGCCGCACGCGCGCACGCGACTGCTCGTCGAGCGGCCCCCGGTGCGAGAGGATGTCGGTCGGCACGGCGACCTTGCCGCAATCGTGCAGCCAGCCTCCGAGGCGTGCGAGCTCGACGGTCGCCGGCGGCAGCCCCAGTTCGACGGCCACCGCGACCGACAGCGCCGCGACCTGCGCGCAGTGGAGCGGTGCGACGCCTCCGCGGATCGAGGCCGCCGCAGCAAGTGCCTGGACGACGCCCTCGAGGCCCTCCGCGGTGTCGATCGGGACGAGCGCCGGGGCACCGCGCGCGATCCGGGCCTGGTTGCGACCGCCGCGCTTGGCCGCATAGAGCGCGGCATCGGCACTCGCGAGCATCTGTTCGGGCGTGTGGCAGTCCGGCGACGGCCGCACGGCGCCGATCGAGATCGTCACGTGCACCGCATCGCCGTTGCCGAGCGGGATCGGCGTGGATGCGACGGCCGCCCGCAGGCGCTCGACGAGGGTCTCGAGCTCGCCCTCGTCGACGATCTCGTCCAGCAGCACGCAGAACTCCTCTCCGCCCCAGCGCGACGTGACATCACCCGGCCGCGTGGCGTCCTTGAGCCGGCGCGCGATCTCGCGCAACACGAGATCGCCGATCTGATGACCGTGGCTGTCGTTGATGCGCTTGAAGTGGTCGACGTCGACGAGCGCGATCGCGGCGCCTGCCGCCGAGCCCGCGAGGCGCGCGCGCAGCACTTCCGAGAAATGCCGCCGGTTGAAGAGCTCCGTGAGGGCATCGACGCTCGAGAGCCACTCCAGCCGCCGCAGCGCGTCGGCCCGCTCCTCCTCGGCGTGCCGCTGAGCCGAGATGTCGCAGGCGGCGCCCGTCAGCAACACGCGGCCGTCGAGGACGCTGACCGATGCCCGGTCGCGGACCCACCGCACCACGCCATCGACGCCGACGAGCCGGTACTCCTGCTGGACGACGTCGCCATCGCGCTGCGCGAGGTCGGCGAAGCGCCACGCGCGGTCGTACTCCGGCCGATCCTCGGGGTGCACGAAGTCGTCGTAGTCGTCGAGCAATCTCTGGCTCTCGGTCTCCGCGCCGAGGAGGGCCGCAAGGCCGGGCCCGCGGGCGCTCACGGTGAAGCGCTCGTCCGGCGTGAGCGCGCCACTGTAGAGGTATTCGCCGATGACACCGGCCGAGCGCGCGAACGCCTCGCGCGCCGCGTGCATCTCTGCGACGAGCTCGGCCCGCTCCGCGACGTCCTTGAGCATGATGACCCGCATGCCGTCGGCGGAGGCGATCCCGGAGGTGACGATCGCCGGGAATCGCTCGCCGTCCTTGCGCGCCAGCACGACGTCGTACTCGCCGCCGCCCGAGCGCTGCGCCTCGGCACTCGCGGCCGACAGAGCTTCCTCCTCCTCCGGCGGCCAGAACGGAAACGGCGCAGCAGTGCCGATGAGCTCGTGCTCGGCGTAGCCGGTGGTCTCGCACATCTTCTCGTTGACCCGCATGATGCGCCCGTCGGGCGCCAGGATGACGAGTGCGTCCTGGAGGGCGCTGACGACTGCGTCGGACACCCGCCGCGCCCCGTCGGAGTCGGCGCGGGCCTGCTCGGCGCGCGCGTGGGCCCCGCGCATGACGGTCGCGAGGCGGTAGACGGTGCCGCCCACGAGCACGAATCCGCCGGCCGAGACGAGCAACGGGCCGACGCCCTCGCCCACGGAGCCGGCACTCCAGCCGAACCCGCGCGCGAGCACGCCGACCGCACTCGCAGCGGTCGTCGCAGCCACGTTGGCGACGACGTATGCGCGGGGAAGTGACAGCGCGGTCCAGCAGACCGACGCGAACAGCAGCGGCAGCAGCACCTCGCTGTTCTGACGCATGGAGAGGGTCGTCACGGCGAGTGTCAGGGGGACGGAGACGGCCAGGAGGGCCCAGCCGCGGGCTCCGGGGACGCCGTGGCGGAGGTAGATCACCTGCCCGCCGGCAAGCGCGGCGGCGAGCACGAGCACCAGTGGGCGCTCGATGGCGCCGCCCACGGCGAATGCAAGCGCGCTGGCGCACGGCCCTACGAGCGCGTAGAGCATCAGCGCGCTGCGCTGGGCCGAGGGCGCGGCATCCCCGAACAACCAGGATGGGCGCGCGCCGGAATCCGGGAGCCAGGGTGCGGTCATCCCCTTCTGCATCGGCGCTCGCGCGCGAGAGCGTTAGCCCTGACGGGGCGCGCGCATGTGGACGCGCACGGTCGTGCCGAGCTCGCCCGAGCGCACCTGCACGAGATCGCAGACCTGATGTGTCAGCCAGAGGCCGTAGCCGCCGACCTGCGCGTTTCGCGGCCGCCGCGTTCCGACGAGCGGATCCTCGATGTGACCGCGGTCGGCGACCTCGCACACGAGGGTGGCCGCGTCCTGCCAGATGCGCAGCGTGCCGCTCCCGCCACCGTGACGAACGCTGTTCGTGGCGAGCTCGTTGACCGCGAGCACGGTGTCCTCCCCGCGCTCTGCGCCGAGTCCTGCGGCGTGGGCGCGAGCCGCCACGAGCCGTCGGATCTCGGCCAGATCGGCACCGCCGAATGCGAACTCCTGCACCGGTTTCCCGCGAGGCCCGAGCGGCTCCGCGAATTGCCGCACGATGGCATCGCGACCGGCGAACGAGTCGCTGCGACGCCGCGCGCCGCCTTCGAGGATCGTCGGGTGATTGCACTCGAGAGCGGCGATCACCTCGGCGCCGAGCGCGCCCGTGTCGCACGCACAGAGCAGGGAGAGCGCAGGGACGTCGGCGAACGCGATGTTGAGGAGCGCCTCGTGGCGGTGCCACTCGGCGAGCTCTGCCTCGCTGCGGCCGGGCCAGATCGTCTCGCCGAGGCCCCAGACGCGCTTGCCGTCCGCCTGGTGCAGATGGACGAACTCGCGCAACGCCGGAATCAGGCGCGCCGGATTGGCTCCGATTGCGCGTGCATCCTCGAACCGGACAGCGCCGGCAGCCCTTCCGAGCTCCGCTCGCAGCAGCGCGGTCGTACCTTGGTCGACGAACACGATCACGGGCTCGTCCGCCGACAGGCCGGCGCGGATGAACGGGATGGCATCGGTCAGGAACGCCGCTTCGCCGTCGTACAGGAGCACCTCGTGCCAGAACGGCTCGACCGGGCGCTGTGCCGCGGCGGCGATGCTCAGGCCTCCGCTGCCGCTGGACGTTCCGCGCTCACCGGCCAAGGATGCGTGATCCGCGCAGATGCCACAAGTCGCGGGCGGCCTCACCGTGGGGGGGTTTGCGCCTGGGGGTGCTGGGCATAGGACCGCTCGGGCCGCATTCGCTCCAGCGAGCGCTGCGGCAATCGTCGATACGCGGGGTGTAGGTGACTCCGAGCGACCGTCAGCCCCTTCAGACGCGGGATCTTGCGCTCTGCCTGACGGCCGAGGCCGCACAGATCGCGGTCGCTCGACGTGCAATGGCCGGATTCTGCGAGGAGTGCGGCCTGGCGCCGCAACTGGTCGACGACGTCAAGCTGGTCGTCACGGAGGCCTGCACGAACGTCGTCCTGCACGCCTATGCGTCCGAGGGCGGGACGCCCGGCACGCAGACGTTCCAGATCACGGCGCATCTCGAGCCCCGAGTGCTGGTCGTGACGGTCACCGATCAGGGCCGCGGCATGAGCGCGCCGAGTGCCAACGGCGGCCTTGGCCTCGGCCTGCGCCTCGCACTCCAGCTGGCGGGCGGAGTGCATGCGCGCGACGCTGCGGCCGGGCAGGGCACGAAGCTCTCGATGCGCTTCGACCTGCCCGACTGACAGATTCCGGCCGCTTCGACGGAGCCTTC
>CAZYYP010000001.1:14508-51110 GCA_964651695.1 uncultured Gaiellales bacterium | reverse complement strand
CGATGCGCTTCGACCTGCCCGACTGACAGATTCCGGCCGCTTCGACGGAGCCTTCTCGGGCGAGGGCTTCAGCGTGCAGTTGATGAACAGCGCGCGCAATCCGGGGAAGTTCCATTCGGAATCGGTCATGCCGGTGTGGTCGCGCGAGATCTGCGCCCGTTACCCGCGCGCGATGCGGTAGATCTTCCCGCTCCCCCAGTCGCCGACCAGGAGGGCCCCGCCGGCGGAGACCGCGAGCGGCAGAGGGTGCTCGAATCCGCTCACGAGGACGGACGGCTTGGCACTCGCGTACCCTGCACCCGAGCGCCGGAGCGGCGCGAGCAGGACCTTTCCCCACTGCCACTCGCTGACGAGCGCCACGTGGCCGACGGCGGTCCCGAGCTGACCCGAGACGATCGCGACCCCGCCCGCCGCCGCGTGCTTGTCGAGCACGGCGAGTGGCTTGGGAACGCCCTGGCATGCGCTCACGCTCTGGCCGTAGCAGCCGGGGAAGCGCCAGTCCTCGCCCGCGCGCACGACGGCGAGCCAGTCGCCCGGCGTCCTGGCTCCAAGGTCGTCGCGCTGGTTCATCGAGACGATCAGCGCTCCGCTCCCAGGGTCGCGGACGAGTCCGAACGGCGCGCGAATGCCCTTCGCATAGATGCGGACATCGCTGCCGTCGGGCCGGAACGACACGATCGTCCCCGACCACATCGACGTCGATCGGCAGTGGTCGCAGGCAGCGGAGATGCCCATCACGAGCCGGGCGTCGCTCGTCGCCACGATGCCGTTGTTCCAGCCGTGGCCCTTCGGCTCGACGATCACGGCGGTGCGCTTCGCAAAGTGGGCGCCCAGCAGACCACTGAAGACGTCCACACGCCCGAGCGAGGTCACGTACAGCTTCCCGCCGTGCCACAGCAGGCCGAGCGGGCCGGACACGCCGCTGATCACCTTGACCGGCGCTGCACCCGCCGACGGGACGAGGTACACGCCGTCGCCGCCGTGCTTCGTCGCTGCCGAGGTCGTCGCCCAGAGCCTGCCGCGGGAGTCGAACGCGAACGCGGAGACGTTGCGCAACCCGGTGGCGTAGACCGTCGCCTTCAACCCCGCCGGGCCCTCGAGGCCCTGGCCGATGGCGGCGCGACCCGGCGCGCTCGTCGCGGCTGCCTTCTGGCCTCCGCCGCCGCATCCCGCGACGACGAACGCGCCGGCGGTGCACAGCAGGGCCGCGACACGTACGGCGCGGCTCGCCGGGGGAGGAGAGGGGGGCGAGCCACGCCGTGCGGTCGCTGCGTGTCTGCGGGGGGAGAGCGCGGACACGGAGGGAGCTAGACGCCCGTGGTGGACGTGGAGGACGTGCCGGACTGCGAGGACGGGGTCGTCGACTGGCCGCCGCCCATGTTCGGGCAGTTGCTCGACGACTTCGCAGCCGTATTCGACTGCATCGCCGCGGTCGGGGAGGTCGACGTGGCCGCCGAGCCCGACGAGCTGCTCGCGGCCTGTGCGACGGCTCCGCCGGCGAGTGCGGCGGTCGCCGCCAGGGTCACGATCAACTTGCGGTAGCGCGGGAACATTTGCGTTCACCTCCTTTCCGTGGGGTTGGTAGGCGCAGTGAACCAACGCCCTGTAAGAGGAACCTGTGTCCGCGCTCAGAGCTGTCTGAGACTCCCGGAGCGCGCCGAGAACGGGTTCTCAGGCGCGGCTCGTGAGCCAGCCGCCGTCCACGAAGATCGTCTGGCCGCTGACGTAGCGGGCGTCCTCGGAGAGCAGGAACGCGATCACGTCGGCGACGTCCTCGGGCAGACCGATGCGCCGCAGCGGGATCGTCGGCTCGAGCTGCTGGAGCTGCGCCGGGTCGTCGAGCGGATTCATGCCCGTGCGGATCCAGCCAGGGCCGACGGCGTTGACCCGGATGCCGTGGGCGCCCAGCTCGAACGCCATCGACTTCGTCAGCATGCGCACCCCGCCCTTGGATGCGCTGTAGGCCGAGGCCTCCTCCGCGGTCACCTCGGCATAGGTGCTCGCGACATTCACGATCGCGCCCGGCCGCCCCGCCGCGACCATCGCCCTGGCAGCCGTCTGGCCGCACAGGAAGACGCCCTTGAGGTTGACCGCGAGCACGCGCTCCCAGGTCGCCTCGTCCAGCTCGAGGAACGGCGCGCCGTGCGGCACACCTGCGTTCGCAACCATCGCATCGAGACGCCCCAGTCGCTCGAGCGTCTCCGCAACGAGCGCTTCGACCTCCGCCGCGTTGCTGACGTCGACGGCGAAGGGCAGCGCAGCGGCACCGATCTCGGCGGCGACGCTCGCGGCGCGCGCCTCGTGGATCTCGGCGACGACGACGGCATAGCCGTCGCGCGCGAGCCGGATGGCCGTCGCGCGGCCCATGCCGCTACCGGCGCCCGTGACGATCGCGACGGGCGGCATCAGCGGCAGGCGTAGGTCACGGGGGCGGGCTGGCCGCGCGCCGGGCGTTGCGCGAAGACGAGCCGCAGGCGCGTGAAGCGCTGCCCGCCGTGGCAGGGCCTCGGCCGGTCGACG
Source organism: uncultured Gaiellales bacterium (assembly GCA_964651695.1). GTDB lineage: Bacteria > Actinomycetota > Thermoleophilia > Gaiellales > JALYLC01 > JALYLC01. The sequence continues at coordinate 48,590 of CAZYYP010000001.1, read as the reverse complement.
ATCAGCCACGCAAGAAAGTGGTGCATGTGACCGGCGACGCACGAGGGGTCGCAGTCGTCGATCTCGGCTGTGCCGACGGCCCGGGCGCTCCGGCGCGTCCAGCGCGTCCAGCGCGTGACCTCGAACGACGCGGTCCCGTCACCGCACGCGAGCAGCACGTCCGGCGGCCTGACGGCCGGCCCGAGGCAGCCCGCGAATGCGACCGGCGGGGTCGTGGCAGACGCGGGCGCCGCGCAAGCCGAAAGGAGCAGCGCTGCAGCGAGCACCCTGGGAAGGAGCGCCATGGCTGCGAGCTTAGGGCCCGTCTCGGTCGGGCGCGGCGCACCCTTTCGGGCACACTTGCGTCCATGAGCGAACCTTCCGCACCACAGATCACGGGCACCGACTTCGTGACGATCCCGAGCCGCGACCTCGTGGCGGCGTCGGTCTTCTACGGCGAGATCCTCGGCCTCCACCGCTCCGTGTACCTCCCCGAGCGGCACTACTCGGAGTACGAGACCGGCAACCTGACGCTCAGCGTCGTCAACGCCGAGGGCGTCGGCATGGAGTATCACGTGAACCGCAATCCCATCGCGCTGCACGTCGCAGACGTCGCGGCCGCGCGTGCGGCGCTCGAGGCACGCGGCGTCGAGTTCGGCGGCGACATCCTCGACACCGGCGTCTGCCACATGGCGTTCTTCCGCGATCCCGACGGGAACGCCCTGATGCTCCACCACCGCTACGCACCGCGCAGCGCGGACTAGCGCCGCCCAACGCCTGCCTCAGTGCGGCGAGGCCAAGCGCACCTCGAAGGCGGCATGCAGGCGGTCGGCGAGGCCGTGCAGCTCGGACGCGAGCTCCGCGGCGCGATGGCAGAGCTCGTCGGCGACGACGGTCGCGAGCTCCAGCTCGTCGGCATGGTCGCATTCCGGGCAGCGGCGCTCGACGAGCGTCGCTTCGAGGGCGAGCCGACGCAGAGACTCGATCTGGATCAGATCGCTCTCGCAACTGGGGCAGTGCGTCAACTGCCGGTCGATGCTCGCGTCTCGTCTCACACGTCCCGCTTCCCGTGGGCGCCGGATCATAGCGCTTTGGAGCGCTTTCGTACAGTTTGACGCATCCCCGGTGGCGCGCGTTCAGTTGCCATCCGGCAGAGCGAGGGCGGCGAGCGGCGGGTGCTCGCGCGCGGAGTCGATCGGCTGGCCGGCGAACTGGCCGCCGGGGCAGTCCTCGCAGCGCACGGCGCGCCGCGGGTTGCGGATGCCGGCAAGTCCGAGCACGCCGCCCAGCGCGACGAGCGTTGCGGAGATTCCGATGCCGACGTGGAAGGCGTGGCTGGAGGCCGCCTCGACCGCACTCGCGACCTCCGCGCCCGCCTGCGACGGATCGACCCGCCCGAGCGTCTGGGTGCGTGCCCGATCGACGGCCGCGAGCCCGGCCGGTGAGAGCGCCGTCCCGGCGAGGCGGCTGTCGAGCGCAGAGCTGAACTGCGCCGCGACGACGGCGCCGATGGCGGCCACGGCGAGCAGGCCGGCGACCCTCGCGATCGCGTTGTTGATGCCCGATGCGATGCCGGCGTTGGATTCGTCGGCATCGGCCAGCACGGTCGCTGTGAGCGGCGCGACCGTGAGGGACAGCCCGAGCGAGAACACGAGCAGGGCGGGCAGAAGGTCGGTCGTATAGTCGAGTCCGGCATCGACGCGCAGCATGAGCGCGAGCCCGGCAGCCGCCGTGAGCGGCCCCGCGCCCATGAAGAGCCGCGGCCCGAGGCGGTCGGCGAGGCGGCCCATGCGCTTCGAGAGAGCGAACATGACGAGCGTGGCCGGCATGAGCGCGAAACCGGCCTCGAGCGCGTCGTACCCGGCGACCTGCTGCAGGAAGAGCACCAGGAAGAAGAACGTGGCGCTCAGGCCGCCGTACATCGCGAACGTCTGCAGGTTGCCGATGGCGAAGTTGCGCCGCTTGAAGAGCCCGAGCGGCAGCATCGGCGCCGCGGCGCGTTGCTCGTGGACGAGGAAGACGGCGAGGAGCGCAACGCCCGCGAGACCCGGGCCCCAGACCTCGTAGCTCCCCCATCCGACCACCGGCTGCCGGATCAGCGCCAGCACGGGGCCGGCCAGGCCGAAGAACGTGAGCACGGCGCCCGGCCAATCGAGCCGGGCACGGGCGAGACCCGCCTGGCGCGCGGGAACCGCCACCGCGATCAGCCCGAGCGTGAGCACGACGAACGGCACGTTGATGGCGAAGATCAGCCTCCACGACACGGCATCGACGAGATAGCCCCCGACGAGCGGCCCGATGACCGTGGCGATGCCCGACCAGGCCGTCCAGGAGCCGATCGCCGCGCCGCGCTCCGCTGCCGGGAACGCCGAGATGATGAGCGCCAGCGCGCTCGGCGTCAGCAGCGCGCCGAACGCCCCCTGGAGCGCGCGGCCGGCGACCAGGAGCCCGATGCTCGGTGCGGCGGCGCAGAGCACGGACACGAGCCCGAATCCGGCCACGCCGAGCGAGAACACGCGTCGCTCGCCGAAGATGTCGCCGAGCGATCCTCCCACCAGGATCAGCGACCCCAGGGTGAGCAGGTACGCATTCGACACCCACTGCTGGCCGGCCAGCCCGCCGCCCAGATCGACGCGGATCGCCGGCAGCGCGACGTTGACCGCCGTGGCGTCGAGGCCCGCGACGAACGATCCCATGATGGCGGCGAGCAGGGCGAGCTTCTTGTGGCGGTCGTCCACGGCGCTCACGTCGCCTCGATCGCGCCGCAGCCGCGAATGCTCGAGGACATCAGCGGTAGGCGCCGTGGCGAACGCTCGCGCCGGAGGCCGGACGCGCGCCCGGCCGGCACCGCCCGCCGGGGAACGCGGCAGGGCCTCCCGTCGTTCTCACTCTCGAGAGGCGGTGCTGTGCCGCCCGGTTGAAAGAGGCCCGTTGTGAACGCCACGATCCATCCCACCTACCACCGCACGCTCGCCCGCTGCAGCAACTGCGGCGCCGAGCACGATCTGGGCTCGACGCGCACGCGCTTGAGCGTCGACATCTGCTCGAACTGCCATCCGTTCTATACGGGCGTCGAGGCGCGCGCATCGCGCGGCGGCCAGATCGCCCGTTTCGAGGCGCGCAGGCGCCTTGCGGAGAGCGCGCAGGCGTAAGGCCGCTGCTCATGTCAGAAGCGGCGACGGCGGAATGCGCGTGGATCCCTTCACGGCGTCGATGCGCATCGCGACCTCGTCGACGAAACACCACGACCAGTCCTCGCCGGGCTCGAGCGAGCGGATGATCGGATGGCCGCTCGCTCCGGCGTGCCGGCTCGCGTGACGGTTCGGGGAGTCGTCGCAACAGCCGACGTGGCCGCACTCGAGGCAGATGCGCAGGTGCAGCCAGAGGCCGCCCGTCGCGAGGCAGTCCGCGCAGCCGTCGACCGAGTCGGGCAACTGCGTGACGAGGACGTGATCGAGGTGCGTGCAGGTCGTCATTGATCGCTCCGAGAGGTCTGATGGAGTGGGATGCGCACGTGGAAGACCGTGCGGCCGGGCTTCGACTCGACGGTCAGCGAACCGTCGTGGCGGTCGGCGACGATGCGGTGCGCCGTCGCGAGGCCGAGACCGGTGCCGTGTCCGACGTCCTTGGTCGTGAAGAACGAGTCGAAGATGTGCTCGCGGATCTCCGCGGGGATGCCGGGTCCGTCGTCGGCGATGTCGATCGCCGCATGCTCGGCGTCGCGCCGCGTCGTGACGCTGATCGTGCCGGTCTCGCCGAGCGCGTCGATGGCGTTCTCGAAGAGGTTCGTCCACACCTGGTTGAGCTCGGAGCCGCGCACGGTGACCTTCGGCAGGCTGCGGTCGTAGTCGCGCACGACGCCGATCGACGTGTGCTTGAGCCGGTGGCCGAGCACGATCAGCGTCGTCTCGAGGCCCTCGTGCAGGTCGACCTCGACCACACCGCCGCGATCCATGTACGCGTACGACTTGACCGCGCCGACGAGGCTCGACATCCGCCGCGTCGCCTCCTGCAACTCGCCGGCGAGGCTCTTCGCCGTGAGCGTGGCCGCCACCCAGGCGAGCGCGGCGTCCGTCGCGGGACCTGCCAGCGAGGCGACGCGGTCGATCCACTCCCCGTCGACCCCCGCCGCCGCCAGCGGCTCGGCGAGCCGCCACGGCTCGGGCACGCCGAGCGCCTCCAGCCGCGCCAGCAGCGCGTCCTCCGCGTCGGCGGCATCGAGCGCGTCGAGCGCCGTGCGCGCCGCGGCCCGCTCGACCGCCTCGGCGTGCAGGGCGACGAGTCTCGCCGCATCGGCGCGCTCGATCCCCGACTCGACGAAGCGGCCCAGCGTCGCGCCGACGATGTCGACTGCCTCGGCCATCTGATCGGCAGCCCTGCCGGCCGCCGCGGCGGGATTGTTGAGTTCGTGTGCGAGACCGGCGGCCATGGTGCCGAGCGCCGCCAGTCGCTCGCGGTTCTGCTCGATCGCGGTGATGCTGCTCATGACCGGTGCGACCCGCTGCATGACGCGCCCGTGCACGGTCTGATGGGCGAACGCGAGCCGCCGGAACTCGGGCGCGGGCACGAACCCGTAGCGGAGCTCGCTCTCGGCCGTGATGCGGACGCCGAGCGGGCCTTCCGACAGCACCCCGATCGCACCCATCCACGTGGGTGCGTACTGCCGCCCGACCGGCTCGATGTGCTCGCCGCTGACGAGCCAGGTCTGGATCGTCCCACCGAGCAGGATGAATACTCCCGGCGTCGGTTCGTGGTGCTCGGCGAGCAACTCCCCCGGCTGCGCGAGCCGCGACTCCGTGACCGCGAGCCACTCAGCGAGCGCGGCATCGTCGAGCTCCTCGAGCAGGTCGATCGACCGCAACTCGGCGAGCGTGACCGGGGCGGCCTCGCTCATGTGTCCACGAGGTACTGATGGATCAGTGAGACCGCCATGGAGCCCTCGCCGACGGCGCTGGCAACGCGCTTGAAGGAGCGGGCCCGGACGTCGCCGGCGACGAACACGCCGGGGACGGTCGTCTCGAGCAGGTAGGGGTCGCGCTTGAGTGGCCAGCCCGCGCCGTGCCCGTCCCGACCCGAGAGGATGAAGCCGCGCTCGTCACGGGCGACGATGCCCTCGAGCCAGTCGGTGCGCGGCGAGGCGCCGATGAAGACGAAACAGGCGTCGGTCGCGAGATCGGACTCGGCGCCCTCGCCGGTACGGATGCGGAGCATGCGCAGGCGTCCGCCCTCCCCCTCCGCCGCGATCGCCGAGCTTCCCGTGCGCACGGCGACGTTCGGGAGCGCCTCGATCTGCTCGATCAGGTAGCGCGACATCGAGCGCTCCAGCGAGGGCCCGCGCACGAGCATCGTGACCTGGGCGGCGTAGCCGCTGAAATACACGGCGGCCTGGCCCGCCGAGTTGGCCCCGCCGATGATGACGACGTTCTGATCCGAGCACGAGCGCGCCTCGGTGAGGGCCGCCCCGTAGTAGACGCCGGCGCCCGTGAAGGCGGCGAACCCGGGTGCCTCCAGCTGTCGATACGCCACGCCCGAGGCGATCAGCACGCAATTGGCGCTCAGCTCGCCGCCGCCGGTCAGCTCGACGATCCGGCCGGCGCCCTCGATGCGCAGCCCCGTCGCGTCCTGCACCGTGAGCAACTCCGCTCCGAGGCGGCGCGCCTGATCGGTCGCGCGCCGGGCGAGGTCGGAGCCGCTCAGTCCCATCGGAAAGCCGAGGTAGTTCTCGATCCTGCTCGACTGCCCCGCCTGCCCGCCCGGCGCGTCGCGCTCGACGAGCACGGTGCGCAGCCCCTCGGAGGCGCCGTACACCGCGGCGGCGAGGCCGGCCGGGCCACCACCGACGATCACCAGGTCGTAGTGGCTCTGCGTCGGCTGCGACTTCACACCCAGGCGCTCGGCGAGCTCGAGCACGGTCGGGCGCTCGAGCACCGCGCCGTCCTCGAGCAGGGCCACCGGCAGCCGCGACTCGTCGACGTCGATCAGGCGCAGGAGCTCGCGCGCCTCGCCGTCGCGCTCGACGTCCATCCAGCGTGCCGGAATGCCGTTGCGCGCCACGAAGTCGCGCAGGTCGTGCGAATCCTTGGAGAAGCGGTGCCCGATGATGCGGACTCCCCCGGCCTCGAGGGCCGCGCCCGCCTCCCAGGTGGTGAGCAGGTCCTCGAGGATCGGGAACAGCTTGTCCTCGGGCGGATCCCAGGGCTTGAGCAGGTAGTAGTCGAGCGAGACCTCGTTGATCGCCGCGATCGCTGCCGTGGTATCGGCGTAGGCCGTGAGCAGCACGCGCTTGGCATCCGGCACGACCGTCCGTGCTGCGACGAGGAAGTCGGTTCCCGGCATGCCCGGCATGCGCTGATCGGCGAGCAAGAGCGCCACCTGATCGCCGCGCGTGCGCAACTGGGTGAGGGTCTCGAGCGCCTCGGCGCCCGAGGACGCGCGGAGGATGCGGTAGCGCTCACCGAACCCGCGCCGCAGGTCGCGCGAGACCGCCGCCAGGACGACCGGGTCGTCGTCGACGGCGACGATCGCCGGACGGCGCTCGACTCCCGGCGCCTCGGCGCGCGCCGCCCGGACATCGCTCGTCGCCCCCTCGGTCGCCACGTGCGCACCGTATCGAGATGCGGCCGCGGCGGCTCGCCGGTCGTGCTACAGCTTCAAGCGCCCAAGGGTCCGGCCATCTCGCCGCGCGGCGCGGCCGGCTCCCCGCATCGGACGAAAGGCATGTCGCGACCCATGGCCGACGACGTTCACACACACATCGAGGCGCTCGTCGCCGAGGAGCACAAGCTCTGGGAGCACGAGTCGGGCGGCAACGGCAGCGAGGCCGAGCGCCGGCGCCTCGCCGAGATCAAGGTCGAGCTCGACCGCTACTGGGATCTGCTGCGCAGGCGCCGCTCGGAGGCCGCCGCCGGTGGCAATCCGGACGACGTCGAGATGCGCGACGAGGGAACCGTCGAGGGGTACCTGCAGTAGCCGTGCGCGCCTCTGGCAGAGGCTCGACACAAACGCTACGTATCGGATATAACGATCTCATGGCGGGCGACGGGAAAGCCGGAGCGCTGCTCGACGACGACGCAGCGCACGTGGCGGCAGCGCCTGCCCGCCGGGGCGGGAGGCCGCGCAGCTCGGAGGCCGAGCTCGCGATCCTTCAGGCGACGCGCGAGCTGCTCGTCGAGGGCGGCGTGCACGGCCTGACGATCGAGAAGGTCGCCCGGCGCGCCGGCGTGGCGAAGACGACGATCTACCGGCGCTGGCGCGACAAGGACGAGCTCGCGCTCGCGGTCGTGCTCGACATGGTCGAGCAGGTCGTGCAGCTCCCCGTGCTCGGCGATACGCGCGCCGAGCTGATGGCATTCGTGAACGCGGCGGTCGAGGTCCTCGGCTCCACGCTCATGGGCCGCGTGATGCAGGGCCTCGTGTCCGACCTCGCGACCGACCCCGATCTCGCACAGGCCTTCCGCGATCGCGTGGTAAGCGTCCGCGACGCCGAGGTCGAGCGTCTCGTCGAGCGCGGCATCGCCCGTGGCGACCTCCGGCCGGACACCGATCCGGCGACCGCCCACGATCTGCTCATCGGCCCGGTCTACTACCGCCTGCTCCTGACCGGACAGCCGCTCGACCGCGCATTCGCGAAGCGCACCGTCGACGCCGTGCTGCGCGCGTTCTCACCAGGCTCCCGACGAGCTTAGGACCCCTAAGTCTCACGCTCAGGTCGAGGGTTATCCTCGACCTGCCCGCGGACCCGTCAGGGCGTGGCCTCCGGGTAACGCGCCAGGCCGTCGTCCGGGATCGGCTCCCACGGCGCCGCGTAGGCCACGTACGCCCGCCACGAAGGCCGGATGCCCGGATCGCCGTCGAACGCGCCGAGCCGCACGCCCATCCTCGCCTCGGGGTTGTCTGGGTCGCGGCTGAAGAGGTGCGCCCCGCATTCGCGGCAGAAGCACTTCTCGAAACCGCCGTCCGGATGGCGCCAGCCCTCGACCAGTTCCGCGCCCTCGAGCAACCGGAACGTGCCGCCGTCGATGCGCACCTGGGCCGACGCGGCCGTGCCGGTGCGACGCTGGCAGCGGGTGCAGTGGCAGTAGCCGGCGGCGGCCGGCGGCTCCGTCAGCTCGAAGCGCACCCCGCCGCACAGGCATCGTCCGGTGAGCACGGGCCGGGAGGTCACCGGGAGACTGTAGCGCCGCCCGCCACCTCTACAGTCCCGTCGTGCCCCTGATCGCCCGCGACGAGTCGGCCCTGCTCGTGATCGACACGCAGGAGGGCTTCTACCCGGACGATCGGGGCGATGTCGAGCGCGCCGCATTCGCGCTCGTCGTCGAGCGCATCGCCTGGCTCGCGGGCCTCGCACGCATCCTCGCCGTGCCGGTCGTGGTGACCGAGGAGGACCCGCAGACGAACGGCCCGACGTCGGCGCTCGTGCTCGCGCGCCTGGCGGCGAGCGCCACCGTGCTCCCGAAGCCGATCTTCGCGGCCGGCGCCAATCCGGCGATCGCCGCGGCGATCGCGGCCACCGGGCGCCGCACGATCGTCCTCGCGGGCCTCGAGACCGACGTCTGCGTCGCGCACTCCGCGATCTCGCTCGCCGAGCTCGGCTACCGCGTGGCGGCCGTCACCGACGCTCTGTTCTCGCCGGGAGCGGCCCACCTCCACGGCCTCGATCGCCTGCGATCGGAGGGCGTGCAGCTGCTCTCGGCCAAGGAGCTCTTCTACGACTGGGCGCGCACGCTCACGGACGTCCGGGCCCTCGTTCGCGCGCACCCCGAACTCGAGCCGCCGCCGGGCTTCTCGCTCTGATCGATCACACGCCGGCGTCGAAGCGCGCCTGCTCCTCGACGGTGCGCTCCGCCGTCGGAACCGCCTCGAGCCGCGCGTCGGGAATCGCCTCGCCGCTCTCGACCGAGAGGCCGTACGTGCCGTCGGCAAGACGCCGCTCGGCGCGCTCGACCGCGGCCAGCTGACTGCGGAGATCCTCCGCCGCCTGCTCGTCGAGCTCGGCATCGGTCAGCCGCGAGGCCTCGTCACCGGCGTCCTCGCCGTCGTCGTCACCCTCGGGTGCGAGGTTGCGAAGCTCTTCCTCGATGCGGGCCCGTTCGCCGGCCAGCAGGTCTCGTGCGCGGTCTGCTCTCATCCCGACAGCCTATCCGCGGCGGGACGGATAGGCTCGCGGCCCGATGGCGGGCGACCTCAGCTTCACCCCGGCGCACCGCGGTGGCTCCGGATCGCCGCTCGTCTGCCTGCACGGCTTCACCGACACGTGGCGGACGTGGGAACTCGTCCTCCCGGCGCTCGAGCGCCACCACGACGTCCTCGCCCTCACGCTCGCCGGTCACGCGGGCGGCCCGCCGCTTCCGCGGCCTGTCAGCCACGCGCTGCTCGCCGACGCGGTCGAGCGCGCAATGGATGCCGCAGGCTTCGCGACGGCGAGCATCGCCGGCAATTCGCTCGGCGGCTACGTGGCGCTGCACCTGGCGGCGCGCGGGCGGGCGGATGCGATCGTCGCTCTCGCGCCCGCCGGGGGCTGGGCCGTCGGCGACGAGACGTGGCGGACGACTCTCACCTCCCAGATGCAGATGATCGAGCAGGTCAAGCGCATCGCGCCGCAGGCGCCGGCGCTCGTGCGTTCGGCCCGTTTCCGGCGCAGTGCGACGCACGTCATCGTCGAGCACTCCGACCACATCCCTCCTGAGCTCATCGCCCACCAGTTGCTCGGCGTCGCCCGCTGCGACGCGGCGCTCCCGTTGATCGACTTCGCCCTGCGCGAGGGCTATGCCATCGAGGCCGAGAAGGTGACGTGCCCCGTCCGGATCGTCTGGGGCACGCGCGACCGCCTCCTGCCCTGGCCGGCCGCAGCCGCGCGCTACCGGCACGACTGGCTTCCGCGCGCCGACTGGATCGAGCTCGATGGCGTGGGCCACTGCCCGCAGCTCGACGTGCCGCTCGAAGCCGCCCAGCTGATCGTGGGCTTCACGGTGCCGCGAGGACACTAAAATCGCGCACATGACAGGAATCGTCCGCCTCGACCCCTCGCTCGTCGCCCTCGAGCCGCAACTGCCCGACGGGCCGGCGATGACGCGAACCGCGAGCCTCTTCGAGCCCGGGACGGGCCTCTCCGCCGGCGTGTGGGAGGCCGAGCCGTTCACCGAGCACATCCCCGCCTACCCCTGCGACGAGGTCTGCGTCGTCCTCGAGGGCACGATCCACCTGCGGCTGCCAGATGGCACGACGCAGTCGTTCGGGCCGGGCGAGGCCGTCGCGATCGCCTACGGCACCGAGTGCACGTGGCATCAGGACGATCGCGTGCGGAAGTTCTACGTCATCCGGGAGCGCGAGTAGCGGCCCGATTTCAGGCCGGGCTGCCTCCCAGTTCGGCGCGCACGAGGGGGGCGACCTCGGCCCCGTACAGTTGGATGCTCGTCATCAGCAACTCGTGCGGCAGCGATCCCACGCTGTACTTCATGTCGAAGCGCGAGAGGCCGAGGCCCCGCGCGACCGTGACGATCTTCGCCGCGACCGTCTCGGGCGCGCCGATGTAGAGGGCACCCTCGGGCCCGGCGGCGGCCTCGAACTGCTCGCGCGTCATCGGGGGCCAGCCGCGCTCGCGTCCGATCGTCGCGTGCGCCTCCTCGTAGTGCGGCCAGGCCTCCTCGAGCGCCCGCTCGTCCGTGCGCGCGACGTAGCCGTGCGAGTGCACGCCGACGGGGCCGGCCTCCTTGCCGAACTGCGCGAGCGCGCGGTGGTAGAGGTCGACGTACGGCGCGAACTGCAGGGGGCGGCCGCCGATGATCGCGAGCATGAGCCCGAAGCCATACCGTGCGGCGCGCACGACCGACTCCGGCGTCCCCCCCACCGCGATCCACGTCGGCAGGCTGCCGGAGGCCGTCGGCGGGAAGACCACCTGGTCGATGAGCGCCGCGCGCGTCGTCCCGGCCCAGGTCACGGGCAGTTCCTTGCGCAGCTCCGCGAAGAGCTGCACCTTCTCCTCGAAGAGCCGCTCGTACTGCTCGAGCTCGTAGCCGAAGAGCGGGAACGACTCGATGAAAGACCCGCGGCCGAGGATGACCTCCGCGCGACCGTCCGAGACCGCATCGAGCGTCGAGAAGCGCTGGAACACGCGCACGGGGTCGTCCGAGCTCAGGACCGTCACGGCGGATCCGAGCCGGATGCGGCGCGTCTGCCCGGCGATCGCCGCCAGCACGACATCGGGAGCGGAGACGGCGAAGTCCCTGCGGTGGTGCTCTCCGATCGCGAAGAAATCGAGGCCGATCTGGTCGGCCAGCACGGCCTCGGCCACGACGTTGCGCATGACCTGAGCCTGCGTCAGCGGCTCCCCGGCGGCATCGACGGTCACGTCGCCGAAGGTATCGAGGCCCAGTTCGAGATCCGTCATCGCAGGGCAGCGTAGTGCTCCGTGCCTTCCGGGACGGAGCACGCTCCTCGGGCGATGATCACCAGCCCCGACGTCGTCGCCATCCCCTCGCGGGATGCCGAGCGCTCCCGGAGCTTCTCTCCTCGACACGCTCGGACTGCGTCCCGACGCCAAGGGGCGCTTCGAGTCATCGGCCGGCGAGACGTGCTGCGGCATGCTGCACCACCGCTACTCGCCGCGCGGGTAGCGGCCGTCGCGGGTCCCACGACGCGCGCTCCACCGGTCCGTATGCTCGGCCGCGGTGCTCCCCGAGGCGATGACCCACACCCGCGCGCGCCTGCAGTCGCGCACGACAGCCCTCCGGATGTCGGCGATGCTGCTCGTCCAGACCTCCGTGGCGGCCGGGGTCGCGTGGGTGATCGCACAGGATCTGATCGGGCACGGGAACGCGTTCTTCGCTCCGATCGCCGCCGTCATCGTGCTCGGGATCGCCCCCGGGGGGCATCGCCGGCGGGCGATCGAGGTCGCGATCGGGGTCGCGGTCGGGATCGGCGTGGCCGACCTCCTGATCCGGCTGATCGGATCCGGGGCGGTGCAGCTCTCGGTGGTGGTGCTGCTCGCGGCCGGGGCGGTCGTCCTGATCGGCGGCGGCCCGCTCGTGGCGGCGCAGGCGGCATCGTCGGCCGTGCTCGTGGCCGCCCTCCCCACCTCGGGAGCGGTGCCGTACCGCTTCATCGACGCGCTCGTCGGGGGCGGGGTCGGGCTTGCGGTGCTGATCGCCGTGCCCCGCAACCCGCTGACGGCGCTGCGCCTTGCTGCCGACCCGCTGCTCGCCGAGGTTGCGACGGTGCTCGACGAGATCGCAGCCGCCCTCGAGGGCGGAGACCCGCGCGCCGCCGGCGCTGCGCTCGAGCACGCGCGTGCGATGACCGACCTCTCGGACGCGTTCCGCCGCGCCCTCGACGCGGCGCGGGAGACGGCCGTTCTCGCGCCCACGCACTGGCGGAACCAGAATGACGTCGAGCGCTACGCCCGAGCGGCACTGCACGTCGATTACGCGGTGCGCAACGTGCGGGTGCTCGCGCGCGCGGCGCGCACATCGCTCGAAGCCGGCGACGAGATCCCGTCCGGCGTGATCGACGCGATCCGGCAGTTGGCCCGCGGGGTGACGGGCATCGAGGCCGAGCTCGCCCAGGCGAGCGGCGGGATCGCCGGCATCGAGGCGACCCTGCAGGCCGCCGGGCGCGCGACCCGCGTGCTCGAGACGCGCCCGAGCCTGTCCGTCAACGTCATGGTGGGTCAGATCCGCTCGATCGCAGCCGACCTGCTCGGCGCCCTCGGCATCGAGCGGCAGGAGGCGGTCAAGCACATCCGCGCCGCGGTGCGCCAGCTCAGGTAGCCGCTGCGCGTCAGCTCTTGCGGATCGCCTTGCGGGCCCGCCTGCGGTGGAAGAACATGCTCGTAAAGATCCCGAGCAGCCAGCCGAGGATCGCCGTGACGAGCACGATCCACACGAGCGCCTGACGCGTCGACCCGAAGACCCAGCTCACCTTCACGGTGCGGGTGTTCGCGAGCAGCAGGGCGATGATCGCCACGAGCACGACGATCGTCAGCACCGCGTGCAGGGAGATCCCCGAGGTTCGGGTCGCGCTCGGAGGCGCCTGCACGGTCTCCGGTGGCCGCTCGGGCTGGGGCTCGGGCTCGGTCACGGTCGCCTCCTGCTCTGCATGACGCGAGGCGCCGTCACGGCCGCATCACGCACTTGATCGTCGCGGGGCTCACGAGGAGCTCCTCGAAGAGCACCGGCCCCTCCTCGAGCGACGCGTAGCGATTGATGATCGCGTCCACCGGCACGCGCCCGCCGGCGAGCAGCGACAGGGCGCGCTCGAACTCGTCACCGGTCATCGCGTACGAGCCGCGGATCGTGAGATTGCGCGTGACGACCGCCTGCATCCCCACCTCGATCAGGTTCGCGCTGTTGCCGAGCCAGACGACCGTGCCCGCGTTGCGCACGGCGTCGATCGTCTGACGAGCCGTCACGCCGGCACCGACCGCCTCGAATGCGACGTCGACTCCCGAGCCGCCGGTGAGCCGACGCGCGACCGCCACGGGATCGGCAGCCGACGCATCGACGACGACGTCGGCTCCGAGCGCGCGTGCCGAGCCCAAGCGGTCGGCGTGGAGGTCGCTGACGATGATCGTGCCCGCCCCGGCGATGCGGGCGAGCAGGTGAGTGAGGACGCCGATCGGCCCGGCACCGGCGACGAGGACGGCGTCGCCGGGCTTGATGCCCGCCATGTTGACGGCGTGGAGCGCCACGGCGAGCGGCTCTGCGAGGGAGCCCGCCTCGTACGACAACGCGTCGGGGAGCAGGGGCAGGCTGTCCTCCGGCCAGACGACGTACTCCGCATAGGCGCCCGGAGCGTCCATGCCGAGGATGCGGCGGTGCTCGCAGATCGCCCGCTCACCCGCGAGACAGGGGCGGCAGTGACCGCACGCGGCGATGGAGTTGGTCGCGACGCGGGCGCCGGGCTGCAGTGCGCGCACGCCCTCGCCGACCGCCACGACCTCGCCCGTGGCCTCGTGGCCCATCACGAGCGGCGGGATCCTGCGGCCGGTGTGACCGAGGTAGCCGTGCAGATCGGATCCGCAGATCCCGACGGCGCGCACGCGCACGAGCACGTCGGTGGGGCCGACGAGCGCGGGGATCGCCGTCTCGACCAGCGACAGGTGCCGCTCGGCGTCGAGCAGCAGCGCGCGCATCTGACCCGCAGACGCCATCACGCGCCCATCAGCCCGAGATTCCAGCCGCCGTCCACGCTCAGGGTCTGACCGGTGATGTACTCCCCCGCGTCGGATGCGAGCAGCAGGCAGGCGCCGGCGAGATCGGAAGGCAGCCCGGCGCGACCGAGCGGAATCGCGCGGATCGCCGCTGCGTGCCTGACCGGATCGGCGAACACCGCCTCGGTCAGCGCGGTGCGCACGCGCCCGGGCGCGATTGCGTTGACGAGGATCCTGTCGGCCGCCCACTCCGCGGCGAGCGATCGCGTGAGCTGCCGGACGCCTGCCTTGCTGATCGCGTAGGGAGCGATGTTGTCGACGTTCAGCACATCCGAGCCGGAACCGATGTTGAGGATCCGCCCGCCGCCCTGGGCCCGCATCACGCGCGCCACCGCCTGGCAGGCGAAGAACATCGAGCGCACGTTGATCTCGAAGACCGCGTCCCACTCGTCGACGGTGATCTCATCGACCGGTTTACGGACGTTGAGGCCGGCACTGTTGACGAGGATGTCGATACGCCCGAAGGCCTCGTGGACGGCGCGCACGAGTTCCCGGACGGCAGTGACCGAACGGGCATCCACCGGAAACGCGAGCGCCTCCGGACCCACCGCCCGCAGCTCCTCGGCGGCTGCCACGAGCGCATCCCCCGAGCGCGCGGCGAGCGCAACCCGAGCGCCCGCTCCGTGGAGCGCCTGCGCGATCCCGAGTCCGATGCCGCGACTGCCGCCGATGACCAGGGCCGAGCGGCCGTCGAGCCGGAAGCGCGCGAGATCGGAGGACATCGGCCTAGCGTGCCATACCGGATTGCAGCATGGCGCGCACGCGCCACGCGGAGCCGACCGTCAGTCGGACCCCTGCGCCCACTTGGCCGCGACGAGGGCGCGCGTCGCCTCCGCCACCCGCTGCTCGCGCTCGGGCGTCGTATACGAGCGCACTTCGGCGAGCGCCGCATTGAGCTCGGCCTCGGCTTCGCGCACGACGACCCCGCGCGTGTCGACGAGGCGCAACGCGCGCTCGCGCAGCGCCTCCTCGTGCCGCTCCTGCTCGGCCTTTTGCCCCTCAACGTTCTTCCGTCGGATCATGCCCATGGAATCGCACCTCCTCGACACGAACATATAGTCGCGCGCGGCCCGGGTTTCCACCCCTGTTCGCACCAACCGGCACCAGGGGGCCCGGGCGTCGTGCTCGACGGGAGCGGCTCGGGCCGGCGTCAGCCGCCACGAGCTCTCGGGCAGCAGCGCATCCTTCGGCCGCCGACGACGTGCCCGTCGCGCGCGCACGCCAAACGCACGGCTATGCGGATCCTCTGCAAGCCACCGCTACGGTCGGCTCTGCCGTACCCCCGTTCGGAAGGAAGCACGTGGTCAAGCAGTCCCTCCTCTGCGCAGCGCTGACCGTCTCGGCCGCTGCGTTCTCGATCCTCCCCGCCGCGGCCGCCGCCGACACGACGTGGACGAAGATCTCGAGCGACAGCGCCTCGTCCATCACCGTGCCGTCCGTCGGGATCCTCGGAACGACCGCCGTCGTGGCCTGGGAGCAGGACACGAGCTCGACCACGCAGGATCTCGTCTCCGACACGTTCCAGACCTCGCCCCTCCACGACGTCGCGAGCGGTGTGCCGTTCACCGTGGCCTCGGGCTGGGCCAACGTCGACTACCGGCAAGGTCTCGTTCCGACGACGGCGGGCGCCCTCCAGATCGTGTTCAACGGCAGCCACTCGGTGGATGCCGCCGACCCGTTGCGCGGGCTGATCGCAGCGACGCACAACGCGGACGGCACCTGGACGGCACCGGCGCCCGTCGGCTCCGGGGACGGCCTCGGCATCTCGACCGGGGCGCTCAGCGGCAGCACGCCGATTTTCGCGGGCAACGGCTCCGGCACCATCTCGATCTGGGTGAATCCGAGCTCGCCGGCCTCGGTGAGGTCCGCCGACCTCGAGGCCCAGCTGGGTACGGGCGTCGACGGCTACGCGCCCAGGCTCGCGCGCGACTCGAGCGGCCGGCTCTGGATCGCGTGGTACTCCTCGGGCGGAGCCACGACGGGCATCTTCGTGCAACAGATCGACGCGGTCACCGGCCTGCCGGTGGGTGCGCCGACCGCAGTGCCCGACAGCGCGGGGATCGACAACAACAGCTTCGGCATCGCGCTCGCCTGCGCCGCTGCGTGCCGGCTCGTCTACGGCGACGCGCCGTCCGGCTCGAAGACGGACCGCCTCGTCTCGTGGTGGATCGGCCAGGCCGCGCCCACGCTGATCGCCGACATGGCCGGGAGCGGCGAAACCGCCGGCCGCGTCGTCGCCGACGCCTACCGCAGCGACGGGCGGCTGTGGATCGCCTGGTGGAACGGCACGTCCTACAGCTACGTCCTCGGGGACGCGACCGGCGCGGGCGGCGCAGTCCAGGACGCCGGCATTCCCACTGCCGCGCCCAACGGGGCCTACGCGCTCACGGCATCGCCGGTGGGCGACGATCTCCTCCTCGCCACCAACTACCAGACCACGTCGGGGCAGGGCTCCTACGCGATCTACGTGAACGACGTGGCCCCGCCCGCAGCGGTCACGGTCGCCCCCGGACCGCGGCAGGTCGCGCTCCAGAGCTCGCCGGGCGGCAAGGGCTTCCGCATCCAGGTGCAGTACACGGTGCCCGCCATCTGCAAGCCGAGTTGCGCGGCGCATGCCGAGCTCCGCACGCGCACGGGCGCGCGCCGGCTGTACTCGCTCGACGCGACCGCCCCGCTGGCGGGCGACGGCAAGGTCATCCTCGGGCGGCGCGCCTCTATCAGGCTCCCCGGCGGCAAGAAGGTGCGCTTCTACCTCGCGATCAGCAAGCCCGAGCTCCTCAAGGCGCCGTTCGCGACGGTGGGCGGAAACCGCGTCGCCAACACGCGGCTGCGCGTGTGGCTGACGACGAAGAGCGGTCAGCAGCTGACCGTGCGCGACGGCCGCATCGCGGTCTCCATCGCACGCATCAAGTCGGGAGCGCTGCCGGGGCTCAAGGGGATTCTCTAGACCCTCCGCGGCGCCGCCGCCGGCGTGGCTCTCGGGGTCACGCCGGCGGCGCAGGCCCCGCCTTGGCCGGCCGGGCGTCGTGCGAGAAGCCGCCTGCCTCCTCCTCGGTAAGCGATGCGGACGGCGGGTGGCGCCTGAGCGTCTCGAGTGCCCGGTCGACATCCTCGAGCAGGTGGCCGGCGAGGTCGCGGCTGAAGCCGTGCCGCACGAGGACCCGCTGCACGATCTGCTGCTCGAGCGAGGCGGGCAGCGAATACGCGGGGACGAGCCACCCCGACATGCGGAGCCGGTCGGCGAGGTCGAAGAGGTTGAACCCCGGATCGGCGCCGTCGGCGATCCGCCACGTCGCGGCGCTGATGCCTCGCTGAGGGTCGGCGTCGTAGACGACCTCGAACGCCGGCAGCGCCCTGATCCCGTCCGCGATGAAGCGCGCCGTCTCGTAGCAGGCGCCGTGCACCTTGCGGTAGCCGTCACGGCCGAGCCGGATGAACTCGTAGTACTGCGCGATCACCTGTCCGCCCGGGCGCGAGAAGTTGAGGCTGAACGTGGGGTACTCGCCGCCGAGGTAGTTCACGTCGAACACGAGCTCCTTCGGGAGATCGGCGTGATCGCCCCAGAGCACCCAGCCGCACCCGAGCGGCGCGAGCCCCGTCTTGTGCCCCGACGCGTTGATGGAGCGCACGCGCGGGACGCGGAAGTCCCAGAGGAGGCCGGGCGCGCTGAAGGGCGCGAGAAAGCCACCGCTCGCGGCGTCGACATGGATGGGGATCGACACGCCCGACCGTTGCTCGATGTCGTCGAGTGCGCGAGCAACCTCCCCCACGTCCTCGTACAGCCCCGTGAACGTCTGACCGAGCGTGACGACGACGGCGATCGTGTTCTCGTCGCAGCGTTCCGCGACCTGCCCGGGCGTCAGCGTGTATGAGCCGGCGGTCATCGGCGCCTCGCGCAGCTCGACGTCGAAGTAGCGAGCGAACTTCTCCCAGCACACCTGCACCGGGCCGCATACGAGGTTCGGCCTGTCCGCGGGCTTCCCGCCCGCGACGCGCGCGGCGCGCCAGCGGTGCTTGGCGGCGAGGCCGCCGAGCATCGCCGCCTCGCTCGAGCCGGTCGTCGAGGTGCCGATCGGCACCGTGCCGTCCGGCGCGTTCCAGAGGTCGGCGAGCATGCGCACGCAGCGCGCCTCGATCTCGGCGGTCTGCGGATACTCGTCCTTGTCGACGATGTTGCGCCCGATCGCCTCGCTCATGAGCTCGTGCACCTCCGGCTCGAGCCACGTGCTGCAGAAGGTCGCGAGGTTGAGGCGCGGGTTGCCCTCCAGCATGAGCTCGTCGTGCACGATGGCATAGGCATGCCGCGCGTCGATCTCGCCGTCCGGGAAGCGGCTGGTCGGGGCGCTGACCGAGAGGTCGGTCGACGCGTAGACGTCGTCGGCCGCACGCGGCCTGCCGCTCGAGCGTCGGTGCAAGGGACTCATCAGCTACCTCCGGCAGGGCTCGACCCGGGCAGCATGGCACGCCGTCGGCGCCGATGACCGGGCCGACTTCGCGGCGAGCCGCGCGACGGCGGCTACCAGCTCTTGATGCGGCCCGAGGGCGCGCTCCGGCGCACGCGGATGCGCTTGTCGACCGCCGTACAACCGGCGCTCGTCGCGAGCACGGGGTTGAGATCGAGCTCGGCGATCTCGGGCACATCGAGTGCGAGCGCCGACAGGCGATGGAGGAGATCCGCGGTGGCGCCGGCGTCGAGCGGCGCCTGACCGCGGAACCCGGCCATGAGCCGGCCGACCGGCCCCGCCGCGACGAGATCCTCGGCGTCGAGGTCGGTCAGCGGCGCGATGCCGACGGAGGCCGTCGCCACCAGCTCGGTCAGGACGCCGCCGAGACCGAGGGCGATGAGCGGGCCGAAGACCGGGTCGCGCACGACACCGGCGATCAGCTCCGTGCCCGAGAGCATCGGCTGCACGAGCACGGGGCCGCCGATGCGCGCCGCTGCATCCCGCACGGCGTCGCCCTCGCGCAGGTCGAGCGCCACGCCGCCGGACTCCGTCTTGTGCGCGCCCGGTACCGCCGACTTGACGACGACCGGGCCGCCGAACGCCTCAGCCGCCTCCACGGCCGCGTCGGGCGTGGCGGCGATCGCCTCGGGCACCAGGGGAATGCCGTACGCGGCGAGCAGCCGCTTGCCCTGATCGGCGTCGAGCCACGCATCGTCGGCTTCGGCGAGCGCGGCGGCGACGACGGCCCGGGCTGCCACGCGATCGACATCCGGGAAGGCGGGGACGACCCCCTCCGGTCGCCGCAGCCAGGCCGCGCGACGCGCGGCGGTGCCGAGCGCGCGCGCCGCGGCCTCGGGCGAGGCGAACGTCGCGAAGCCGCGCGGAGCTTCGTGCGCATCTCGCCGCTCGCTCGAGAGCAGGACCGCAACGATCGGCTTCCGTCTCCCCGAGTCCTCGAGCGCACGCTCGATAGCTCGCTCGATGTCGGCCGCCAGCACCACGACCGGCCGCACGAACAGCACGCACACGGCATCGAACGCAGGGTCGTCGAGCAGGGGCGGGAGCACGTCGGCGAATGTCTCCGCGGTCGCCGAACCCAGGACGTCGATGGGATTCGCGAGGCTCCCCTCGCCCGGCGCCACGGCCCGCAGCCGCTCGCGCGTCGCGTCGGAGGGCTCGGCGAGCTCGAGCCCGGCGCCCGCGCACGCATCGGCGAAGAGGATGCCGAGTCCGCCGGCGTTCGTGACCACGGCGACGCGCGGGCCGAGCGGCAGCGGGTGCGAGGAGAGCATCAGCGCGCTGTCGAGGAACTCCGCCAGCGTCGGCGCGCGCAGGACGCCCGCCTGGCGGAAGAGCGCGTCGACGGCGGTGTCCGAGCTCGCGAGCGCGGCCGTGTGAGATCCCGCTGCGCGGGCGCCGGCCGACGTCGCACCGCCCTTGAGGGCGAGCACCGGTTTCCGCCGTGCCACCCGGCGCGCGATGCGCCCGAAGCGGGACGGGTTGCCGAAGCTCTCGAGATACAGCGCGACGACCGAGGTCGCGGCGTCGCCCTCCCAGTACTCGAGCAGGTCGTTGGACGACACGTCCGCCTTGTTCCCGAGCGACACGAACGCCGACAGGCCGAGCCCGCGCTCGCGCGCCTGCTCGACGACCGCGAGCCCGAGCGCGCCGCTCTGCGACGCGAAGCCGACGCCGCCCGGTGGCAGAGCCTGCGCGGCGAACGTCGCGTTCAGCCTGCACGCGGTCGCGGCCACGCCGAGGCAGTTCGGGCCGATCAGCCGACCGGCATGCGCGCGCACCAGCGCGAGCAGCGCCTCCTGCCGTGCGCCGCCCTCGGCGCCGACTTCGGCGAACCCGGCCGAGACGACGCAGAGCGAGCGCACGCCGGCGCCCAGGGCGTCCGCGGCCGCGGCCTGCACCGCCGCCGCCGGAACGCAGATCACGGCGAGCTCGACCGCGGGCTGGACATCAGCGAGGCTCGTCCGTCCCGGCACGCCCGCGACCGCCTCGCCGCCGCGGTTGACGGGGTAGACCGGGCCCTCGAAACCCGCATCGACGATGTTGCGGAAGAGCTCGCCGCCGATCGCCCCGCGACGTGCCGAGGCGCCGTACACCGCCACGCTCGCCGGCGCGAGGAACGGGCGCAGCGAGGCGGCCACCCCCACGTGATCGCGCTCGTCGACCCGCACGGCGTAGGCGGCCGTCGGCTCGATCCGCATCGTCACCTCGATCACGCCGCGGGAGATCCGCTGCTCGAACGGGAGGCCGGCATCGGCGACGACGCGGAGCATCGATCGGTTGCCGGAGAGGATCTCGAAGACGAGACGCTCGATGCCGCCCTCGCCCGCACGCAGCGCGATCTGCTCGAGCAGGCGCGTCCCGACGCCGACGCCCTGCAGGTCGTCGGCGACGGCGAACGCCACCTCCGCGGCCGCGGGGTCGCGCAGGCGGTCGTAGCTCGCGAGCCCCACGACACGCTCGCCGCCGGGTCCGCTCATGACGCCGATGAGGGCGCCTCGCTCACGCCAGTCGGGATCGAGGAACGGTTCGATCAGGGCCGCACGGGGGCTCACGGCCCCGTGGAAGCGCGACGCCATGCTCGCGGAGGAGAGGGCGATGAGAAAGTCGACGAGGGCGTCGCGATCGTCGCGGAGCGGGGGCCGGAGGCGCAGCGTGCGCCCGTCGCGCAGGATCACATCGGCTGCCCCGGCCTGATGAGCCGGCGGGCGTGGGTTCATGCCACGACGAGCACGTCGCACGCGGCGCCCGAGACGACGCGCGCTGCGACCGAGCCGAGCAGCAGCAGCCCGGCCTCGCGCAGGTTCCGCCGGCCCACGAGAATCATGTCGTACTCGTCCCGCTCGGCTG
The DNA here is from genome assembly GCA_964651695.1 of uncultured Gaiellales bacterium. GTDB lineage: Bacteria > Actinomycetota > Thermoleophilia > Gaiellales > JALYLC01 > JALYLC01. Next base: position 27,092 of record CAZYYP010000001.1, on the reverse strand, counting down.
CGACGCAGATGGCGCGCGCCGGATTGCCGTCGCAGGAGAGAAGGGTCGCCCCGATGCCGCGTTCGGCGAGCAACTGGTGGGCGCTCGCGAGATGCCCCTCCACGTCGGCGGGCTGATCGCTGACACAGATGACGCCCACGTCGTCCCCTTCGCGATGCATGGTCGCGATGCGCTGGAGCGCGCGACGCGCCGACGGCGAGCCGTCGTAGGCCAGTAGCATACGCCGGGTCCGGCGTGCGCAGGGGGCCTCGGCAGTCATCCCCCTAGCTTGCAGCCGACCGTGCCCGCTGCCATCCGGGATGACTCGGACTGACAACTGCGGAAAAACCGCAGTTGCGGATCCTGTATCCTCAGCAGCGCTGATGGCGTCGGCCCCTGCAGAGCACAGCAAGCTCGCGGAGGTCGTGGAGGCGGGCATCGCGATCGCGCGCGGGCTCGACCTCGAAGAGACCTTGCAGGCGATCGTGGAGGCGGCGGCGCGCGTCACCGGCGCGAGCTACTCCGCGCTCGGCGTCCTCGGGCCCGACCGCCGCATCAGCAGGTTCATCACGACCGGCATCGATGACGAGGAGCGACGGCGGCTCGGCGCCGCGCCGACCGGTCGCGGTGTGCTCGGCGTGCTCATCGACGAGGCGCGCCCGCTGCGGCTTCACGACCTCTCGGACGACCCGCGGTCGGTCGGATTCCCGCCGAACCACCCTCCCATGCACTCCTTCCTGGGGGTGCCCGTCGAGGGACGCGGCGAGGTGTTCGGCAACCTCTACCTGACCGAGGCGCCGAGCGGGGACTTCACCGACGAGGACGAGCGCGTCGTGCTGCTGCTCGCGGGCATGGCCGCCGTTGCGATCGAGAACGCCCGTCTGTACGAGGATTCCACCCGCCAGGCCGAGCAGGCGCGCCGCGCCGCCGAGGCGCGCGTCGCGCTGATCGGCGCCGCCGCCGCGGTGCTCAACGAGCACGACATGCTCGAGGCGCTGCGGCTGGTCGCCCGCGAGGCCGTGCGCCTGCTGCGCGTGGAGCTCGTCGCCGTCGCCGTGCCCGACGAGTCCGCCGGGGTGATCCGCTACGAGGTCGCCGAAGGGCCGGCGGGGCCGAGCTTCGACACCTCGGCCGTGCCCCTGGCCGATTCCTTCGTCGGCTCCGTCCTGCATGCGGGCGTGTCGATCCACGTCGACGGACGTGACACGTCCGCGATCAGCGGGTTCGCCTCCGCGCGGCGCCTCGACGGCCACGACGTCATCGCGCAGCCGGTCATGGTCGGCGACGAGCCGGGCGCGGTGCTGCTGGCGGCCGACCGCAGCGACGGCCTGCCGCTTGGCACCGACGACCAGGAACTGCTGGCCGTCCTGGCGACGTTCGGCGCGATCGCGATCCGCACCTCGCGCTGGCTCGCGCGGGAGCGCTCCCGCGCCGAGGCCCTGGCGCGCCTGCGCCAGACACAGGCCGACGCGGAGTCGGAGCGCGAGACGCTCTCGCGCGTGATCGAGACCCAGGAGCGCGAGCGCCGTCGCATCGCCCAGGACCTCCACGATCGCACGGCCAGCGGCCTCACGTCCGTCCTCTTCTCCCTGCGCCGCGTCGAGCGCGACATCGTGGACGACGACCAGCGTGCACAGCTCGGCGAGGCGCGGGTCGGAGTTGCGGTCGCCATCGAGGATGTCCGCGACCTCATCGCCGACCTGCGGCCGAAGGTGCTCGACGACTTCGGCCTCGGCCCCGCGCTCGAGCGACTCTGCGAGACGATCGCGCGCCGCAGCGGCCTCGAGGTCGGCTGCCGCCTTGGCAAGGGCCTCGGCGTGCTGCCGCCGGATGTGGCGACGGCCACCTACCGCATCGTCCAGGAGGCGCTCTCGAACGTCGTCCGGCATGCGGGGGCGCAGCAGGCCCTCGTGTCCGCCGCGATCGTCGACGGCCAGCTCGTCGTGACCGTGGACGACGACGGCCGCGGTTTCGGACCCGGGACGCTCGGCTATGGCATCGAGGGCATGATCGAGCGGGCCCGCATGGTGGCGGGGCGCGTGGAGCTCGAGAGCCCTGAAAGCGGCGGAGGTCGCGTCCGCTTCGCCACGCGGGCGCTGGCGCCATGATCCGCGTCCTCCTCGTCGACGATCACCAGCTCGTGCGGAGCGGGGTCCGGCGCGTGCTCGAGGAGACCGGGCGGTTCGAGGTCGTCGGCGAGGCCGCGACCGTCCGCGATGCGCTCGATCAGGCTCGCCGGCTGCAGCCCGAGGTCGTCGTGCTCGACCTGACCCTGCGCGACGGCTCGGGCCTCGACGCGATCGCCGCACTGCGAGAGGGCGGAGCGCGCATCGTGATCCTCTCGATGCAGGACGAGCCCGCCTACGCCCGCAAGGCATTCGAGCTCGGAGCGCAGGGCTACGTCGTCAAGGACGCAGCCGACGAGGAGCTCGCCGGCGCGGTCGACGCCGTGCTCGCCGACCGCATCTACGTCCACCCCGCCCTCGCGGCGCGGCTCGTGATGCGCGAGCCCGAAGACGATCTCACCGAGCGCGAGCGCGAGGTCCTGCGCCTGATCGCACTCGGGTACACGAACCAGGAGATCGCCGGGCAGCTGTACCTCAGCGTGCGGACGATCGAGGCACACCGGCGCCACATCCTCGACAAGCTCCGGCTCACGACGCGTGCCGAGCTGGTGCGCTACGCGCTCGAGCACGGCGTCGTCCAGGTCGGGCCCGCCTGAGAGCCGAGTGGGGCGCCGGCCGCAGCCTCCCGGCGCCGGCCTGCGCCCCACCCTCCAGTGCTCAGACGCCGGCGGCCGCCGGCGTGCGGGCCGGTGCCGGCGCGGGCTGCGTCAGGGTCGTCGCGACGCGCATCACGCCGTAGGCGGCGAGGACGATGAAGCCGATGCCGCTGAGCAGCAGGGCGATCCCGACGACGATGCCGAAGAGCGCGAGCTGGTCGGCCATGTAGCTGACGTTGAGCGCGGTGCTGAACGCCGTCTCGCTGGTCCAGACGGTGCGCGCCGGGTTGTCGAGCGGCTGACCGCCGCTGCCCTTCGTCGCCTTGGCGATGACGTTCGTGCCCTTGCCGTCGGCCGAGGCGTAGCGGGGCATCTGGCTGAACGTCAGTCCACCGCTCGCCTCGAGCCCGTGGATGCGCATGTAGCTCGCGAAGCAGCGCGCAGCCGAGCCGCTGGTAACGGCCTTGCCGGCAACGCTGCACGTCGGCAACGAGACGTTCTTCAAGCCGGCGGCCCTGGCCTCGGCTGCGATCCCGGCGGGCGTCATGTCGGCCGAGCCGACGATCTTTTCCTGACTCAGGTTGTCGTGCACGGTCGATCGACCGTTGACGCCCATGAAGATCGCGACGACGCCGAATGCGATCAGGACGATCCCGGCGGCGAACCCGCCGTACTGCAGCCAACGCCTCATGGTGCTCCCATCCGTGGTGTGTGAGAAAGCTCGACGACGAGTCGAGGTTCCGTTGACAGCACTCTCGCCCACCGCCTGGGACCCGCCATCGGGATCCGCCCGCGCATCCGCTAGGTAAGAACCCGCAGTCGCTTCGCGCGCCGACCCCGATGGCCGGGCACGTGGCGGGTCCTAGCCTGGGGGGAACACTTCCAGGAGGCACCCCTTGAGCGCGCACGACACCGATCGCATTCTGCTCTGCTTCGACGGCTCCCCGGGCTCGCGGCACGCCATCGAGGTCGCAGGCAAGCTCCTCCCGGGACGCTCCGCCACGGTACTGCACATCTGGACGCCGATGTCCGTGACGGCGTTCGCCTACGGCGCGATGATGATTCCGTCGGTCGACGAGTCCGACGTCCAGCAGGCCGCGATGGCGGTCGCCGAGGAGGGCGCGAGCCTCGCGAACGCCGCCGGTCTCGTCGCAACCGCCGAGGTCGCCGAGGGGACCTTCGAGGGCACCTGGCGCGCCGTCGTCGACGCCGCCGACGCGCACGGCGCGGCGCTGATCGTGATGGGCGCGCGCGGGCTCTCGACCTTCCGCTCGATCGTGCTCGGCTCCGTCTCGCACGGCGTCGTCCAGCACGCTGCGCGACCCGTGCTGGTCGTGCCGACGCCCTCTCGCGTCGAGCCGCCCGCGGGAACGGCCAAGCAGTCCGGCGTGATCCTCTAGACGGCGCGGGCCTGGCGCGCGATCTCGATGTCCTCCCGGGCGCGGATGACGACGGTGCGCACAGGTGCGCCCGATGCCGAGATCTCGGCATCGGCATCGCCCGTGGCAGCGGCGTTGAGCGCCTCGTCCACGCCGATGCCGATGTGGCCGAGCTTCTCGGCGGCCGAGCGGCGAACCACGGGCGCGCGCTCGCCGACGCCGCCGGTGAAGACGAGGGCGTCGAGGCCGCCGAGACTCGTCGTCATGGCGGCGATCGCGGCTCCCAGCCGGTGGGCGTAGACGGCGAGCGCGAGGGCGCACACGTCCTCGCCGCCGGCCGCGCGGGTCACGATGTCGCGCATGTCAGCCGTGCCGGCGAGGCCGAGCAGACCCGAATGGCGCTCCAGCGCGTCCTCGACGGCGCCGGGCTCGAGGCCGGCAGAGCGGATCAGCCAGAGCACGAGCCCTGGGTCCACGCTACCCGAGCGGGTCGCCATCACGAGGCCCTCGAGCGGCGTGAAGCCCATGGTCGTGTCGACGGACGTGCCGCCGCGCACCGCGCACAGCGAGGCACCCGCCCCGAGGTGGCAGGTGACGAGCCGGAGCCCCTCGGAGGCGCGGCCGAGGAGCTCGGACGCACGGCGGGCGGCAAAGGCGTGCGAGAGACCATGGAACCCGTAGCGGCGCACGCCGAGGCGATCCCGCCAGGCGGCGGGCACGGCGTAGGTCGACGCCGCCGCGGGAAGCGTGGCGTGAAAGGCCGTGTCGAAGCAGGCGACGTGCGTCGCGCCTGGCAGGTGCTCGCGTGCGATGTCGAGCGCGGCGAGCGCAGGCGGCTGGTGCAGCGGTGCCAGGTGGACGAGCTCGCCAAGCGCTGCGCGCACGTCGTCGTCCACGACAGCGGCGGCGTGGAAGCGCGTGCCGCCATGCACGACGCGATGGCCCACGAGCCGCACTCCGGTGAAGCCGGCCAGCGCGGCGCGCAGTGGGTCGTCGTCGCCGCCGGGCGCCGCGAGATCGCGCTCTGCGAGCACGGTCTCGCCGCCGTCGAGCAGGCGGAGCTTGACGCTGCTCGAGCCGACGTTGACGACGAGAACCTCGTCCGCTCCCGTCACGACGCGGGCATCCACTTCCATTCCGTCACCGCCGGAAGGTCGGCGCCGGCCTCGCGCGTGTGCCGCTTTGCGGCGATCCTGGCATCGACCATCGCCTGCCGGTGGACGACGGCATGCCCACCGAGCGACGGCACCCGGTCGATCACGTCGATGACGAGGTGGAAGCGGTCGAGCGCGTTCATCATCAGCATGTCGAACGGCGTCGTCGTCGTGCCCTCCTCCTTGTAGCCCCGGACGTGGATGTTGTGGTGATTCGTACGCCGGTAGGTGAGGCGGTGGATCAGCCACGGATACCCGTGGTAGGCGAAGATCACGGGCCTGTCCGGTGTGAAGATCGCATCGAAGCCGGCGTCGTCGAGTCCGTGCGGGTGCTCGCTCGCAGGCTGGAGGCGCATCAGGTCGACCACGTTGACGACGCGCACGCGGAGCTCCGGGAAGCGCTCGCGGAGCATGCTCACCGCTGCGAGCGTCTCGAGCGTCGGAACATCGCCGGCGCAGGCCATGACGACATCCGGATCGCCCTCGCCCTCCGAGGACGCCCAGTCCCAGACGCCGAGGCCGCGCTCGCAGTGGTCGGCCGCCTCGTCGATCGTCAGCCACGTCGGTTCCGGCTGCTTGCCGGCGACGATGACATTCACGTAGTTGCGGCTGCGCAGACAGTGGTCGGCCACCGACAGCAGGCAGTTGGCATCGGGCGGCAGATAGACCCGGATGACCTCGGCCTTCTTGTTCACCACGTGGTCGATGAACCCCGGATCCTGATGCGAGAAGCCGTTGTGGTCCTGCCGCCAGACGTGCGAGGTGAGCAGGTAGTTGAGCGACGCGACCGGTCGCCGCCAGGGGATGCCGCGTGTCACCTTGAGCCACTTCGCGTGCTGGTTGAACATGGAGTCGACGATGTGGATGAACGCCTCGTAGCACGAGAACATCCCGTGGCGCCCGGTCAGCAGGTAGCCCTCGAGCCAGCCCTGGCAGACGTGCTCGGAGAGGATCTCCATCACACGCCCGTCCGCCGCGAGGCCCTCGTCGAGCGGCGACCGCTCGCCCATCCACGCCCGGCCCGTCTCCTCGAGAACGGCCCCGAGCCGGTTCGAGGCGGTCTCGTCGGGCCCGACAAGACGGAAGTTGCGCGTCTCGGCGCTGCGATGCATGACCTCGCGCAGGTACGTGCCGAGCACGCGCGTCGCCTCGCTGATCGTCCCGCCTGGCTCGCTCACCTCCACCCCGAATTCGCGGAAGTCCGGGAGATCCAGATCGCGCAGCAGCTCACCGCCGTTGGCGTGCGGGCTCGAGCCCATGCGCCGGGCGCCGACCGGAGCCAGCCCGCGGATCGCCTCGACCGGCCGGCCGTCCGCGTCGAAGAGCTCCTCGGGCCGGTAGCTCAGCATCCAGCGCTCGAGCGCCGCCAGATGCTCCGGATTCTGCCGCGTCTCCGAGAGCGGCACCTGGTGGGCGCGCCACGTGCCCTCGACCTGCTTGCCGTCCACGATCTTCGGGCCGGTCCAGCCCTTCGGCGTGCGCAGGACGATCGCCGGCCAGCGCGGCCGCGCAGTGGCGCCGTGCTCGCGCGCGTCCCGCTGGAACGCCCTGATCTCGGCGTAGGCCTCGTCCATCGCGGCTGCAAGCGCCTGATGCACGAGCGCCGGCTCGTCGCCTGAGACGAAGATCGGGCGGTGGCCGTAGCCACGGAGCAGGTCGCCGAGCTCGTCGTCGCCGATGCGCGCGAGCACGGTGGGATTGGCGATCTTCCAGCCGTTGAGGTGCAGGATCGGCAGCACGGCTCCGTCGGTCGCCGGATCGAGGAACTTGTTCGCGTGCCAGCTCGCGGCCAGCGGCCCCGTCTCGGCCTCGCCGTCGCCGATCACGCAGGCGACGAGGAGATCCGGGTTGTCGAGCGCCGCGCCGTAGGCGTGGCCGAGCGCGTAGCCGAGCTCACCGCCCTCGTGGATCGAGCCGGGCGTCTCCGGCGCCACGTGACTGGGGACGCCGCCCGGGAACGAGAACTGCCGGAAGAGCTTGTGCATCCCGTCCGCGTCCTGGGTCACCGACGGCCAGTACTCGGAGTAGGAGCCCTCGAGCCAGGTGCTCGCGCACATCGCCGGGCCCCCGTGACCGGGGCCCGCGATGAACAGCGCGTCGACGTCGTGGGCTCGGATCAGGCGGTTGACGTGCGCGTAGAGCAGGTTCAGGCCCGGCGTCGTCCCCCAGTGCCCGAGCAGCCGGGGTTTCACGTGCTCCGGCAGCAGCGGCTCCCGCAGCAGCGGGTTCGCGAGCAGGTAGATCTGCCCGACCGCGAGGTAGTTCGCCGCGCGCCACCAGGCATCGATCCGCGCGAGCTCGTCCGCATCCAGCGGCGTCGGCGCCGTGTCGTCGTTGGTCGCGTGCACGAGAACCCTCTTCCTGTGTCGGATACGGCTGCCTTGCCGCGCGCCCGAGCCCGAACCTTACGCCGAGCGGGTCGCCGGGCCGGTGCCCGTGTGCTGGATGAAGCGCCTCGCCCGGCGGCGGACGTGGCGGCCGTGGAGCTCCTCGTGCGTCGGCGGGGTGGATTTCGGCCGCCCCTGGATGGCGTAGAAGCGCGCCTTCACGAATTCCACGAGCACGAGGTACGACGCGATCATCCCCAGCAGGATCAGGAAGAACGCGAGCGGCAGCGAAGCGAAGCCGAGGATGTGGGCGAGTGGCGAGAACGGCAGGACCGCGCCGATCGCCGCGCACGCGATCGGCAAGGCGAGCATGCCGCGGCTCGGGTGGCTGCGCAGGAACGGCACGCGGCGTGTGCGGATCACGAAGATCACGAGGGTCTGGGTCGCGAGCGACTCGACGAACCAGCCGCTGCGGAACTCGCTGTGCCCCGCATTCAGGATCACGAGCATCACGAAGAATGTGAGGAAGTCGAAGATCGAGCTGACCGGCCCGAAGACCGCCATGAACCTGCGCACGAAGGCGATGTCCCAGGCCGCCGGGCGCGCAACGATCTCGGGATCGACCCGGTCTCCGGGGATCGCCATCTGCCCGACGTCGTAGAGCAGGTTGTTGAGCAGGATCTGCGACGGCAGCATCGGCAGGAACGAGAGGAAGAGCGAGGCGCCGGCCGCGCTGAACATGTTGCCGAAGTTCGACGACGTCGCCATCAGCACGTACTTGAGCGTGTTCGCGAAGATCCGCCGGCCCTCCATGACGCCCTCTGCGAGCACGCCGAGATCCTTGTCGAGCAGGACGATGTCCGCCGCGTCCTTGGCCACCTCGGTCGCCGAGTCGACGGAGATGCCGACATCGGCGGCATGCAGCGCGACCGCGTCGTTGACGCCGTCCCCGAGGAACGCGACATCGACGCCCGTGCGTCGTGCGATGGAGATCAGCCGCGACTTCTGATCCGGGCCGACGCGGGCGAAGATCGTCGTCCCCGGCAACGCGGCGGCCAGGGCGTCGTCGTCGAGACCGTCCAGCTCGCTGCCGCTGAGCACGCCGGCGACCTCGATCCCGATATCGCGGCAGACCTTGCCCGCGACGGTGCCGTTGTCGCCCGTGATGATCTTCACCGCAACGCCGAGGCGGGCGAGCTGCGCCACGGCGGCTCCCGCATCGGCCTTCGGGCGGTCGACGAACGTGAGGAAGCCGGAGAGCTCGAGATCCTTCTCGTCGGCGGCAGCCGGATCGGTCAGGCCCGGCGCGCTCCTCGTCGCCACGGCGACCACGCGCGCCCCGTCGCCGAAGAGGCGCTCGAGCACGGCCGGCGCCTCCGCGGGTACCCCGATGCAGCGGGCCAGCACCACCTCCGGCGCCCCCTTGGTCACGAGCGTCGTGCCGCTCGGCGACTGCACGACGACCGATGCGAGCTGACGCTCGTGGTCGAACGGCAGCTGGCCCATCCGCTTGTAGGCCGCCGGGCCCGAGGCCGCTGCGAGCAACGGCGCGGCCGCGGGTGCGGAGACGAGGGCGACGTCGAGGGCGTTGCCGCCCACCGGCCCGGCGGCCGTGATGGTCGCCTCGTTGCAGAGCAGGCCGTAGAGGAGCGGATCGGTCGCCTGCCCACCGGCGGGGTCGAGCGCCTCGTGGAAGCTGATCGCGCCCTCCGTGAGCGTGCCGGTCTTGTCGGTGAAGAGCACCTCGATGTTGCCCAGGTCCTCGATCGCGACGAGCCGCTTGACGAGCACGCGCTTGCGCGCGAGCGCGCGCGAGCCGCTCGAGAGGCTGACCGAGACGATCGCCGGGAGCAACTGCGGCGTGATGCCGATCGCGATCGCGAGCGAGAACAGCAGCGCTTCGACGAGCGGCCGCGAGAAGGCCACGTTGATCACGAAGATCGAAACCGTGAGCACGCCGGCGACCTTGACGAGGAGCGCCGAGAAGCCGCGGAGCCCGACCTGGAAGGCGGTTTCCGCCTGCCGCTGCGAGAGACCGGCGGCGATCCGGCCGAACGCCGTGGACGTGCCGGTCGCGACGGCGACCCCGCGCCCGGCGCCCTGGTGGACGACCGTCCCCATGAACGCGCAGCCCGGCAGGTCGAGCGGCGATTCGGGCGCCGCGATCACTGCTGCGGACTTCGCGACGGGCAGCGACTCGCCCGTCAGGACCGCCTCGTCGCACTCGAGTTGCGTCGCCTCGATGATCCTCAGGTCGGCCGGGACGATGTCGCCGACCTTTACCGCAACCACATCGCCCGGTACGACGTCGGCGACGGCGACCGCCACCTGCGCGCCGTCGCGCCATACGAGCGCCTGGTGGTGGATGTCGCGGTGAAGCGCGGCGACGGCGTTCGCCGCGCGGTATTCGTTCACGAAGCCGAGGCCCACGCTGAGCACGACGATCGCCGCGATGATCGAGGCGTCGGTGGGATCTCCGGTCAGGCCGGACACCGCGGCGGCGGCGAGCAGGAGCACCAGGAGCGGATTGCGCAACTGCCGCAAGAGCACGGCAACGGCCGACACGCGGTGCACCTCGAGCGCGTTGGGTCCATAGACCGCGAGTCGCGCGGCCGCCTCGCCGGCGCCCAGGCCGCCCTCGCGGCTCTCGAGGCGCGCGAACACCTCGGCGAGCGGCAGTATCGCCGCGCCTGCGAGATCGAGCCGCTCGGTTGCCGGCGCAGCGGCGGCAGTCACGCCGGCGCCGCCCGCGGGCCGGCCGGGAGGCTCGTGATCTCATCGCGCAGGGGCTGTTCTCGCGGGCGTTGTCGCGCATGCGGGCCAGCCATCCATGTCGGCATGCCTGGCCCGCCGTGTCTCAGGACGGGTGCGCGGTGGCGTGCCGCACGATGGTCACGGGAACCTGCGAGCGCTTGACGAGCGCATGCGAGACGCTGCCGAGCAGCGCCCCGGCGATCGCTCCATGACCGCGCGATCCCACCACGAGAAGGTCTGCGTCCAGCATCTTCGACATGTCGACGATACAGTCGACGACATCGCCATGTGCAGTATGCGCCGTCGCGGTCACGCCCTTGGCGGCGGCGGAGGTGACGGCCGCATCTGCGATGTGCTGCGCGCCGCCCTGCTCCTCGACCTCGAGCACCGCCGGACCGCCACCGCCGCGGCCGACGGCACGAGGCGGCCGCACCGCGAGCACCTCGAGCTTCGCCCCTGCATCCTTCGCGATCTCGATCGCGACGCCGAGCGCCTCGGCGGCTTGCTCGCTGCCGTCGGTCGCCAACATGATGGTCTTCACCGGATCCTCCTCGACAACCGGAGCGGGCGCTCCGGAACATGGGCGCATCGTCGCTCTCCGGCGAAGGCCCTGCCATCGGCGTCTCCGCGCGCCCTGCGTGCGGATTTCCCGCACTCCGCGAACGAGCCTAGCGCCCGCCGTCGTCGAAGCGGTGGTGGTGAGCCCGATGGACCCACGCGCCATCGTAGGCGATGGCGACGGTACCGACCGCCAGGCCCGCGAGGAGAGACGCCAGCAGGAGCGCCCGCCGCCCGGAGCCGCCGGCAAGGCGCGTGCGCTTGCGCCAGTCGGCTGCGGTCAGTGCCGGTACCTTGCGCAGGTGGGCGAGGACGTGCACGCTCAGGGCAGCGAACAGCACGATGAAGCTCAGCTTGTGCACGCCGCGCACGGCGCCGTTGCCCGGGCCCATCACGAGCAGGGCGACACCGGTTGCGAAGAGGACGCCCGTCGCGAGCACGATCACCGGCCCGAGCGCGCGCAACGACAGCGGGGGCGGGCCCTTGCTCACGTACGCCCCGTGTCCGGTGTAGTAGCGGGTGAAGCGGTAGCCCGTGCTCGCGACCTTCAGGAGCACCGGCGGAATGAGAAGCACGCCGAGAAAGATGTGCAGCGAGAGCAGCGACCGCAGCGAGATCACGGTGAGGCCTTCCACCCCCAGCAGCACGAGCAGGACTGCGCCCGTGCTGGCGGTCAGCCGCTCGTTCCCGTCGGTGCCCCCGAGGCGCTCCTCGTCCACCACGTTCTGCCGTCGCCCGGGATCGGTCACTCCGCGACGGTACCCCCGGTGTATGAGAGCCGGATGAGAATCACCCCGCTTGCGCCAGGCGTGCGGGAGCGCTGACCGTCGCGATACTGAACGCGTCCACGATGAGGGCGTCGAACTGCTTCCCGGAAGCGCGCCGGAGCTCGGCGAGCGCCGCGAGGCGCGGGATCGCAGCCCGATACGGCCGGCCGGTCGTCATGGCCTCATAGGCGTCGCACACGGCGATGATCCGCGCTCCGCGCGGGATCGCGTCGCCGGCGAGCCCGTCGGGATAGCCGGCGCCGTCGATGCGCTCGTGGCTCGAGCGCACGAGGCCGGCGACGTGCGCGAGCGGCGCAGCGCCCAGGACGATGCGCTCGCCCACCAGCGTGTGCATCCGCATCAGCCGCCATTCCTCGGGGTCGAGCTGTCCCGGCTTCCCGAGCACGGAGTCCGGGATGGTCGTCTTTCCCACGTCGTGCAGCAGCGCGGCAAGCTCCACGCGATCGACTTCGGCTGACGACAGGCCGAGGTGCTGCGCCGTCAGCCGTGCGAAGCGCGCGACTTCGGTCGCATGCTTCTCGAGCGCCCTGTTGCCGGCGCTCATGCCGGCGTCCTCGACCGCCAGCCGGAGCTCGAGCGGGGATCCGTCTCGCGTGCGATGCGCAGTCCCCAGCCTTCGATCTCGTCGACCGCGGCAAACCGGTCGCACTCGCTGACCACATTCTCGCATTCGGGGTTCTCGTGATTGATCGCGATCGCAAAGCGATTCGAGGTTGCCCGCACGAACTCGTACTCCCCTGCGGTCAGGCTGATCGTCTGACCGCACTCGCCGTCGCCGCATTCGCACACGAAGGCGATCAGCGAATCACGCGCTTTTCCCGCGGTCTCGACCCACTCGTTCTGTGTGCGGAAACGCGCCTCGTTGCGCGCCTCGTCCTCGCGCCAGCTCACCATCTCGCACGACCCGCGGGCTCGTCCCACGC
>CAZYYP010000001.1:3653-14408 GCA_964651695.1 uncultured Gaiellales bacterium | reverse complement strand
GCCTCGTCCTCGCGCCAGCTCACCATCTCGCACGACCCGCGGGCTCGTCCCACGCGGGATGGGGACAGGTTTCGACGGCACGGCGCTCGGCCACGCCCACGGCAGTCTCGAACACGACCACGGGGCACCTCGACGATTCACTCGTCGCCGGCCGTGCGGGCTGAGACCGGCTTTGCGGGCGCCGATCGGGCGATCGGCGTCACGCGGCCAGGTGCTGGGGCCACGCCCTCACCTTAGCACGTCACGTGCCGTTCCTCACGTGCACTTGCAACATACGGCACACAGTCGTACGATCCGCGCACATGGACGAAAGGCCACGCCGTCCCTTGCGTGTACTGCTCGCCAACGAGCGCCCGGAGCACCTCGAGCAACTGGCGCTCGTCGTCAGGCGCCTCGGCCACGAGGTGACGGCGCGCGAGACGGACATCGGGGCCGTCGCGGCGCTCACCGAAGGGGGGATCTTCGATGTCGCGATCGTCGGCGTCGGCGAGGACACCGAGCACGCGCTCGACCTGATCGGCCGCATCGTGCGCGAGGCCAACTGCCCGGTTATCACCATCCTCGACGCCGAGGACCCCGCCTTCATCGAGCAGGCGGCGAAGCGCGGCGTCTTCGCTTACCTGACCACCAAGCGCTCGAACGACGACCAGCTCAAGAGCGCCATCGAGGTCGTCCTCCACCGTTTCGCCGAGTTCCACGACCTCGAGGGCGCATTCGGCCGGCGCGCCGTCACCGAGCGCGCCAAGGGCATCCTCATGGAGCGTCACTCGATCGGCGAGGACGAGGCCTTCTTCATGCTCCGGGACCAGTCACGCAGGACGAATCACAAGCTCATCGACGTCGCGCAGGCCGTCCTCGATGCCCAGCCGCTGCTTCCTCACGAGCTCCGTGAGCGCGGCGGCTGACGAACGCGGGGGGCCGGCGTCGCCGGCCCCCCGGCGTCTCAGTACTTCTTCTCGGACGAGTCGTACTTCTTCTCCGTGAACTCGCGCCTGACATGGGCCTCGACGTCCTCGGCGGGCTCGAACTTCTTCTCGGCCGGATCCTTGGCGTGGGCCTCGACGTCGTCGGTCGGCTCGGCGGTGGGCTGTTCGTCCGTCATCGCGCGCTCCCTTGGATCGATGGGTTGCTCACCGGACGGGGGTGGCGCCTGCCTTCTTCCCTCGCGGGGCGAGATGAGCGAGTCTAGACCGACGCAAGTGACGGACGCAACGTTTGCAGCCGGCTCGCGATGACGGCATTCGCGGCCTCGACGCTCGTGGCGTGGCCGGTCACGGCCGACACGAATTCGTCGCCGCGTAGCGCGAACAGGCGGGTCTCCGCCGCGGCGCGCGCAGAGGCCGTTCGCGGGGTGTCGCGGATGAGCGCGATCTCGCCGAACCCCTCCCCGGGCCCGAGCATGCGCGCCGCCTGGCCGGGAGGGTCGATCCGCACACTGCCCCGATCGATCAGGTAATAGCGGTCGCCGGCGTCCCCTGCGGCGAAGAGCGCTTCGCCGGGTGCGAGCGACACCGGCTCGAGCGATCGCGCGAGCTGCTCGACCATCGCGCCCGGCAAGGGGGCGAAGATCGGATCGCCTCGCAGGAGGCCGATGCGGCGCGGCTCGATCGTCGAGGCATCCAGGCGCCGCAGTCGCGGCCACAGTGCCAGCGCTGCAATCGGCAGCACGGCTCCCGTGATCAGGAACGCGCCGCGGTCGCCCACCAGGCGGAGGAGCACGGGCGTCAATCCGGCGCCCACGGCGACCGACGCGATGGCGACGCTCTCGAGCACGCCGAACACCCGCCCGAGCAGCGCGACCGGGGTGGCGCGTTGCAGCAGCGTGATCGCCGAGACGTCGACGAGCGTGTTGCCGACGCCGACGAGGGCGAGCATCACGAGCGTGAGCGGCAGGCTCACCGCGAGTCCGATCAGGGCGATCGGAACGCCCCAGAGCAGCAGCCCGAGAACGAAGGTCGTCGTGAGTCGCGCGCGCTGCGAGAGGGCGAGCGCCGGCACCGCTCCCAGGAGGCCGCCGATCCCCACCGCGGCGACCATCGCACCGACGCCGCTGTCCCCCGCATGCAGCAACTGGAGGGCGGCCACCACCGTGAGCACGTTGAGCGCGCCGGCGACGAGCACCTGTGCGCAGTAGATGCCGACGAGGACGCGGACATCGCCGTGCCGCACGACCGCGGCGAGCCCCGCGAGCACGCCATGTCGCGTCGCTCCCCCGCTCGCGTCGTCACCGGACTCCACCACGGCGCCGGCTTCCGCCACGCGCGGCCGAACGCGCGTCACGGCCACGGCCGAGAGGGCGTAGGCGGCGATCGGGACGACGAACGCGAGCGTCGTACCGAAGACGGCGAGCGCCGAGGCCCCGAGCGCAGGCCCGATCACGCTGCCGGTCGACTCGACCGTGGTCAGGGTGACGTTCGCGGCCGTGAGCTCCTCGGGCTCGCGCACGAGCGTCGGCAGCATCGCCGCCTGCGCGGGCCAGAACACGGTGCTGACGAGCTGAGTGAGCGACACCAGCGCGAGCAGGACGATCAGGGGAGCACCCGTGGCTGCGCCCAGGCAGATGCCGGCCATGATGACCGCGCGCGCGGCATCCGTCGCAAACAGCACGCGCTGCTTCGGGTACCGATCCACGAGCGACGCGAGGAAGGGCGCGGCGATCGCCGCCGGGGCGAGGCGGCAGACCTGCGCAATGCCGACCCAGGTGGCGCCTGCCCGCTGGTAGACGAGCACGCTGATCGCGACGCTGTAGGACCAGTCGCCGACCGTCGAGCCGGCGAGCGCGAGTTGCGCACGGCGCACCGCCTCGTTCGACCACACCGAGCGCAGCGAGCCAAGCGCGGTCCCCGAGCTCACGGCTACCCGGGAACGCGGGCGCCGGCCGCATCGGTGTCGTTCACGTGGTGCTGCACCGCTGACTCCCTCGGTCGAGTGGCCCGATCGTGCACCCTCGACGCAGGGCGTGCAACTGTTCTTCCGGCCGGCGGACTCGTCGGGGACACCGTGCGCCGGTACGCTCCCGCCATGGCCGAGCCGGCGGAGACGAGCGAGGATCTGCCCGCCTGGAGCCTGCCCTCGGCAGCGCTCGCGGACGCGCACGTCGACGCCGACTGGCCCGGAGGCGTGACCCGCGAGTGGGCATTCGGCGGGTCGACCGGCGCAGGCGTGCGCGTCTGCGTGATCGACAGCGGCGTGGATGCGCACCCGCGCGTCGGGACCGTCCAGTCGGCGGTGGCGATCGAGCGCGACACCGACGGGGCGCTCAGCGTCCAAGCGGACGACCGGGGCGATCTGTGCGGACACGGCAACGCGTGTGCGAGCGTCATCCGCGCGATCGCGCCCGACTGCGAGATCCACAGCGTGCGCGTCCTCGGAGCCGGCTTCAGCGGCAACGGCGCGATCCTCGTCGAAGGCCTGCGGCATGCGCTGGAGCAGCGCTACGACGTCATCAACCTGAGCCTCTCGACGACCAACGGCGAGTGGCGCGCGGCGCTGCACGAGCTGACCGACCAGGGGTTCTTCCAGCGCTCGCTGGTCGTGGCCTCGGCGCACAACATGCCGGTGGAGTCCTATCCGTGGCGGTTCGCGAGCGTGATCTCCGTCGGGAGCCACGATCAGCCAGCGGCGATGACGTGGTACGCCAATCCCGAGCCGCCGGTGGAGCTCTTCGCGCGCGGCGTGGACGTCGAGGTCGCGTGGCAGGACGGCAGCACGATCGCCGCGACGGGCAACAGCTTCGCCGCGCCCCACATCAGCGGCATCTGCACGCTGATCCGCGCCAAGCACCCGCTGCTCGCGCCCCCCGCCGTCAAGCACCTGCTCACCCTGCTGGCCGACAACTCGAGAGTGCTCGATGGCTGAGCCCGAGCTCCAGGCCGCGGTCGCCGCCGGCGTGATGGCCGCGGAGGCCGAGCAGCGCGCGCTGCTGGCCTCGATCGTCAACGTCGCCCAGCTGATCTTCCACGCCAAGGCCGCCTCGGTGTTCCTCTACGACGGCGACTCCGACGAGCTCGTCTTCGAGGCGGTCGCGGGCGAAGGTGCGCAGTCCCTCGTGGGCACGCGCATGCCGTCGGGGACGGGCATCGCGGGCTGGGTGCTGACGACCCGCCAGCCGCTCGTCATCAACGACACGTCGAAGGACCCGCGCTTCTCACGCGCCGCGGCGGAGCGCACCGGCTTCATCCCGCAGAGCCTGATGTGCGCGCCCCTGCTGCACGGGGACCAGGCGCTCGGCGTGATCAACGTGCTCGACCGGCCGCTGCGCCCCGGCTTCGCGCTCGAGGAGATCGATCTGCTCGGCCAGTTCGCGAACCAGGCCGCGCTCGCCCTCCTGCAGCTCCAGCGCGCCCGCCGCGTGCGAGGCGTGCTCGCGGGCGAGCCCGACGAGATCCAGGCCGTCGCGCGGCTCGCCGAGACGCTTGCGCGCGCCTCGGCAGACAGCGCCGATCGGCTCGCGCTGCTGGTCGCGCTCACGAACGTCCTGCGGGCGGAACCCGGCCATGGCACTCGCTGACCTCTCCGACGGCGAGCTCGTCCGGCGCATGCGAGGCGGCGACGAGGCGGCCTGGGGAGCCTTCGTCGAGCGCTACTCGCGCTACGTGTACGCCATCGCGACGCGGGCCTACCGGCTGCGTGAGCACGATGCCGAGGACGTCTTCCAGGAGGTGTTCGCGCGCACGCACGCGCACCTCGGGAGCCTGCGCAACGACGACGCCGTGAAGCCCTGGATCGGCCAGCTGACGCGCCGCCTCTGCGTCGACCGGCACCGCTCGTCCGTGCGCGAGGAGCCGGAGGGGAAGTTCGACCTCGCGGCGGCCGACGACGAGCTGGAGCGCCTGGACGAGGCGCTGGCGGTGCGCGACGCGCTCGCGACGCTGAGCCCCGACTGCCGCGAGGTGCTCGACCGGTTCTTCTGCCGCGACGAGTCGTACCGGCAGATCGGCGATGCACTCGGCATTCCGAACGGCACCATCGCGAGCCGGATCAGCCGATGCCTCGCGGGCCTGCGCGCCACCTACGAAGGAAGCAAACCGGCGCCGCTACCGTCAGGTGACCACGATGACTGACGACGCCACGCCCGAGGAGCGGCTCGCCGCCCTGCTCGCGCTGCTCCCCCCGGCGCCGCAGGCGTGGGTCGACGCAGCCGCGCAGCTGCCGGCTGCGCGCGCCCAGATCGACACCATCGTCGAGCGGGCCGAGCACGATGTGGCCTACCGCGCGCGCCTCGTGGCCGATCTCGAGCAGGCGCTCGCGGCGGAGGGCATCGAGCCCACGCCGGGCCTCGTGCGCGAGCTCACCCGCCGCCTCTCGGCCGAGTAGTCAGCCGTCCTCCGAGGCCGCCCGCTGAGCAGCCCGCGCGGCTTCGGCCGCTGCCGAGGTCGCCGCGCCGAGGCGCCAGTCATCGTCGCCGACGGCGAGGTTCGTGCGCACGAGCAGCGCCGCGGAGCTCGCGGCGGCGGCCGAGAGCTGGGCGATGCCGACATAGTCGGCGCGCCGCGAGCCATCTCCCGACTCGGCGAGCCCGGCCGCGAGCAACGCGAGGTCGCACGCCGTCTCGCAGATCACACGTGGCGTCGCCGCAGCGTCGCCGAGGGCGAGCTCGAGCCCGAAGGCATCTCCCTGGCCGTCCGCGGCGGCGGCGAGCTGCCGCAGGGCGGCCGCAAACGCGGCGTCGTTCGAGATCGAGAGGACGCCCGCCCGTGCACCGATGCGCTGGGCCTGCGCGGCGGCGGCCCCGTCGCCGGCCTCGCGCGCGAGCGCGGCGATCAGCACCGCAGCCTGGGAGACCACGTTGGCCGCGAGGCTGCCTGCGCCGAGCGGTCTCGGAGAGCGCTCGGGAAGATCGCTCGCGCGGCCGTGTCGTGGATCCACGGCGCCGACTCTACGGGGTTTCCGGCACGTGTCCGCACGTCTTGACTCGCCGTCGGCGCCCGGAGATCAGCGAACCCAGAGCTGATCGAGCAGCGAGCCGAACTGGGGGTTGTACTGGTAGTTGCCGACCCTCGATGACACGACCTCGACCACGACGCCGTTGGCGAAGGCGACCCACGGCGCCTTGTCGGTCACGTCGCGGTCGACCTTGGCCCACAGGCGTGACGCGGCTTCGGGATCGCTCGTCTGAAGCAACCCGGCCCGCGTCATCTCGCGATCGATCGCGGGGTCGCAGAACTCGGCGAAGTTGAGGTTCTCGGAGTTCACCCGGTTGTAGGCGCGGCACGTGAGAGTCGCATCGAAGAAGCCGCCCGGCGCCGGGTAGTCCGGATACCAGCCCGAGAAGCCCGCCTGGAGGTGGATCTTGTCCTCGTTCGAGAACGGGTCTGCCGCCAACTGGTAGCGCGCGTGGTACCCGAGGCTGTGGAGCACCGAGACGATGTACCTGCCCGCCCGCGCACCGAAGCCGATCCCGGGCGATATCCAGACCGTGATCGCCTGGCCCGCGGTGCCCGAGGAGCGCACGAGCTTGCGGGCGCGCTCCATGTCCGGTGCTGTCCATGCTCCGGCGCCACTCGCGTGCGGCGCCGCTGTGTAGGGACAGTAGCGCTGGTAGCCGGCCACGTCAGGGGGCAGGACCTGGCACGTCACCTGGCCGAGTCCCTCCCCCACGGTGAGATCCTTCAGGCGCTGGCGATCGACGGCGAAGTTCAGCGCCCGCCGCACCCGCACGTCGTTGAACGGTGCAACTCGCGTGTTGAGAGCAAGGAACTGGGTCAGGTTCCAAGGGCTGACCTTCAGCTGGCCCGCATGTTGCGTCCGCAGAGACGCAAGCAGGGCCGGCGACAGCGTCGACAGGGACAGATCCGCCGCGAGATCCGCTGAGCCCTGCACGACGGCGGAGATGTGAGTGGCCGCCGAGCCGTTGAAACGCACGACGACGGCATCGGGGAAGCCGTTCGGCTGCGCTGCCCGCGACCATTCGCGGAACTTCGGATTGCGGACGAGCCGGATGCCCCGCTTGGGATCGAAGGAGGCGATCTCGTACGGGCCGGTCGCAGGCACGAACCGTCGCGGATGGAGAGGCGTCCCGGCCGGCACCGCGTACGCGGAGGGGATCGCGAGCTTGTAGAGGAAGTCGGGATCGGGTGACGTGAGGTTGAAGGTGACCGTGCTCGCGGTGGCGTCGGCCACGATCCCCTGCGAGAGATCGCACGGCTTCTTCGGAGCCGCCAGGCACCTACGGGCGCCGGCGATGACGGCGTAGTAGGAGGCTTCGGGACTCGCGAGGGCAATCGATCGCTCGATCGCGCGGCGGAAGTCCTGCGGCCGGACGAGCGCCCCAGTCGAGTAGCGGATTCCCGGGCGCAGCTGAAAGGTGTACGAGCGCCTGCCGTTGGTCGGAGTAGGAAGCGAGACGGCCAGATCCGGCACCAGACGGGCGCCGGCACTGCCACCGGCTCGCCGGAGACCCGTGAGCCCGTCGTTCGTCAGGATGACCACTTGCTGCTCGGGCCCGTAGTAGGCGAGGGCGGGATCGACATGGACGAGGTCGGCGCCTGGCGTCAGTACCCTGAGCGTGCCACCTCGGTGACCGGAGCCCGAGGCGCGCACTGCGACGAAGAGGGCTCCTGCGTCGAGCGCGATGCCCTCCGGTCGGTTCCCGGTCTTCACGATCTTCACCACGGTGTTCGTTACCGGGTCGATCTTCGAGAGGCTGCCCGAGAGCTCGTTGCCGACCCAGACGGCGCTGGGTGTGACGACGATGCTGCTCGGTCCGTCGCCGACGGGGATCGTGATGTGAACCCGGTTCGAATCCGGATCGACGCGCGTCACCGTCCCGTCGAGGTCGTTCGCCACCCACACGGCGTCTCGCCCGACTGCCACGGCATTCGCGCTACTCCCAGCCACGACGGACGTGACGACCCTCCTCGTCCGGGCGTCGATCCTGGTCAGGCTCCCCGTCGACTCGCTCGTCACCCAGACCGAACCGGCACCGACCGCGACACCATCGGCGCTCTGGCCGGCGACGAAGATCGGGCTGAGCGGCCTCCCCGTCCGCAGATCGATCGGCGTCACCGTGCCGTCGTTCGCATTCGCCACCCAGAGGTCGCGCGCATCGGCGGCGACGGCCGACGGTCCGTTGCCGACGGGAATGCGGTTGACGACGGCGTCGGTCTGCGGAGAGATCTGTGAGACCGTGCCGTCGAGTCCGTTCGCAACCCATACGAAGTCGCCGCCCACCGCGATCCCGTCCGGGCCATTCCCGACCGGGATCGTCTGGATCTTGACGCCCTTCACCGGATCGATCCGCGAAACGGTGTTCGCGTCGACATTCGAGACCCAGACCGAGCCGAAACCGGCCGCGACTCCGCTCGGGGAGGCACCCACGGGGATCTCGCCCGTGGGACGCCCGTTCTCCGGCCGGAAGACGCCCACCGAGTCGGCGGAGACCTCGCCGCCAGGGAGTGCCGGATTCGAGCTTCCGCCCGTGATCAGAACGATCGCCACCACCACCGCAGCCGCCACCAAGGCCAACGCGCCCGCAACCAGGAGCACCTGCGGCCGCCGGCGGCGAGCGGGTGGTTCGACCGCTGCCGGGCGCGCGGTGCGGAGCGGCGGGAACTCCGACGGGAGCCCCTCGACGACGAGGTCGTAGAGCCGCTCGGGACGGTCGATGTCCTTCAGCCACTGCTCGCCGAGGTCACGCAGCGCGACGCCTGCGGGCAGCTCGTCCTCGGCAAGCTCGCGGGTCGTGTTCGAGAGCAGGATCTGCCCCCCGTGACCCGCTGCGCAGATGCGCGCGCCACGGTGGACGCCCATCCCGTGGTACCCCTCGTCCCCCACCGCCGGCTCGCCGGTGTGCAGACCCATGCGGACACGACACTCGCCGCCCTCGGGCCAGCCGTGCGCAGCGAGCGCGCGCTGACCGGCGACGGCTGCAGCGACCGCATCGCGGGCACGCGCAAAGGCGACGAAGAATGCATCGCCCTGCGTATCCATCTCGCGCCCGCCGTACTCGGCGAAGGCCGTTCGGAGCAGCGACCGGTGGTCCGCGAGCACGTCGCCGTAGCGCCCGCCGAGGAGCTTGAGCAGCCGCGTGGAACCCTCGATGTCGGTGAACAGCATCGTCACCGTGCCCAGCGGAAACGCCGGCGCCGACGTCAACGCGGGGTTCGCACTGGTGGCAGTGACAATGCGCAGCGCACCGCCGCAAAACTACCCCGTTTGCTCAGTGGTTCAAAGCCCGCCCCTTACGATCCCGAGTGCGGCCCGTACCCCGCACCGGCCAGCATGCGCCGCAGGTCGACGACCATCTGCTTGTCGACGTCCTTGTCGTGCGGCGCTCGAAGCATCTCGGTCTCGGATCCCAGCGTCACCTTGAACTGGCCGTTGTGCTCCTCCGTCACGTCGCCGACGGCCTCGAGCAGCGACAGCACGGCGTGCCACTCGATGTTGCCGCTCGCCGGATGATTGAAGATCGCATCGCGCGTGTTGCGATGGTGGTTGCTGAGATTCGCTGCCATCAGGCGCCTCCATGGGTAGACAGGAACGCTAGTTCACACGCGCCGGGCGTGCCGGAGCCTCGGACCGTCGCTTCAGGTGTGCCGCGCCCAGGCCCGCTGCGTCTAGTTTGCAGCTACCGAAAGGACGTCCCACAGGGAGACCGTGATGGCGATCGAGATCCGTCAGACCAAGAGAACCATCGTCTATCGCGCGGTCGTCCCGAGTGGCGAGGACGCCTCCAAGAAGATCTCCAAGAACTTCCGGACCAAGGCGGCAGCCCTGGCCTGGGAGCGGGAGATGCTCCAGGCCAAGGAGCGCGCCGTCCCACGGCCGTAGGGCGCTCGGAGCTCAGTCCGCGGCGGTCTCGCCGTCCGGTGGATGGGCCGGTGGCTCGTGCGCATGGTCGCCGAGCACGCCGAGCACCATCACCGTGGCGTCGTCCTCGAGCGGCGTCTCGTGCAGCCCCGCGACGTGCTGCAGTACGTGGGTCAGCAGAGACGCGGCCGATGGCCCGGGGGTGGCCACGAGGTGGCGCTGCAGTCCGGCGAGCCCGAGCCGATCCTTCGCGTACCGGCGCTCGATCACGCCGTCGGAGTAGAAGACGACGCGGTCGCCGGCCCGCAGGACGATCCGCGCCGGCACGAGTTGCTGACCGTCGAGCAGCCCGAGCGGCGGGAGCACGGGCCCGTGGAGCTCTTCCAAGACACCGTCGGCCGCGAGACGGCAGGGCTGCGGGTGGCCGAACGTGAGCCATTCCAGCGTGCGGGTCGCGTACGCCCAGCGCGCGAGGATGGCCGTCACGAACATCGCGGGGTCACCGAAGCCGACGATCGCGCGATCCATCAGGGCCGCGGCATCGGGGAGCAATCCACCGGCCTGGCGGGCAGCGCGCATCGCGGCCAGCGTCAGGGCCGAGACAGCAGACGCGCGCGGTCCCTTGCCCGCGGCGTCCGCGACCGTCAGCCACGCCCCGGTGTCGTCGGCGGCGTGCTCGAACCAGTCGCCACCGACGTCGTAGGCGGGCAGCACGGACCCTGCGATCTCCGCCCCGCGCACACCGGCGATGCGGGGCGGCAGCAGGAGTTGCTGGAGCTCCGCGCCGGCCGTCGCGCGCTGGCGGTGGCGCGCGCCCGAGAAGCGATCGGTGTAACGGAGGGAGAGCTCGAGAGCCACTGCAGCGCAGGCGGCGAATCCCTCCAGCGGCCGGGCGGGTATTCCTTCCACGAGGAAGACGGCGATCGCGCGGTGCCGCAACCACAGCGGCACGACCGTTCCGAGCCCGCGTGCGGTGAACGCGCGCTCGAGCGCCTCGAGGTGCCC
>CAZYYP010000001.1:0-3553 GCA_964651695.1 uncultured Gaiellales bacterium | reverse complement strand
CGGCCGCCGTGTCCGCCCAGGCGATCGATGAGATGTCTCCAGCCACTGGGCTTCACCCCGGGGTCGACATCGCGCCAGACGGGCGCCGCGCCGTGCGGCTCGGGGAGGTCGGCAGCGTCGGCCTGAGCGATGATCAGGTCGACGCCGTGCTCGTGCAGTGAATCGACCTGCTCCGCCGCCACGAAGCGACGACCGTCGGCGACCCGCATGACGATGCCGTGGAAGATGTCCAATTCGGGCGCTGCCACGACGTGATCGACCGTTCCGAGCAGCTCGCCGCCTGCCGCGTAGACGGGCACCCCCTCGTCCAGCACCTGGTATGCGATCGGAAACCCCTCGTCCATGGCGTCAGCTTAGTGGTTCTCGCGCAAGGAGCCGAGGGCCCGGAGTGGGATGACATCTCGGCCGGTGCTACCGTTCCCGTGTCGATTGCGGCCCGCGATCGACCCGTGGGGCCTTGCCCGGGCAAGCCCTTTGCCGGCGCGCCGGCATCAGCGCGCGCTCGCTTGCAATCGGAGTCGACGTGAGAGGTACAGAGGTCGCCATACCGACGAACGCGCGCCGCGGGCTGCACGCGCCGGTGAGTCGCGGGCACGCCGAGACCCCGGCCGCGGCTCGATGAGTACGCCCCCGCCGCCACCGGGGAAGCCCAAGCCCGGCGCGCACGAGCATCACCGGCCCTGGCGGGTGGAGGGGGCGCCCGAGCCGACGCCCCAAAAACAGCACGGCCCGATGGGCCTCGGGCGGCGCATCTGGACGCTGTTCGTCGTGTTGCTGGTCGTCAACCTGATCGTCTCCTCCCAGCTCTCGAAGACGCCGAGCCGCCTCGAGATCTCGTTCACGTACTTCCGGTCGCAGGTCGCAGCCGGCAACGTGGCGGACATCGTGTCGACCGGCAACACGATCCAGGGCGATTTCAAGAAGAAGACCGCACCGCCGGCGGGCACGAAGGGCACCGCGGCGGTCCGGTTCAAGACCGAGCTGCCGACGTTCGTCAACAACGACAACCTGGACTCCCTGCTGGCCCGCAAGGGTGTCGTCATCAACGCCAAGAACCCCGACGTCGGCACGCCGCTCTGGGAACAGCTCCTGCTCGGATTCGCACCCACGCTGCTCCTGATCGCGTTGTTCGTGTTCATCTCGCGCCGCATGCGAGCCGGTCTGGCGAACGCCGGCGGCCCGCTGGGGGCGTTCGGGAAGTCGCAGGCGCGCCGCTACGAACGCGACGAGCAGCGCGTCACGTTCAAGGACGTGGCGGGCATCGAAGAGGCGACAGACGAGTTGCTGGAGGTCGTCGACTTCCTGCGGAGTCCCGAGAAGTACACGCGGCTCGGTGCGCGCGTGCCGCGGGGCGTGCTGCTGTCCGGCGCGCCCGGCACGGGCAAGACGCTGCTCGCCCGGGCGGTGGCCGGCGAGGCCGACGTGCCGTTCTTCTCGATCGCCGCATCCGAGTTCATCGAGGCCATCGTCGGGGTGGGCGCGAGCCGCGTGCGCGACCTCTTCAGCCAGGCCAAGGCAGCAGCGCCGGCGATCATCTTCATCGACGAGCTGGACGCGATCGGCCGCGTGCGCGGCTCGGGCTCGTTCGGCGGCAACGACGAGCGCGAGCAGACGCTCAATCAGATCCTCACCGAGATGGACGGCTTCACCGGATCGGAGGGCATCATCGTCGTCGCCGCGACCAACCGGCCCGAGGTGCTCGACTCGGCGCTGCTCCGCGCCGGGCGGTTCGACCGGCGCGTCGTCGTCAACCCGCCCGACCAGCTCGGCCGCCAGCAGATCCTCGCCGTCCACACGCGCTCGGTGCCGCTGGACGCCGACGTCGACCTCTCCGCGCTCGCGGCGTCGACCTCGGGGATGGTCGGCGCCGACCTCGCGAACCTCGTCAACGAGGCTGCGCTGCTCGCAGCACGGCGCGGGCACGCGCATGTCGCACTGGCCGACTTCACCGACGCGCTCGAGAAGATCGTGCTCGGCACCCAACGCCACATCGTGCTCTCCGAGACCGATCGCGAACGCACGGCATACCACGAATCCGGCCACGCGCTGCTCGGCATGCTGGTCACCGGCTCCGACCCCGTGCGCAAGATCTCGATCATCCCGCGTGGACGCGCGCTCGGCGTCACGTTCCAGAGTCCCGACGCCGACCGCTACGGCTACAGCGCCGACTACCTCCGAGGCCGGCTGATCGGCGCGCTCGGCGGACGCGCAGCCGAGCAGCTCATCTACGGCGACCAGACGACCGGCGCGGAATCCGACCTCGAGCAGGCCACCCGGCTGGCTCGGCAGATGGTCGGCCGCTGGGGCATGTCGGGCGAGATCGGCCCCGTCAGCGTCCTCCCCGGGCCGGGAGACGAGCCGACGCTCTTCCCCGGCGGCGTCGACGGAATCTCCGAGCACACGCGCGAACAGGTCGACGCCGAGGTGCGACGGCTCATGCAGGAGTGCGAGGCCGTCGCGATCGAGACGCTCGCCGCCCACCGCGAGCAACTGGCCGCGCTCGCCCAGGCGCTGCTCACGCACGAGACGCTCGACGAGGGCGACGCCTACCGCATCGCCGGCGTCGAGCGCCACCCGGAGGGCGCGGCTGCCGCGGGTGGCACCGTGGCGGTCGTCAAGGACGTTACCGACCGGCCGTGACGCTCGTCCTCGCGGCGGCGGCAGAAGCAGCAGGGTGTTGGAATCGTGCACGCCAGGCTACGCTTCAGGAAGATCACGTTCTTCTCCGAGCCGGCCGACCTCCGACCGACGCACGCCGGTCGCGTGCGACGCCTCTCGTCCGCTCTGCCTCACGACTCGCCAGGAGCGCCGCCATGTCCTTCCGCGACAGCACCTATCAGCCCGCTACGACACACGACGAGACGCGCACGCTGTTCGCGCACACCATGTCGCTCGTCGCGATCACCGCGGCGTTCTTCGCCGGCGGTGCCTATCTCGGCCGCGACCTCTCGCGGGGCGCGGGATTCGCGTGGTTCATCGCCGCATTCGCCTGCCTCATCGGCATCCGGTTCGCCATCGCCCGCTCGGAGCAGCTCTCTGTCGGCCTCCTCTTCGGCTTCGGTGTCCTGATCGGCCTCGCGGTCGCGCCCTCGATCGCCTTCTACGCGCGGACGGATCCACAGGCCGTCT
Source organism: uncultured Gaiellales bacterium (assembly GCA_964651695.1). Classification (GTDB taxonomy): domain Bacteria; phylum Actinomycetota; class Thermoleophilia; order Gaiellales; family JALYLC01; genus JALYLC01. The sequence goes on along the minus strand of CAZYYP010000001.1, from coordinate 424 downwards.
GGCAGGCCGGTGGCTTGACCGCGCTCTTCATCGCCGGTTTCGGTGCTGCGGGATACGCGACCCGGCGCGATCTCTCGTCGCTCGCGCGCGTGTGCTTCTTCGCCCTGATCGGGCTCATCCTGTTCGGGATCGTGATGATCTTCGTCAACATCCCGGGCGGCAATCTGATCTACGCGATCCTCGGGCTCGTGATCTTCGCCGGCTTCACGATGTTCGACTTCCAGCGGCTTCGCAAGACGACCGACATCAAGGCCGCGCCGCTCCTCGCGGCGTCGATCTTCCTCGACATCCTGAACGTCTTCCTGCTGCTGCTCTCGATCATCGGCGGTGGCCGCCGGTAGGGAGGGCCGCCCGCGCCCACCGGCCGGTCAACGAGCAAACGGGCCGGCCGGCACCTGCTGGGTGATGCAGTGGGGCCCGCCAC